>NZ_CP039695.1:2187500-2510000 GCF_005145025.1 Novosphingobium sp. EMRT-2 | reverse complement strand
AGAGCGCGCACGGTCGTTCCCGCACGAAAAAGCCCCGCCGGATCGCTCCGGCGGGGCTTTTCTGTCCGTGCCCGCAAAGGCGCGAGAGCTTACGCCTCGTCGCCTTCGATCAGGTATTCGCCGGCGTCCGCGTCGGTGCCGTGGGTTTCACCCTCGACCGCCGCCAGCGGATCGTTGCCGATCGCCGCTTCGGGACCCTGCGCCAGTTCGGCGGCATGTTCCTCGGCCGCCGTTTCCGGCGCGATCAGCGATTCCTGCAGCTTGCGATAGGACGCGCGGAGCGCGGCATCGCGGCTGGAAGCGGCCACGCGCAGGCGGTTCATGCCCGCGCCGGTACCGGCGGGGATGAGACGGCCGACGATGACGTTTTCCTTTAGGCCGATCAGGCTGTCGCGCTTTCCTTCGACCGCCGCCTGCGTCAGCACGCGGGTGGTTTCCTGGAACGACGCGGCGGAGATGAACGAACGCGTCTGCAGGCTGGCCTTGGTGATGCCCAGCAGCACCGGCTTGCCTTCCGCCGGGCGCAGGCCCGCTTCCAGCTTGCCGTTGACTTCGTTCATCTCTTCGAGATCGACCTGCTCGCCCGGCAGCAGGGTGGTATCGCCGCCATCGGTGATTTCCACCTTCTGCAGCATCTGGCGAACGATCACCTCGATGTGCTTGTCGTTGATCTTCACGCCCTGCAAGCGGTAGACTTCCTGGATTTCCGCGACGAGGTATTCCGCCAGCGCCTCGACACCGAGGACTTCGAGAATGTCGTGCGGGTCCGGCGAACCGGAGATCAGGTTGTCGCCCTTCTTGACGTAGTCGCCTTCCTGAACGTCGATCACGCGGCTCTTGGGCACCAGGTACTCGACCGGTTCACCCTCTTCCGGGATGATCGCGATCTTGCGCTTGGCCTTGTAGTCGCGGACGAATTCGATCCGGCCCGCGATCTTGGCGATGATCGAGTTGTCCTTGGGCTTGCGCGCCTCGAACAGCTCGGCCACGCGCGGCAGACCGCCCGTGATGTCGCGGGTCTTGGCGGCTTCGCGGCTGGCGCGGGCGAGAATGTCGCCGGCGTTGACCTCCTGGCCGTCCTCCACCGAGAGCGTCGTGCCCACCGCGAGCATGTAGCGCGCGGCTTCGCCCGAGTTCTCGTCCAGCAGGGTCAGGCGCGGACGGAGATCGTCCTTCTTGGCCCGCCCGCCGGCGCGGTTTTCGGTCACCACGCGCTGCGCGATGCCGGTCGCCTCGTCGACCTGCTCGGTCAGCGTGCGGCCGTCGATCAGGTCCTGGTAGCGCACGATACCCGGCTTTTCGGTGATGACCGGCGTGGTGAACGGATCCCATTCGGCCAGGCGATCGCCCTGGCTGATGATCGCGCCGTTCTCGTGCAGCAGGTGCGTACCATAGGGCACGCGGTGCATGGCGCGCTCGCGGCCTTCGGTGTCCATCACCACGATTTCGCCGTTGCGGGCCAGCGACAGGCGGCGGCCACGGCTGTCCGTGATCGTCGGGATGTCGCGGTACTGCACGGTGCCGTCGCAGATCGCCTCGAGGTGCGACTGTTCGTTGAGCTGCGCCGCGCCACCGATGTGGAAGGTACGCATGGTCAGCTGCGTGCCCGGCTCGCCGATCGACTGCGCGGCGATGACGCCCACCGCCTCGCCGATGTTGACCGGCGTACCGCGTGCGAGGTCACGGCCATAGCACTTGCCGCACACGCCCTGCTGCGCTTCGCAGATCAGCGGCGAACGGATGCGCGCGGACTGGACGCCCGCCGCCTCGATCTTCGCCACCGCCGGCTCGTCCAGCAGCGTGCCCTTCTCGACGATGACAGCACCCGTCTTCGCCTCGATCAGGTCTTCGGCCAGCGTGCGGCCGAGGATGCGTTCGCCCAGCGAGGCGATCGTCGTACCGCCCTGCACGATCGCGCGCATTTCCAGCGCCCGTTCGGTGCCGCAATCGTCGATGATCACCACGCAGTCCTGCGACACGTCGACCAGACGGCGGGTCAGGTAGCCCGAGTTCGCCGTCTTGAGCGCGGTGTCGGCCAGACCCTTGCGGGCGCCGTGCGTCGAGTTGAAGTATTCAAGGACGGTCAGGCCTTCCTTGAAGTTCGAGATGATCGGCGTTTCGATGATCTCGCCCGAAGGCTTGGCCATCAGGCCGCGCATGCCCGCAAGCTGCTTCATCTGCGTCGGCGAACCACGCGCGCCGGAGTGCGACATCATGTAGATCGAGTTGACCGGCTTTTCGCGGCCGTGCTCGTCCACCGGGGTCGCGCGGATTTCGTCCATCATGGCGTTCGCCACCTGGTCGCCGCAACGGCTCCAGGCGTCGATGACCTTGTTGTACTTTTCCTGCTGCGTGATCAGGCCGTCCTGGTACTGCTGCTCGTAATCGGCCACCAGTTCCTTGGTTTCGTTGACCAGCGCATCCTTGCTGTCGGGGATGATCATGTCGTCCTTGCCGAACGAGATGCCCGCCTTGAACGCGTTGCGGAAGCCGAGGCTCATGATCGCGTCGGCGAACAGCACGGTCTCCTTCTGGCCGGTGTGGCGATAGACCTGGTCGATGACGTCCGCGATTTCCTTCTTGGTGAGCAGGCGGTTGACCAGCTCGAAGGGAACCGTGTGGCTCTTGGGCAGGCATTCGCCGATCAGCATGCGGCCCGGCGTGGTCTCGTACCGCTTGAGGTACTGCTGACCGCTCTCGTCCGTCTGCGGCACGCGCGCGATGATCTTGGAGTGCATGGTCACGGCACCGGCGTGCAGCGCCTGGTGCACTTCGGCCATGTCGGCCAGCATCATGCCTTCGCCGGGTTCGCCCTTGCGGTCCATCGACAGGTAGTAGAGGCCCAGCACCATGTCCTGCGACGGCACGATGATCGGCTTGCCGTTGGCGGGGCTGAGGATGTTGTTGGTCGACATCATCAGCACGCGCGCTTCGAGCTGGGCTTCCAGCGAAAGCGGCACGTGGACGGCCATCTGGTCACCGTCGAAGTCGGCGTTGAAGGCCGAGCAGACCAGCGGGTGCAGCTGGATCGCCTTGCCCTCGATCAGCACCGGCTCGAACGCCTGGATGCCAAGGCGGTGCAGCGTCGGCGCGCGGTTCAGCATCACCGGGTGTTCGCGGATCACCTCGTCCAGGATGTCCCAGACTTCCTTGCGTTCCTTCTCGACCCACTTCTTCGCCTGCTTCAGGGTCATCGAGAGACCCTTGGCGTCGAGCCGGGCGTAGATGAACGGCTTGAACAGTTCGAGCGCCATCTTCTTGGGCAGCCCGCACTGGTGCAGCTTGAGTTCGGGGCCGGTCACGATGACCGAACGGCCCGAATAGTCGACGCGCTTGCCGAGCAGGTTCTGGCGGAAGCGGCCCTGCTTGCCCTTGAGCATGTCGGACAGCGACTTCAGCGGACGCTTGTTGGCGCCGGTGATGACGCGGCCGCGGCGGCCGTTGTCGAACAGCGCGTCCACCGCTTCCTGCAGCATGCGCTTTTCGTTGCGCACGATGATGTCGGGCGCGCGCAGCTCGATCAGGCGCTTGAGGCGGTTGTTACGGTTGATGACGCGACGGTAGAGATCGTTGAGGTCCGAGGTCGCGAAGCGGCCGCCGTCCAGCGGCACCAGCGGGCGCAGTTCCGGCGGAATGACCGGCACCACGTCGAGGATCATCCATTCCGGGCGGTTGCCCGAATCGATGAACGATTCCACGACCTTGAGGCGCTTGATGATCTTCTTGGGCTTCAGCTCGCTCTTGGTGGTGGCGAGCTCCTCCATCAGGTCCTTGCGTTCCTGTTCGAGGTCGAGGTCGATCAGCATCTGCTTGACCGCTTCGGCGCCGATGCCGGCGCTGAACGCGTCTTCGCCGTATTCGTCCTGCGCGTCGAGCAGTTCGTCCTCGGTCAGCAGCTGGTAGCGTTCAAGCGGGGTGATGCCCGGCTCGATCACGACGTAGCTTTCGAAGTAGAGGATGCGCTCAAGCTGCTTGAGCTGCATGTCCAGCAGCAGGCCGATGCGCGAGGGCAGCGACTTCAGGAACCAGATGTGCGCGACCGGGGCGGCCAGCTCGATGTGGCCCATGCGCTCGCGGCGCACCTTGGTGACGGTGACTTCGACGCCGC
The DNA here is from genome assembly GCF_005145025.1 of Novosphingobium sp. EMRT-2. Taxonomy (NCBI): domain Bacteria; kingdom Pseudomonadati; phylum Pseudomonadota; class Alphaproteobacteria; order Sphingomonadales; family Sphingomonadaceae; genus Novosphingobium; species Novosphingobium sp. EMRT-2. Next base: position 2,505,892 of record NZ_CP039695.1, on the reverse strand, counting down.
ACTTTTCGCAGACGACGCCCTTGTACTTCATGCGCTTGTACTTGCCGCACAGGCACTCGTAGTCCTTCACCGGACCGAAGATGCGCGCGCAGAACAGGCCGTCGCGCTCGGGCTTGAACGTGCGGTAGTTGATCGTTTCCGGCTTCTTGATCTCGCCGAAGGACCAGGAGCGGATGCGCTCGGGCGAAGCGAGACCGATCTGGATCTGGTCGAAGGTCTCGGGCTTGGCGAGCTGGTTGGTGAATTTGGTCAGGTCGTTCATGTCTTCTTCCTTTATCCCCCTCCCGCTTGCGGGAGGGGTTAGGGGTGGGTCTTGCGGGTGGCGCCTTGATCAGGCCCACCCCCGGCCCCTCCCGCACGCGGGAGGGGAGACAAGGGCTTACTCCGCCGCCTCGGCAAGGCCGTCATCGTCGTCCTGATCGTCCAGCGACGACAGTTCGACGTTGAGGCCGAGCGAGCGCATTTCCTTGACGAGCACGTTGAAGCTTTCGGGAATGCCGGCCTCGAAGGTGTCGTCGCCCTTGACGATCGCTTCGTAAACCTTGGTGCGGCCGACCACGTCGTCCGACTTCACCGTCAGCATTTCCTGCAGCGTATAGGCCGCGCCATAGGCCTGGAGCGCCCAGACCTCCATTTCCCCGAAGCGCTGGCCGCCGAACTGGGCCTTGCCGCCCAGCGGCTGCTGGGTGACGAGGCTGTACGGCCCGATCGAACGCGCGTGGATCTTGTCGTCGACCAGGTGGTGCAGCTTCAGCATGTAGATGATGCCCACCGTGACCTTGCGGTCGAAGGCTTCGCCCGTGCGCCCGTCATAGAGCGTGGACTGGCCCGAGGTGTCGAGACCCGCCTTGGTCAGCATCGCCGAAATGTCGGATTCGCGCGCGCCGTCGAACACCGGGGTGCCCATGGGCACGCCAGCCTTCAGGTTTTCGGCCAGCTCGACGATCTCGGCCGTGTTCCGGCTGTCGATATCGGCGTGGTATTGCTCGCCATAGACGTCCTTGAGCTTGTCGATCAGCACGCTCGGCGGCGCGGCCGCTTCCGGATTGGGATTGGCATAGCGCCAGTCCTCCAGCGCGTGCTTGATCTGCTGGCCCAGGCCGCGCGCGGCCCAGCCCAGGTGGGTCTCGAAGATCTGCCCGACGTTCATGCGCGAAGGCACGCCCAGCGGGTTCAACACGATGTCGACGTGGGTGCCGTCTTCCAGGAACGGCATGTCCTCGATCGGCAGGATGCGGCTGATGACGCCCTTGTTGCCGTGACGGCCGGCCATCTTGTCGCCCGGCTGCAGCTTGCGCTTCACCGCGACGAAGACCTTGACCATCTTGAGCACGCCCGGGGCGAGTTCGTCGCCGCGTTCGAGCTTTTCCTTGCGGTCCTCGAACTTCTCCTGGATCGCCTTGACGGTCTCGTCGTACTGCGCCTTGACCGCTTCGAGCTGCGCCTGGCGCGCATCGTCGGCCACCGCGAACTTCCACCATTCGTGGCGTTCGACATCGGCCAGCACCTGCTCGTCGATCTCGATGCCCTTCTTCAGCCCCTTCGGCGCGGCCGCGGCCACCTGGCCGAGCAGCATGTCGCGCAGACGGTTGAAGGTGGCGCGGTTGAGGATCGCGCGTTCGTCCTCGCGGTCCTTGGCGAGGCGTTCGATTTCCTCGTTCTGGATCGCGCGGGTACGGTCGTCGATCTCGATGCCGTGGCGGTTGAACACGCGCACTTCGACGATCGTGCCCGAAACGCCCGGCGGCAGGCGGAGCGAGGTGTCGCGCACGTCGCTGGCCTTTTCGCCGAAGATCGCGCGCAGCAGCTTTTCTTCCGGGGTCATCGGCGATTCACCCTTGGGGGTGATCTTGCCGACAAGGATATCGCCCGGATGCACTTCGGCGCCGATATAGACGATGCCCGCCTCGTCGAGGTTGCGCAGCGCTTCCTCGCCGACGTTCGGGATGTCGCGCGTGATGTCTTCCGGCCCCAGCTTGGTGTCGCGGGCCATGACCTCGAACTCCTCGATGTGGATCGAGGTGAACACGTCGTCCTTCACGATCCGTTCGGAGATCAGGATCGAGTCTTCGTAGTTGTAGCCGTTCCAGGGCATGAACGCGACGAGCGTGTTCCGGCCGAGCGCCAGCTCGCCGAGATCGGTCGAGGGACCGTCGGCCAGCACGTCGCCCTTTTCGACCACGTCACCCACCTTCACCAGCGGACGCTGGTTGATGCAGGTGTTCTGGTTCGAACGCTGGAACTTCTGCAGCGTGTAGATGTCCACGCCCGACTGGCCGGGTTCGACATCGCCCGAAGCGCGGATGACGATACGCGTCGCGTCGACCTGGTCGACGATGCCGCCGCGCAGCGCCGCGATCGCGGCGCCCGAATCGCGCGCCACGGTCTCTTCCATGCCGGTGCCCACGAACGGCGCGTCGGCCTTGACCAGCGGCACCGCCTGGCGCTGCATGTTCGAGCCCATCAGCGCGCGGTTGGCGTCGTCGTTTTCCAGGAACGGAATCAGCGAGGCGGCCACCGAGACGAGCTGCTTGGGGCTGACGTCCATCAGCGTGATCGTTTCACGCGGGGCCATCACGAATTCGCCGTTCTGCCGCGCCGAGACCAGCTCTTCCACAAACGAGCCATCGCCGTTGGTTTCGGCCGAAGCCTGCGCCACCGTGTGCTTCTGCTCTTCCATGGCCGAGAGGTACACGACCTCCTTGGTCACCTTGCCGTCGATCACCTTGCGGTACGGCGTTTCGATGAAGCCATACTTGTTGACGCGGGCGAAGGTGGACAGCGAGTTGATCAGACCGATGTTCGGGCCTTCCGGCGTTTCGATCGGGCAGATGCGGCCATAGTGGGTCGGGTGAACGTCGCGGACCTCGAAGCCCGCGCGCTCGCGGGTAAGACCGCCCGGCCCGAGCGCCGAAACGCGGCGCTTGTGCGTCACTTCGGAGAGCGGGTTGGTCTGGTCCATGAACTGCGACAGCTGCGACGAACCGAAGAATTCGCGCACCGCGGCCACCGCCGGCTTGGCGTTGATCAGGTCGTTCGGCATCACCGTCGAGACGTCGACCGACGACATGCGCTCCTTCACCGCGCGTTCCATGCGCAGCAGGCCGACGCGGTACTGGTTCTCCAGCAGTTCGCCCACCGAACGCACGCGACGGTTGCCGAGGTTGTCGATGTCGTCGACTTCGCCCTTGCCGTCCTTCAGGTTCACCAGTTCCTTGACCACGGCGAGGATATCGTCGGTGCGCAGGGTGGTGACCGTGTCGGGGCAGTCGAGGCCGAGGCGCATGTTGAGCTTGACGCGGCCCACGGCCGAAAGGTCATAGCGGTCGGCGTCGAAGAACAGGCCGTCGAACAGCGCTTCGGCGGTTTCGCGCGTCGGCGGTTCGCCGGGGCGCATCACGCGGTAGATGTCGGCCAGCGCCTGGTCGCGATCCTCGGCCTTGTCGGCCTTCATCGTGTTGCGGATCCACGGGCCGGTGTTGACGTGGTCGATGTCGAGCAGTTCGAGCCGGTCGACGCCCGCCCTGTCGAGCACTTCGAGGTTCTCGGGGCTGACTTCGTCGCCCGCCTCGATCCAGATGCGGCCGGTCGATTCGTCGATCAGGTCCTTGGCCGAATAGCGGCCGAAGATTTCCTCGGTCGGGATCAGCAGTTCCTCAAGCCCGTCCTTGGCCGCCTTGTTGGCCGCGCGCGGGCTGATCTTCTGGCCGGCGGGGAAGATCACCTCGCCCGACTTGGCATCGACGATGTCGAACGCCGGCTTCGCGCCGCGCCACTGTTCCAGCACGAACGGCACGCGCCAGCCGCCTTCGCCGCGCGCCCAGGTGACCTTGTCGTAGAAGTAGTCGAGAATCTGCTCGCCGTTCAGGCCCAGCGCATAGAGCAGCGCCGTGACCGGCAGCTTGCGCTTGCGGTCGATGCGGACGTTGACGATGTCCTTGGCGTCGAACTCGAAGTCGAGCCACGAACCGCGATAGGGAATCACCCGGGCGGCGAAGAGGTACTTGCCCGACGAGTGCGTCTTGCCGCGGTCATGGTCGAACAGGACGCCCGGCGAACGGTGCATCTGCGACACGATGACGCGCTCGGTCCCGTTGATGAAGAAGGTGCCGTTGTCGGTCATGAGCGGGATATCGCCCATGTAGACGTCCTGCTCCTTGATATCGATGAGCGACTTGGTCTCGGTCTCGGCGTCGACCTCGAAGGTCGCCAGCTTGAGCGTCACCTTCATCGGCGCGGCGTAGGTGATGCCGCGCTGACGGCATTCGTTGACGTCGTACTTCGGCGCCTCGAGCACGTAACCGTCGCGCTCCTTGATATCGAGGCTGGCGGTGCCGGCGAAGTCCTGGATCGGGAACACCGACCGCAGCGTCTTTTCCAGGCCCGAGACATAGCCCGTGGCCGGATCGGAGCGCAGGAACTGCTCGTAGGATTCGCGCTGAACCTCGATCAGGTTCGGCATCTGCACGACTTCGTGGATGTCGCCGAAGATCTTGCGGATGCGCTTCTTCACGCCGGGGCGTGCGGGAGCCTTGGTCGCCATGGAGGGTTTTGCCTCTTCGCTCTTCAAAGGCCGGGCGAACCCGGCGAAACTGTGCCAAACGCGGCGTTGGCGCATCAAACGCGAAAAGGCCGCACGGCACGGCGCCCGATTCGGGGACCCGGCCAGCAGCCTTCGCGAACGATGAAACCCGCGCGCTTCCTTCCTTGTGCCGTCCCCCGCGCATGGGAAAGCCTTGCTCGAAGCGCCGGTTGTGGAAGGCGATATAGGGAGGGGAGGACGCGCTGTCAAAGGGGTGGCCGCAGTTCGACGCGACCAACATATCGATTTTCGATATTATTGATTGACGATAAGAATAGATGCTCTTATTGAATATCGATATCGACCACCTGGAGAAGTCCTCATGCCCAGCCCTCGCCTTGCAGGATCGCGCACCCCGATCGTGCCGCTCGCCTGCGCGCTGCTGCTGCTCCTTCCAGCGCTTGCCGCCACCGCATCGGGACCGCGCCAGGCGCTTGCCCCCACGTTGCCGCTGCCGACGCTCGCCTGACCCTATCAACGAGGAAACCACCACCATGTCTCTTCGCACCCGCGACCCCCTGCTGACGGCGGGGCGCTTGATCGTCACCGCCGGCCTCGGCCTCGCCGCCTTGATCGGCGTGACCAGCCTGCTCGGCGCCCCGGCCATCGTCCTGTTCCGGGCCGACGTGCTCGCCGGCATCGCCTCGGAAACCGGCCACGCCGCCAGCACGCAGACCATTCCAGGCCTCGCCGTGATCCTGCTGCTGATCGCCGCAATGGCCGCCGCGGCCTTCCTGTTCCTGCTGGACCTGCGGCGCATCATTGACAGCGTGGGCGCTGGCGATCCCTTCATCCCCGCCAACGCCCGGCGCTTGACCCGCATGGGCTGGCTGACGCTGGCGGTGGAAGGCATGTCGTGGCCCGTCGGCGCGATGGGCGTGTGGCTGGCCGGCATGATCGGCAACGCCACGGCGGACTTCGATATCTCGCCGGGATCGTTCCTGCTGGCGATCGTGCTGTTTATTCTCGCCCGCGTCTTTCGCGAAGGGGCGCGGATGCGCGACGATCTGGAAGGAACCGTGTGATGCCGGTCGTGGTCAAGCTCGACGAACTGCTCCAGGCCAGGGGTATGACGCTCACCCAACTGGCCGAGCGGGTCGACATGACGCTCGCCAACCTGTCCATCCTCAAAACCGGCAAGGCCAAGGCGATCCGCTTCTCGACGCTGGAAGCCATCTGCCAGGAACTGGGATGCCAGCCGGGCGACCTGCTGGGCTACCGGGACGAGGCGGAGTGACCGCACCGCGCGGCCTCCGGCCCTTGCCACGGGGACTCCAGCCTTGACTCGGCGCCCCGTCCTGCTAATGGCCCGCCCCTGATCGAAGGGCGCAAGCCCGGAGATCATCCGTCCGAGACAGCTGGTGCGGGCTTCCCGCTTAATCTCCAGCCTAGGCGGGGAAAAGAGTTTCCGGGGCCGCGTGCCCCTTGGCCCGGCGTTCCGCCCCGCGGATCGTGGCGCCAGCCGCGCTTTCGGGCGCACCTCCTTCCCTTGTCAACGGACTCGCCGGTGCTCCTCCGTGGGGCATCGACCCCTGCATCCGCAGGGGCAAGCAAACGTAGCCGGCCGTTCCGAGCCTGTCCCGGGCGGCCATTGTGAAGGAGTAAGGCATGGATCGTTCGCAGAAAGCCGAATCGGTCGCGTTCCTGAACTCGGTCTTCTCCGAGGCCGGCGCGGTGGTCATCACCCGCAACCTCGGCATGACGGTGGCCCAGTCCACCGCCCTGCGCACGAAGATCCGGGAAGCGGGCGCGACTTACAAGGTTGCGAAGAACCGTCTTGCCAAGCTTGCCGTCGCGGGCACCGATTACGAAGGCATTGGTGATTTCTTCACCGGTCCGACGGCTATCGCTGCCTCGGCCGATCCGGTTGCCGCCGCCAAGGCGGTGATCGAATTCGCCAAGACCACCGACAAGATCGAAATTGTCGGCGGCGCGATGGGTGGCCAGATTCTCGACGCGGAAGGGGTCAAGGCGCTCGCCTCGATGCCGTCGCTCGACGAACTGCGCGCCAAGCTTATCGGCCTCATCCAGGCTCCGGCCACGAAGATCGCCCAGCTCACCACCGCTCCGGCGGCGAAGCTGGCCCGTGTCTTCGGCGCCTACGCCAAAGAAGCCGCGTAAGACGTATCGAAACGATTTTCGTCCGGCGCGCCGCGCCGGGCGCCACGAAATCAGGAGTGAAATATCATGGCCGATATCGCCAAGCTTGTTGAAGAACTGTCGAAGCTGACCGTCCTCGAGGCCGCTGACCTCGCCAAGGCCCTGGAAGAAGCATGGGGCGTTTCCGCCGCTGCCGCCGTTGCCGTTGCCGCCGCTCCGGCTGCCGGTGGTGAAGCTGCCGCCGCTGAAGAAAAGACCGAATTCGACGTCATCCTGACGGGCGACGGTGGCAAGAAGATCCAGGTCATCAAGGAAGTCCGCGCGATCACCAACCTGGGCCTGACCGAAGCCAAGGCGCTGGTCGAAGGCGCGCCGAAGGCCGTCAAGGAAGGCGTTTCGAAGGCGGAAGCCGAAGAAATCAAGAAGAAGATCGAGGAAGCCGGCGGCACCGTCGAGCTCAAGTAATCTTCTTCCGGTCTTCCGGACAGAAACAGCAAAGGGCGGTCCTTCGGGGCCGCCCTTTTCGTTTGCGGGTACGGCGGCGACATGCCGCCTGGAATGGTGTGCCGTCATTGCGAGGGGCGAACGCCCCGCGGCAATCCAGAGCCCCACGCGGTGCCCTGGATTGCTTCGCTAACGCTCGCAATGACGAAGCAGGTCAACCGGAAGCCATCAGACTCTACCCGTCCAGCTCGGCCTTTTCGGGGTGCGCGGCCTTGATCCGGCTCACCAGCACCTTGTCGATCTTGCGGCCGTCCATGTCGACGATCTCGAAGCGCCAGCCCTGCTCGGCAAAATGCTCGCCCTCGGTCGGCAGGTGCTTCAGCACCGACAGCACATAGCCGGCGGCGGTGGCGTAATCGCGGTCCTCGGGCAGGTCGATCGCCAGCCGGTCGCCCAGCGCGTCGGCGGGCAGCGCGCCGGCAATCAGCAGCGAACCGTCGTCGCGCTCCACGATCATCGGCGCATCGCCTTCGTCGCCATGGCCCACGAAATTGCCGGCGATCGCCGCCAGCAGGTCCGCCGGGGTGACGATGCCTTCCAGATGGCCGTATTCGTCATGCACCAGCGCGAGCGCGACCTCGGCCTGCTGGATCACGCGCAACGCATCCATGGTGTCAAGCTGGTCGGGCACGATCGCCGGCTTCTTCATCAACCGCGTCAGCATGACCTTGCGCCCGCGCAGCAATACCGACAGCACGTCGCGCACCTTGGCCACGCCCACGATCCGGTCCACCGACCCGTCCGCCACCAGCAGCAGCGAATGCGGGCTGTCCTCGATCGCGGCGCGAATTTCCGCCTCGCTCGCCTTGCGCTCGATCCAGTGCAGTTCGGTGCGCGGCGTCATCACCTCGCGCACGGGGCGCTCGGCCAGCCGCATCACGCTGGTCATCAGCGCGCGCTCGTCCTCCTCGATCACGCCGGAGCGGGTGGCCTCGGCGAAGATCATCTGGAGTTCCTCGGCCGTCACTTCCTGCTCGGTCCCCTTGTTCAGCCGCAGCAGGCGCAGCAGTAGCCCGGAGGAACGGTCGAGCGCCCACACGAACGGCGCGTTGACGCGGGCGATCAGCACCATCGGGCGCGCCGCGAGGATGGCTATCGGCTCCGCCGCGCGCAGCGCCAGCTGCTTGGGCACCAGCTCGCCGACGACGAGGCTGAGGTAGGTGGTGACCGCGATGACCAGAACGAAGCCCGCCTCGCCGGCATAGCGCGCGGGCACGCCCGTCGCGGCCAGCCGCTCGCCCACCGGGCCGCCCAGGCTCGCGCCCGAATAGGCGCCGGCCACGATGCCGACGAGCGTGATGCCGATCTGCACGGTCGAAAGGAACTTGCCGGGATCGGCCGCCAGCTCCAGCGCGGTGCGCGCGCCCCGGCTGCCGGCCTCGGCCGCAACCTTCAGACGCGCGGGACGCGCGGAAACGATCGCCAGTTCCGACATGGAAAACAGGCCATTGAGCACGACGAGGCCCACGATGACGAAGACGTCAGGCCAGGGAAAAGGTGTCACGCCCTATCCGCTAGCAGATTCATCGCCATTCGCGAAGTCCCACCGTTCGGGAACAGTTCAGACTGGCGGTGCGTAATCAGGTCGATGTAGGTTAATCACGCCGGTTCACCGCCGCGGGAGAGAGCGGCCGGGACGAAGCGTCGCAAGAAGGGGAATACAACATGAAGATTCGTCGGGTCCTCGTTTCGAGCCTGTGCGCGGTGTCGCTCGTCAGCCTCTCGGCCTGCGTCACCGATCCCAACACGGGCGAGAAGAAGGTATCGCGCACCGCCATCGGCGGCGTCGGCGGCGCGCTGGGCGGCATGCTGCTGGGCGGCCTGATCGGCGGCAAGACCGGCCGCATCCTCGGTGCCGGCATCGGCGGCATCGCCGGCGCCGCGGTGGGCTATTCGATGGACAAGCAGATCAAGCAGCTGCGCGAATCCACCGCCGGCAGCGGCGTGGACGTGACGCCGACCGACAACGGCTCGGCCATTCTCGTCAACCTGCCCAACGGCGTGACGTTCGATACCGACAGTTCGGCGATCAAGCCCACGTTCCGCGATACGCTGGACAAGGTGGCGCAATCGCTCAACCAGTATCCGGACAGCCTGATCGACGTGTACGGCCATACGGATTCGACCGGGTCGGACGCCTACAACCAGGCCCTTTCGGAACGCCGCGCCCGCGCGGTGGCCGATTACCTGACCTCGCGCGGGGTGTCCTATTCGCGCATCCGCAGCCAGGGCTTCGGCGAGACGCAGCCGGTCGCCTCGAACGATACCGAGGCGGGCCGTTCGGCCAACCGCCGCGTCGAGATCAAGATCGTGCCGATCTCGCAGGATGACGTGGCCCGTGCCCGCTCGGGCCAATAACGCGGCTCTCATGGCATGATACCGAACCAGCCGGGTTGACGTTCCGCGCACCCGGCTGGCATCGGCGTGGCAAAGGAGATTCTGCCATGCCGATCCAACGCCGCCCCATCGCCGGACGCCCGACCAACCCCGTGGGGCTCGGCTGCATGTCGCTGAGCTGGGCCTATGGCGGCCGCCCGAGCGACGAGGACGGGCTGCGCCTGCTCGATCGCGCGATAGAAGTAGGCTACGATCATTTCGACACCGCCCGCCTCTATGGCCTGGGCCACAACGAAACGCAGGTCGGCAAGGCGCTGAAGGGCAAGCGCGACAAGGTGTTCCTCGCCTCCAAGATGGGCATCTTCGCCAGCGGGGAAAAGCGCGGGATCGATTGCCATCCCGACACCATCCGCAGCGAACTCGAAGTCTCGCTGCGCCTGCTCCAGACCGACCACATCGATCTCTACTATATGCACCGGCGCGATTTCAGCGTGCCGATCGAGGACTCGGTCGGCGCGATGGCGGACCTTGTGCGCGAGGGCAAGATCGGCGCGATCGGCCTGTCCGAAATGTCGGCCGACACGCTGCGCAAGGCCGCCGCCGTCCACCCCATCGCCGCGATGCAGACCGAATATTCGCCGTGGACGCGCCAGGCGGAAATCGCCGTGCTCGACGCTTGCCGCGAACTGGGCACGACCTTTGTCGCCTTCTCGCCCGTCGCGCGCGGCGTTCTCGCCAACGGCGTGGCGGACCCGGCGGCGCTGGAGGAAAAGGACATCCGCCGCGCCATGCCGCGCTTCCAGGGCGATAACTGGACACACAACTACGGCCTGGTGCAGCAGTTCAACGCCATCGCCACCCGCGCGGGCGTGACGCCGGCGCAATTGTCGCTCGCCTGGGTGCTGTCGCGCGGGGAGCATGTCGTCGCCATACCCGGCACCGGCAAGATCGCGCATCTCGAGGAGAACATCGCCCGCTGGGACTGGGTCCTTCCCGCCGATGTGGCCGCCGAAGTGGACACGCTGATCAACCAGCAGACGGTCGCCGGCCACCGTTACGCCGGGGCCATGCTGCCGACGATCGACACCGAGGATTTTGTCGAAGCCTGAGAAGTGGCCCGGAAAGGGCGGGTCAGGCGAGCCTGGCCGCCCGATCCGCCAGCCGGTCCACCGCCGCCGCGTGAATCGCGGGGGCGGTTACCAGCAGCCCGAACGCGCGGGGATCGCGCTTATTGAAGACCAGCGGCTGTCCGAAGGCATCGGTGGTGGTGGCGCCCGCCTCGCGCGCGATCAGCGCGGCGGCCGCCACGTCCCATTCGAAGCCCCAGCGCAGCGTAGCGAGCAGGTCCGCTTCGTCGGCGGCGACCATGGCGATGCGCAGCGCGATCGAATTGGGCTTGTCCACCAGCACGAGATCGCCATCGACTCCCGCCAGCGCATCGGCCGGCACGCGCGATCCGGCCAGTTCGGTGCGAGTGCTCGCACGGAGCGCCACGCCGTTGCGGGTGGCGCCCTTGCCGGCAATGGCGCGCCAGAACTCGCCGCGCGCCGGGGCGCTCATCATGCCAATCAGTGGACGGCCGCCGCTGACGAGCGCCACGGAAACCGCCCACCCCGGACGCCCGCGCACGAAATCGCGCGTGCCGTCGATCGGATCGACCAGCCAGCACAGCCCGCGCTCCAGCCGCTCCGGGTGATCGACCGTCTCCTCCGAAAGCCAGCCGGCCGAAGGCAGCAGGGCGTGCAGTTCGCGCTTCAGATAGGTATCGACGGCGATGTCCGCCTCGCACACCGGATTGCCCGGCGTCTTGTCCCACACTTCCAGCGCGTGTCCGTGGCCGGGCCAGCGCGAAAGCGCCATCTGTCCGGCCTGGTGGACAATTGCTTCAAGGCGATCGAAGTCGATCATGGGCATCGCGTTTTCCGCCCTGCTGGACTTGGGCAGCCAACGCAAGCATCGTGCGTGTATTATTCCACCAAGGTCGCAAGGACGCGGCAGCGCCGCCACCAAGCCTTGCATGGGATCATTCCTGTTTCGGGGGGTGCTCAGCCAGGATGCACCCGGTAAGGTCCGGCTCCGCGAATGCTGCGTTTGCCATCGGCCGATCGATTTTCTTTCCACGCTGGCGGCAGATAGATTGACGTTTACGTAAACGCAAATTATGCCGCCACCATATCCAACTGGGAAAGGCTTTGAAGCAATGAAAGCCCTGGTCTGCGTGAAGCGGGTGATTGATTACAACGTGAAGCCCCGGGTGAAGGGGGATGGCACGGGTGTTGATTTGGCGAACGTGAAGATGAGCATAAACCCGTTCGACGAGATCGCGGTGGAGGAAGCGATCCGCCTGAAGGAGAAGGGCGTGGTGTCGGAGATCGTGGCGGTGTCGGTGGGACCGGCGAAGGCGCAGGAGACGCTGCGCACGGCCTTGGCGATGGGCGCGGACCGAGCGATCCTGGTGCAGTCGGACGACGAGGTGGAACCGCTGGCGGTGGCGAAGATCGTCAAGGGGATTGCCGATGAAGAGCAGCCGGGCCTGATCATCACGGGCAAGCAGGCGATCGACGATGATTCGAACCAGGTGGGGCAGATGGTGGCGGCGCTGCTGGGCCGTCCGCAGGGGACGTTCGCCAACGAGGTGACGGTGGACGGCGACGCCGTGGTGGTGAAGCGCGAGATCGACGGCGGTCTGGAGACGGTGCGGCTGGCGCTGCCGGCGGTGGTGACGACGGACCTGCGGCTGAACGAGCCGCGCTATGCCTCGCTGCCCAACATCATGAAGGCGAAGAGCAAGCCCTTGGCGACGAAGGCGCCGGGGGACTACGGCGTGGACACGAGCCCGCGCCTGAAGACGCTGAAGGTATCGGAGCCGCCGGTGCGGCAGGCGGGGATCAAGGTGGCCGACGTGGACGCGCTGGTGGCCAAGCTCAAGGAACTGGGAGTAGCCTGAGATGACCAAGGCACTGGTATGGGTCGAACACGATGGTTCGGCGGTGAAGGATGCGACGCTGTCGGCGGTGAGCGCGGCGGCGCAGCTGGGCGAGGTGACGCTGCTGGTGGCGGGCGCGGGCGTGGACGGCGTGGCCCAGGCGGCGGCGCGGATCGCGGGCGTGGCCAAGGTGGTCACGGCCGATGACGCGAGCCTGGCCAACGCGCTGGCGGAGAACGTGGCGCCGCTGGTGGCGGGGCTGATGGCGGACTACGACGCGTTCGTGGCGCCGGCGACGACGACGGGCAAGAACGTGGCGCCGCGCGTGGCGGCGCTGCTCGACGTGATGCAGATCTCGGACATTCTCTCGGTGGAAGGGCCGAAGACGTTCACGCGGCCGATCTACGCGGGCAACGCCATTGCCACGGTGGAGAGCGGCGACGCCAAGCTGGTGATCACGGTGCGCGGCACGGCCTTTGCCAAGGCGGCGGCGGACGGCGGCAGCGCGGCCATCGAGGCGGTGGGCGGCGCGGCCGATGCGGGGACGAGCAGCTTCGTGGGCGCGGAGATCGCCAAGAGCGAGCGTCCCGAACTGACCTCGGCCAAGATCATCGTCTCGGGCGGGCGGGCGCTGAAGGACGCGGCGACGTTCGAGCAGGTGATCGTGCCGCTGGCGGACAAGCTGGGCGCGGGCGTGGGCGCGAGCCGCGCGGCGGTGGACGCGGGCTATGTGCCCAACGACTACCAGGTGGGCCAGACGGGCAAGATCGTCGCCCCCGAAGTCTATATCGCCGTCGGCATCTCCGGCGCCATCCAGCACCTCGCCGGCATGAAGGATTCCAAGACCATCATCGCCATCAACAAGGACGAGGACGCCCCCATCTTCCAGGTCGCCGATATCGGCCTGGTGGGCGACCTGTTCACCGTTGTGCCGGAACTGACCGGCAAGCTCTGAACGCCGCTCCGTTTCAAGGAGACACGAAGGCCCCGCGCGCTGCGCGGGGCCTTTTGCGTTGGACGCCCACCCCCAACCCCTCCCGCACGCGGGAGGGGAGCGAGGCTTGCGTCGCCACGGGCGGCGTTAGCCGCAGCGGGGTGGGCTTGCCACGCGGCCCATTGGCTGGCCGGTCCAATCGTCCAAGGAAAAGGGCCGGGAAGGTTTCCCCTCCCGGCCCCGATCCTGTGTTCGGACTGAACGGTATCGGACTTAGAAGTCCATGCCGCCCATGCCGCCCATGCCACCGCCCATCGGCGGCATCGCGGGCTTGTCGTCCGGCTTTTCGCTGATCGCCGCTTCGGTGGTGATCAGCAGGCCGGCGACCGACGCAGCGTCCTGCAGCGCGGTGCGGACGACCTTGGTCGGATCGATCACGCCAGCGGCCTTCAGGTTTTCATAGACGTCGGTGGCGGCGTTGAAGCCGATGCCTTCGTCCGTCTGGTCGAGCAGCTTGCCGGCGACGACGGCGCCATCATGGCCCGCGTTTTCCGCGATCTGCTTGACCGGGGCGGTGATCGCCTTGCGGACGATGTCCACGCCACGGGTCTGGTCTTCGTTGGCACCGGTCAGGCCGTCGAGCGCGCGGGTGGCGTAAAGCAGCGCCGTGCCGCCGCCCGTGACGATGCCTTCTTCCACCGCCGCGCGGGTGGCGTGCAGGGCGTCGTCAACGCGGTCCTTGCGTTCCTTCACCTCGACTTCGGTCGCACCGCCGACCTTGATCACGGCCACGCCGCCAGCAAGCTTGGCCAGGCGTTCCTGCAGCTTCTCGCGGTCGTAGTCGCTGGTGGTGACTTCGATCTGGGCGCGGATCTGTTCGACGCGGGCCTTGATCTCGTCCGCCGAACCGGCGCCGTCGACGATCGTGGTGTTGTCCTTGTCGATGGTGACCTTCTTGGCCTGGCCGAGCATGGCGAGCGTCACGCTTTCCAGCTTGATGCCGAGGTCTTCCGAGATCATCTCGCCGGCGGTCAGCGTGGCGATGTCGCCCAGCATGGCCTTGCGACGGTCACCGAAGCCCGGCGCCTTGACGGCGGCGATCTTCAGGCCACCGCGCAGCTTGTTGACCACGAGGGTGGCCAGCGCTTCGCCTTCGATGTCTTCGGCGATGATCAGCAGCGGACGGCCCGACTGCACGACCGCTTCGAGGATCGGCAGCATCGCCTGCAGCGACGACAGCTTCTTCTCGTGGATCAGGATGTACGGGTTTTCGAGTTCGACCGTCATCTTGTCCGGGTTGGTGATGAAGTAGGGCGAGAGGTAGCCGCGGTCGAACTGCATGCCTTCGACGACATCGAGTTCGAATTCGAGGCCCTTGGCCTCTTCCACGGTGATCACGCCTTCCTTGCCGACCTTTTCCATCGCTTCCGCGATCTTCTGGCCGACTTCCACGTCGCCGTTGGCCGAGATGATGCCGACCTGCGCGATTTCCGACGAACCGGCGACCGGGGTCGAACGGGCCTTCAGGTTGTCCACGACCTTGGCGACGGCGATGTCGATGCCGCGCTTCAGATCCATCGGGTTGATGCCGGCGGCAACCGACTTCATGCCTTCGCGCACAATCGCCTGGGCGAGCACGGTCGCGGTGGTGGTGCCGTCACCGGCCTTGTCGTTGGCCTTGCTGGCCACTTCGCGCAGCATCTGCGCGCCCATGTTCTCGAACTTGTCCTTGAGTTCGATTTCCTTGGCGACCGACACACCGTCCTTGGTGATGCGCGGCGCGCCGAAGCTCTTGTCGATCACGACGTTGCGGCCCTTGGGGCCGAGCGTGACCTTCACCGCGTCGGCGAGGATGTCGACGCCCTTGAGGATGCGTTCGCGCGCGTCGCGCGAAAAGCGTACTTCCTTGGCAGCCATTTCGGTTTCCTTTGAATATCTGGACGGGAAAGAGGACTATCTTCAGCCGATGACGCCGAGGATGTCCGATTCCTTCATGATGAGGAGGTCTTCACCGGCGACCTTGACTTCGGTGCCGGACCACTTGCCGAACAGCACGCGATCGCCGACCTTGACGTCGAGCGGGGTGATCGTGCCGTTTTCAGCGCGGGCGCCGGTGCCGGTGGCGACGATTTCGCCTTCAGCGGGCTTTTCCTTGGCGCTGTCGGGGATGATGATCCCGCCGGCGGTCTTTTCCTCGGCTTCGACGCGGCGCACCAGCACGCGATCGTGCAGCGGACGGAAACTCATGGGTTGCTCCCTCTTCCAAAAATACGAACCTCGCTTGGCACTCTCACGGGGAGAGTGCCAGCGGGCGGGATATGGGTGAGGGGCGGTGGAGCGTCAACAGGGGGCGGACAGATTTTTTTGCGTCCCCTGCCCCTGCACGGCACACCCTTGCGGCGGCATCAGCCGGCCGTCAGCAGACCCAGCCGTTCGCGCCGGTGCCAGCGCCAGTGCATCAGCGCCGCGACGACGATCAGCCCGATCATCAGGCCGAGCCAAACGCCCACCCCGCGCAGCGGCGTGAACAGGCCCAGCCCGATCGCCGTGCCCAGCCCCGGCACCCAGTAGCCGAACAGCGCGATGGCCATAGGCACGCGCGTATCCTGGATGCCGCGCAGCAGGCCGGCGCCCACCGCCTGCGCGCCATCGAACAGCTGGAACGCGGCGCAGACTACCATGTATTGCACCGCCAGCGCGACGAGCGCGGCATTGGCCGGGGCATCGGGATCGATGTAGAGCCGCATGATCGCGCGTGGGGCCACCAGCATCGTGCCGGCTGACAGCAGCATGAAGCCCATGCCCAGCGCGATCGCCACGCGCCCGGCCATGGCCACTGCGTGCCGGTCTCCGGCGCCGAAGGCCAGGCCCACCCGGATGGTCGCGGCCTGCGACACGCCGAACGGCACTTGGAAGGCGATCGCCGCCAGCTGGAGCGCGACGGTATGCGCCGCCAGTTCGGTCTCGCCAATGCGGCCCATCAGGAAGGCCGCGCCGTTGAACATGCCCGCTTCGGCCAGAATCGTGCCGCAGATCGGCAGGCCGACGCGCAGCACGCCACCGAAGCGCTTCCATTCCGGACGCCACCAGCGGCCCAGCAGGCGATAGCGGTGCAGGCGCCGGTCGAACCGGATGACCGCGGCGTAGGCCAGCAGCATCGCGCAGGACGTGACCACGCTGGACACCGCCGAACCCGTCAGGCCCAGCGCCGGCATGCCGAAGTGGCCGAACACGAAGATCCAGTTGCCGGTGGCGTTGACCACCACGGCCAGGCCGGTGATCGCGGTGCCGATGCCCGGCCGGCCCAGCGTGGCGACGACGGTGCGCAGCAGCGCCGCTAGGACCATCGGCAGCGCCGCCCACATCAGCACCCGCAGGAACGGCTCGGCCAGCGCGATGACGGCCTCCTGCTGCCCGGTCAGCCGCATCAGCGGCCCGCCCAGCAGGCACACGCCCATCGCGCAGATCGCCGCGAGAACGCCGACCCAAGCCGCCATGCGCGTCGTCCGGCGCACTTCGCGCACGGCGTGTTTGCGCTGCCCCAGCTCGGCCGCGATCAGCGGCGAGGCCGCGCCGACGAGGCCCGTCAGGCTCCACATCAGCAGGCCGAACAGCGCGACCGACAGCGACGAGGCCGCCAGCGCTTCCGGCCCCAGCCGCGCGACGAACACCACGTCGACCGCGAACACCGCCATCTGCAGCAGGTTCGCGCCGACGAGCGGCGCAGCGAGCTTCAGCGTCGCGCGCAATTCGTCGATCCAGTGCAAAGGCGGCTTTTCAAACATGGAACACGGGCGCATAGGCGCGGCGCGATCCCAAGGAAAGGCAAAGCTGCCCGTCGCGACGCCGCTTTCGGTCCCGAACGCGGCTTTGCCCTGATGGAAAGGGTATGTTGACATGAGAATGGTGGTGAAAAGCGCATGCGCGGCCGGACTGGCGCTGGCGCTTTCGGCCTGTGGCAGCGCGAAGCAGGAGGAGACGCCGGCGAGCGGCAACGCCCCGGCGGACACGTCCGCCCCGGCCGCGACACCAAGCACGGCCGCCGATGGCGCGCCGCTCGCTTTCGGCATCTGCAAGTCCTGCCATTCGGTCGACAAGGGCAAGAACATGATCGGGCCGAGCCTGGCCGGGATCGTGGGCACCAAGGCCGGCGATGTCGCGGGCTTCAGCTTCAGCCCGGCGCTCAAGGGATCGGGACTGACCTGGGATGACGCCACGCTCGACAAGTGGCTGGAAAACCCGATGAAGCTCGTGCCCGGCACGCGGATGACCTATTCCGGCCAGACCGATCCGGCCAAGCGCAAGGCCATCATCGAGTATCTCAAGACGCTGAAATAGGCCGCCTCGCGCTGCCGGAGAGCCGTCGCGGGAAGGCGCGGCGGCTCGTCCTTCATTCCGCCTCCGCCCAGACCACGAAGCGCAGCGGCCCGTGCTCGGTCGCGCCGAAGGGATAGCACGTCACCAGCGCCAGCAGCGGCCGCGCGGGATCGCGGGGCGCGGCGAAACCGTCCCAGCGCACCACCTGGAAGCCGGTGACGCGATAGCGCCGGTGCGCGCCGCCGATCGCCCGCACGTCGATGGCGTCGCCCACGCGCGTGTTGCGCAGAAAGGCGAAATGGGTATCGCGGTGCGCGGCCATGATGGTCACATCGGCCCCCGCTCCGCCGCCGCCGGCGCGCCGGTTCGGCACCACGGTCGGCCCGAACGCCAGCGCCTGCCCCGATCCGCCCGAGAGCACGACATCGCTCGCGCCCAGCCGGGGCAGCGTGAGCCGAGCCACCGGCACCGTGTCCGCCCAGGGCCACGGCTTCACCGGATGCCCTTCGGCGAGGCTCCGCGCGAACGCCCGGTCGAGCAAGACTTGCGCCACGCGCGCCTTGACCGGCACGGCCAACCCCTGCGCCATCACCGCGAGACCGAACGCGCACAGCAGCGCCCCGGCACCGCGCAGCAGGACGCGCGCCGTGGCGCGCGTCCCTTTCGTCGTGAGCACGAGAGCGGTCATGCCCGGACCTTCCGGCGTGTGCCGGCCAGCAGCAGCGCCACGCCCATCAGCAGCGCCAGCCCGCCCTTTTCCACCAGCGCCATATAGCCGGTGGCGGTACGGGGCAGGGTTACCGCGTCGGCTTCGCCGGCTTCGGCACCCGCTGCGGGAGTCGTGGCATGGGCGGCAGCGCCGTTGAACAGCGTGTCGAAATCCCAGCCGGCCGGCAGCAGCAGTGGCAGTTCCTCGCGCGTCAGCCGCGCGCCTGCCGGACGGGTGGGCGTTTCATCGACCGCGACCAGGCTCGTCTGCGAGGTGACGAGACTGTAGGCGAGGCCGAGGTCGGCGATCTGGCCATCCGCCTGATCGTCCTCCATCTCCCCGGCGGCGCGGGCGGCCTCGATCTCCGCCACGCGGCGGTTGGCCCAGAGCCGCGCCACGGCAGGGCTGTCGACGGCAGCGGACAGGTCCACCGTCTGCGACCACGGCTTGTCGCCGATCATGCCGCTGACCGTCAGGCGGCCGGACAGGGCCTGCCCCCGCCCCAGCAGCACCAGCGGTTCGCCGACATAGAGATCGGGCAGGCGGCGCGGCGTGAAATCGAGCGGCGCGCCATCGACCGTGACCGTGAGATCGCGCGCCACCGGGGCCTTGAGCCGGTCGAGCAGCGCGGTCATCTTCGCGTTCACTTCGCTGCCATCGCCGATGTTGGTGTAGGTGCCGCGCCCGGCTTCGGCCATGCGGCGCATCAGGAACGTGTTAGGCGCGGAGCCGATGCCGACCATGAACACCCGGCTGCGGCCACCGTGCGCGGCGATTTCCGCCATCATGTCCTTCTCGTTGGACAAGTCGCCATCGGTGAGGAAGACAACTTGACGAACGCCCTGCTCGTTATTGGGCGCTTCACCGGGCGTCGCATCGACCAGCGCGGCCTTCAGCGCGGGCAACATCTCGGTGCCGCCATTGGCTTCCAGCCCTTCGGTGAAGCGGCGCGCGGTGGCGACCTGTTCGGACGTGGCCGGCACGCTCTGGTCGAACAGCTGGGTCATCGTGTCGTCGAAGCGGATCACGTTGAAGCGATCCTCCGGGCGCAGCGTATCGAGCGCGTGGAGCAGGCTTTCCTTGGCCGCGTCCATCGATTGCCCGCCCATCGAGCCGCTGTTGTCGATCACGAAGACCATCTCGCGCGGCGGAGCCTTGCCCTGCGGCAGGTGGGCCGGCGGCACGATCGAGGCCATCACGTAGTCCTTTCCATCAAGCGACTGGCGGAACAGGCTGAGCGTGGGATCGGCGCTGGCCGACCGCCAGCGCAGCTCGAAATCGCGGTCGGCAGGAACCTCGCCATCGGCCAGCCGGATCGTGCGCGCCTGCGCGCCATCGTCGCTCACCGCGATCCGGTGATAGGGGCTGATGAGATTGGCGGGCACGAAGCCGGGGGCGAGATGGACCGTGATCGAGACGGGGTTGAGCCCCTTGCCCAGCGCCGGTGCGGCCAGCGGCGCGGTAACCTCGTCGATGTCCTTCGCCACGGCCGCTTCGGTGCGGGCGGGGTTCTCGGCGGTGGCCTGCGCCGGAACGTAGCGCGGCCCCACCACCAGCGGCAGGCGCAGCGCGAACTCGCCCGAAACCTGGCGGACCGGGGCCTGGTATTCGATCTGGATCAGCACGGTTTCGCCGGGGCCGACATTGGCCACGCTGTTGCGGAACATGTTGGGCCGTTCGGCTTCGACCAGCCCCGCCTTCTGCCCGCGTTCGCGCGCCTTTTCATAGATTTCGCGGGCTTCGGCGCGGCGCTTGATGTGGCCGACGATAACCCGGTCGCCCACCACCATCTTCAGACTGTCGACCGCGCCGTCCTCCGGCAAGGGATAGAGGTAGGTCGCTTCCATCCAGCGGTCGCTGGTGTTGCGGAACGCCTGCGTCACGCGGACGCGGGCAATGGGGCCGCTGACCGTCACGTCCATGTCGGTGCCCAGCCGCACGGCGGGCAGGCTTTCCGCCACGCCCTTGCCGGACAGCAGCAGCGTGCCGCTGCCGATCGCGTCGCCATCGGCCGGGGCGTCTTCGGCCTGGAGCCGGCCGGCGAGGAGAGCGCCGCCAACGACCGCCAGCAGAAGCGCCAGCGCCAGCGCGATCCGGCAGCGGGATCGGCCCGAGAAGAGAGATATGCGCGAGAGGACCATGACAGGCTCCATCATCAAGGGGAGCCTTCCCGTTAGGCGGCACAGGCGCCGCACAGCCACGGGCAGTCCCCGCCAGTTTCGTCCGGTCGATCCGCAGCGGTGCGGATCGTGGCGGGATCGCTTGACGGACTGTGCGGAAATGTGCGCATATGTCCGCAGTTTGACGTGAAGGACGTGCCGTGCCCGAACCCGATGCAATGCGTGCCGCAGAAGGACAGACCGCCGAAGGACAGGCGATCGCTGCGCGGCTGCGCGAGGAACTGGCCCGGCGGCGCATCTCGCGCCAGGCGCTGGCGGACATGGCGCGGATCAGCCTGTCCACGCTGGAAAAGGCGCTGTCCGGAAGCCGCCAGTTCACACTGGCCACGGTGATCCGGCTGGAAGAAGCGCTGGG
Organism: Novosphingobium sp. EMRT-2; assembly: GCF_005145025.1. Lineage (NCBI taxonomy): Bacteria > Pseudomonadati > Pseudomonadota > Alphaproteobacteria > Sphingomonadales > Sphingomonadaceae > Novosphingobium > Novosphingobium sp. EMRT-2. Next base: position 2,484,948 of record NZ_CP039695.1, on the reverse strand, counting down.
CACGCGCCTGCGCGATGGCGCGGCCACGCCCGAAGCTCCACCCGCCCCGGATACCGCGCCCGAGCACATGGGCGCCTACAGCCGCGCCGCCGTGCACTGGATCGAGGCGGACTACCTCACGCTGCGCGCCAGCTTCGGCGAGCCGGGCGCGATCTATGCCTATGTCACGCGCATCTTCTGGGACGATGCGGCCGGCCACCTGCGCTTTACCGAGGCCGAGCGGATCGACGGCGCCTTCGCGCAGAAGGGCCATGTCTCGATGCCCAACCTCTCCGGCCACACCTATCTCGCCACCTGCGAGGCGGGGCAGCACCGGCTGATCACGCTGGGCCGGCCGACGCGTGATGGCTGCATGTTCGGCCTGCTGGCCACGCTGCACGCGGGCACCGGCTCGCAGCTCATTCCCATCGCCAGCCCGGTGGCCCTCGTGCCGCGTGGGCAAATGAAAGAGTCCGGAACGGGTCTTCTTCGCCCCGATGACCCGGCCTTCGCCGCGTTTCGCAGCGTGCTCGATCGCGCGATAAACGACGATTTCTGCCGCTTTCGGCAGTAGTCGGCACCCGTCCCGCGACGGGTCGGCATACCCGTCGCGACCAGCGGCCGGCGGCTTGCACCGATCCGGCGGGAAGGCTAGTCCGATCCGGAGCAACCCGGTATTTCCGGGCCTGGGACGGGATCATGGACATCGAGACACCCCCGGCACGACCCGGCCGTATCGCGCGGCTGGGCCGCCTGACCATCACGCGCAAATTCGTGGGGCTGAGCGTCACGCTGCTGGCGATCATGCTGGCGGCGGCGGTCTATGCCTTCGTCCAGTCTGCGAAAGTCAATCGCGAGACGGCGCTGCTGGTGGAAGTGCTGGAGCCGCTCAAGCGCGAAGTGGCGACCATCGAGGAATTCGCGGCGGAGGAGGAACTCGCCAGCGAGCGGGCGCTGCGGTACGGCGGACCGCAAGTGCGCGATCCCGCGTTGCACGAAAGCTATCTCGAACGTTTCCGCGCGTTGAACACCCGCGTCGACAGCCAGCTCGCGCAGCTTGATACCCATATCAGCCGGTTCGCAACGATGCCGGTCTCCAACGATGTCGCCGTGTTCCTCGGCCGCCTGCAGCTGGAAACCGAGGCCGTGCGGCGCGAACACGCCGCCTATCGCGCGGCGATGGACGCCTTTCTCGATCCCGAGGCTCCCGCGATGGTGGATGGCGTGCGCCTGCGCCAGACCGCCGCGATGGACGCCGAACGGCGCGTTCTGGCCGCGATGGAGCGCATGTCGCGCGAGGCTTCGGTCCTCAGCGCGAAAGACGAACGCCAGCTCGAAGCGCTGGAACGGCGCGGCTTTTTGGTCACGGTCGAGAATCTGGTCCTTGCCGTCTTCGCCTTTCTGGCGGGCGCAGTCATTTCGGTGCTGCTGACCCGCCGGATGCTGACGCCGGTGCGCAGCCTGATCGCCGGCGCGGAGGAAGTGGGGCGCGGCAACCTGGAAGTGTCGCTGCCGGCCACCACGCACGACGAGCTGGGCCAGCTGACCACCGCCTTCTCCGCAATGGTCGAGGAACTGCGGCAGAAGGTGGCGCTCAAGAACACCTTCTCCAGCTACATGGACCCGCGTGTGGTCGATCGCCTGCTGGGCGCCAACCGCGCCGAGCTGGAAGCGGGCGAAAAGCGCGAGATGACCGTGTACTTCTCCGACGTGCAGGGCTTCAGCGCGATTTCGGAAACGCTGACCCCCACCGCGCTGGTGCGGCTGGTCAACCGTTACCTGACGCTGGCCGCCGAGCCGATCCACCGCCACCACGGCGTAATCGACAAATACATCGGCGATGCGGTCATGGCCTATTGGGGACCGCCGTTCGCGCTGGAGGAACCCGCGCTGTCCGCCGTCACCGCCGCGCTGGAACAGCGCGAGCAGATCGCGCGGCTCCAGCGCGAGCTGCCCGAACTGCTCGGCCTGCGCCGGGGCGCGCCCAGCGTGTCGGCGCGGATCGGCCTCGCCACGGGCGACGTGGTGGTCGGCTCGATCGGCTCGGCCGCCTCGCGCAATTTCACGATCATGGGCGATGCGGTCAACGTCGCCTCGCGCCTCGAAAGCGCCAACAAGACCTATGGCACGCTGATCCTGGCCGACGAGGCGACCATGCTCAAGGTGCGCCACCGCATCGAGGCGCGCGAGATCGACCTGCTGGCCGCACCGGGCAAGAGCGAGGCGGTGCGCATCTACGAGCTGCTCGGCGAGATCGGCGAGGTCGGGCCGGACCTGCTCGCCGCGCGCGATGCCCATGCCCACGCGCTCGCGCTCTACCGCGCACGGGAATGGGACAAGGCCGAAGCCGCCTTCGCCGAAACGCTGCGTATCCTGCCGGAAGACGGCCCGGCGCGGGTGTTCCTCACCCGCATCGCCGCCTTCCGCTCCGCCCCGCCTCCGGCGGACTGGGCCGGCATCTGGCTAAGCCCGGAAAAGTAGGCGACGGTCAAAGCCCGTGCCCTGAAAGGCCCACCCGCTGCGACTTGCGCCGCCTGTGGCAGCGCAAGTCTCGCTCCCCTCCCGCTTGCGGGAGGGGTTGGGGGTGGGAACGTCCCAGCGCTTACAAAAAACCCCCGCGCGCGGCGGGGGTTTCTGAAACCGACAGGGACTGTGCCCGGATCAGCCGGGAATATTCGCCTGCGCCTCGGCGCCGTCGCCCTGCGGCGCGGCCAGGATGTCGCGCAGCGTATTGCCCTTGGCGACGGTCTTCGTGTCGGGATCGCCCACCGAGCTGCGGATGCCGGCGGCCGAAGCGCCCGAACGGTTGATGACGTCGGTCTCCACCGCGCTGCGCGGGGCCGGGCCGCCGAACAGCGCTTCCAGCGCCTGCTTGCCGGAATCGACGTCCTGCGGGCGCGGCGCGCCGGGGTTGGGCGGGGTCAGCGCGAAATCGGGCGGCACCACCAGCGGCGCCTGGCGCGTCACCGCGAATTCATCGGGTCGCACGCGATTGAACAGCGAGCCGCCCGCGCCGCAGGCGGACAGCAGGCCCGCGCCCGAGACGAGAAGGCAAAGAGTGGCGGCTTTACGCATATCAGGCATTCTCCGTGGCGGCGGCATCAGCTTCGGCATCCGCGCCATTGGCGGGCTTTTCGCGCGAAAGCAGCGACCGGGCAAGCAGTATCAGCACGCCGAAGGTGATGGCGGCATCGGCGATGTTGAAAATCAGGAACGGGCGCCATTCCCCGAAATGAAGGTCGGCGTAATCGATCACGAAGCCGCGCGACACGCGGTCGTAGATATTGCCGAGCGCGCCGCCCAGCACGAGCGCGAGGCCGACGATATCGCCCAGCACCTTTTCGCGCAGCATCCACACGGCGACGCCCAGCGCGATCGTGGCGGTCACCAGGATCAGGCCATAGCGCATCTCGGCCGAGGTGGCCGTGAACATGCCCAGCGAAACGCCGTAGTTCTCGGTCCAGCGCAAGTCGAAGAACGGCAGCAGCTCGATCGCGCCCACGTCGGCCAGCGCGAGCCGGCCGGTCATCAGCGCCTTGACGCCGCGATCCACCGCGAACGTGAGCAGCGCCAGCGCGAAGCCGGCAAGGCGACGGCCGGAAACGGTCACGCCGGCTGCCCATCCGACTTTGCGTCCAGTTCCGCGACCACCGTTTCGCAGCGCGCGCACAGCGCGCCGTCTTCGGCCACTTCGGGCAGATGGCGCCAGCAACGGCCGCACTTGTGGTCGTGGGTTCGGGTGACGGTCACGCCGTCATCCTGCCCGCGCACGACTGTCCCGGTGATGAACAGTTCAGCCAGATTGGCCTCCGGCGCGCCCTCGGGCACCAGCACTTGCGCTTCCAGCCCCGATCCGAGCACCTTCTCGCGGCGCAGCGGCTCGATCGCCTCGTTCACCGTGGTCCGCAGCGCGCGCAGTTCGGCCCAGCGGTCCTCTTCCACCACCGAGACCGGCACCACCGGCCATTCCAGCAGATGAACGCTGTCGCTGCCGGGGAAGCGCGTCTGCCACACTTCCTCCGCCGTGAAGACCAGCACCGGCGCGGCATAGCGCACCAGCGCGTGGAACAGCACGTCGAGCACGGTGCGATAGGCGCGGCGCTTCGCGTCCGAAGGCGCATCGCAGTAGAGCGAATCCTTGCGGATATCGAAGAAGAACGCGGACAAGTCCTCGTTGCAGAACTCGCTCAGCGCGCGGACATAGGTGTTGTAGTCATAGTCCGCCACCGCCTGCCGCAGCGTGCCGTCCAGCCATTCGAGCAGGACGAGCATGTAGCGCTCCAGTTCGGGCATCTCGCCCACCGGCAGCTTCTCGTCCTCGCCGAACCCGTCGAGCGCGCCCAGCAGGTAGCGGAAGGTGTTGCGCAGCTTGCGGTACTGGTCGGCCACCCCGGCCAGGATTTCCTTGCCGATACGGTGGTCCTCGGTGAAATCCACCGACAGCGCCCACAGCCGCAGGATGTCCGCGCCATAATCGCGCATCAGGTCGATCGGGCTGATCGTGTTGCCCAGCGACTTGGACATCTTCATGCCCTTGGCGTCCATGGTGAAGCCATGGGTCAGCACGCCCTTGTAGGGCGCGTGGCCGCGCGTGGCGCAGGCTTCCAGCAGCGAGGACTGGAACCAGCCGCGGTGCTGGTCCGACCCTTCCAGATAGAGGTCCGCGTGCGGCCCCTGATAGCCTTCGGGCCGCAGCAGGTCGGGCCAGCGGCCCGATTCCAGCACGAAGGCATGGGTGCTGCCCGAATCGAACCACACGTCGAGAATGTCGGCCACGCGCTCGTAGTCGGCGGCATCGTAGTCCGGCCCCAGCAGGGCCTGCGCCGCCTCGTCCGACCAGGCATCGACGCCTTCGGCGCGGATGGCGTTGATGATGCGGTCGTTCACCGCCGGATCGACAAGGTACTGGCCGGTCTTGCGATCAACGAACAGCGTGATCGGCACGCCCCACGCGCGCTGGCGGCTCAGCACCCAGTCGGGCCGGCCTTCGACCATCGCGCCGATGCGGTTGCGGCCCTTTTCGGGCACGAAGCGCGTTTCGGCGATGGCGGCCATCGCCGCCTGCCGCAGCGTGGGCGCGGCGCACAGCGCCTCCTCCGCCGGGTTGATCGCGCCGCCTTCGGTTTCCCAACGGTTCTCGCCCGGCGTCTTGGGCGAGATGTGCGTCATCACCCGGTCCATCGGCACGAACCACTGCGGCGTGCAGCGGAAGATCACCTTGGCCTTGGAGCGCCACGAATGCGGGTAGGAGTGCCTGTAATCCGCGCTTGCCGCCAGCAGCCCGCCCGCCTCGCTCAGCGCGGTGCAGATCGGCCCGTCGGGCGCATTGAACTTCGGATTGATGACGCTGCCTTCGCCGCCCAGCCACGCCCAGTCCGCGCGGTACTTGCCGTCGCCCTCGACCGCGAAGACCGGATCGATCCCGTGCGCCTTGCACAGCAGGAAGTCGTCCTCGCCATGGTCGGGCGCCATGTGGACAAGGCCCGTGCCGCTGTCGGTGGTGACGAAATCGCCGGCGAGCAGCGGGCGGGGCCTGGCGAAGAATCCGCCGAGGTGGTGCATCGGGTGGCGGGCGATGGTGCCGGCGAGGTCGGAGCCTTTGAAACGTGATAGGATCGAAACGGTGACGTTGTCGATCTTCCGCCCATCGTCAGTGCCGCAAGCGCCCATCCGGGCGGCAAGGGATTCGATCAGCGGCTCGGCAACGACAAAATACTGACCGTACTGGATACCTTGCGGATCTTCGTCTTTGGTCCACGTCCAGTTGATGATCGCGTGGACATAGTCAACGTCCGGCCCATACGCGAGCGCCTGGTTCACCGGGATCGTCCACGGCGTCGTCGTCCAGATCACCGCGTGCGCGCCGACCAGTTCCGCGATCGGCGATTCCGTGATCTCGAACGCCACGTCCACCTGAGTCGAAACGATGTCCTCGTATTCGACCTCGGCCTCGGCCAGCGCGGTCTTTTCCACCGGGCTCCACATCACCGGCTTGGCGCCGCGATAGAGCATCTGGTTCTCGGCGAACTTGAGCAGTTCGCCGACGATCGTCGCCTCCGCCTGGAAGTCCATCGTCAGGTACGGGTGGTCCCAGTCGCCGTTGATGCCGAGGCGCTTCAACTGTTCGCGCTGCACGTCCACCCACTTCTGGGCATAGGCGCGGCATTCGGCGCGGAATTCGCGCGGCGGCACCTCGTCCTTGTTCTTCTTCTTCTTGCGGTATTCCTCCTCGACCTTCCATTCGATCGGCAGCCCGTGGCAGTCCCAGCCGGGCACATAGGGCGCGTCCTTGCCCAGCAGGCTCTGCGTGCGGCAGACCATGTCCTTGAGGATATGGTTCAGCGCATGGCCGATGTGCATGTCGCCATTGGCATAGGGCGGGCCATCGTGGAGGATGAACTTCTCGCGCCCGGCGCGCGCATCGCGCAGCTTGCGGTAGAGGTCCTGTTCCTGCCAGCGCGCGAGAATGCCCGGCTCCTTCTGCGGGAGTCCGGCCTTCATCGGGAAATCGGTCTTCGGCAGGAAGACGGTGTTTCGGTAGTCGCGCTGTTCGGTCATGATCGGCGGGCCTTAGCGGCGCGCGGGGATTCCTGCAATTGCGGCTTCATTGCGCGATTGCAGGTTCGCGCAGAGAACGCGGAGGGCGCTGAGAGGACGCACCCTGCGGCAAAGCCGCTCTTACAAGACAAGCGAACTCCTGTCCTTCTCGGGAGCCTTCGGCTCGACGCCCCTCTCCGCGCCCTCCGCGCCCTCTGCGCGAACCAGAAAATCCCCGCCTACCCCGCCGCCAGCAACCGCCGCGCCTCGTCGCAATCGCGGTTCATCTGTTCGACCAGCGCATCGAGCGAATCGAACTTCGCTTCGGGCCGCAGGAAGTGGTGGAAGGCCACCTCGATCTCCTGCCCGTAAAGATCGCCCGACCAGTCGAAGAAATAAGGCTCCAGCAGTTCCTTGGGCGGATCGAAGGTGGGGCGGATGCCGATGTTGGCCGCGCCCTGCACCACGCGCCCGCCCGGCATCCGGCCGGTGACGGCATAGATGCCGTAGCGCGGGCGCAGATAGCTGCCGAGCGGCAGGTTGGCGGTGGGAAAGCCGATCGTGCGCCCCAGCTTGTCGCCGTGCTGCACCACGCCCCGGATCGCGAAGGGCCGCGTCAGCAGCCGCGTGACGGTGGCGCAATCGCCGGCCTGCAGCGCGGCGCGGATGCGGCTGGAGGAGACGACTTCGCCGCTTTCCACCACGGGGCCGACCGCGCGCGCCGTCAGCCCGCTTTCCGCGCCCAGTTCCGCCAGCACGCGCACGTTACCGCCGCGCCCCTTGCCGAAGGTGAAATCCTCGCCCGTGACCACGCCCGCCGCGCCCAGCCGATCGACCAGCAGCCCGCGCACGAATTCCTCCGCCGTGGTGGCGGCCAGCGTCCCGTCGAAGGCGAAGACCAGCATGGCATCGGCCCCGGCGGCAGCGAACAGCTCCTCGCGCTGGTCCAGCGTGGTCAGCCGGAACGGCGGCGCATCAGGCTGGAAATGGCGTACCGGGTGCGGATCGAACGTGGCGACGATCGCCGGGCGGCCTTGCGCCCGCGCCTGCCGCACCGCCTCGCCCACCACCGCCTGATGGCCGAGATGGAACCCGTCGAAATTGCCAAGCGCGATCACCGCCCCACGCAGATGATCCGGCGCGCGATCGCGCGCGTCGATTCGCGTCATCGATGCGCCTCTGCCATGGCCCCTGCCGACGCAGAGGACATCGGCCGCAAGCCGGCGCGAATCACGCGCAGCGCGTTGCCGCCCATCGCGGCGCGAATCTCGTCCTCGCTGAAACCTTCGTCGATCAGGGCCTGGGTTACCTGTTCCAGTTGCGCGGTATCAAACCGGGTCGTGGTCGCCCCGTCGAAATCGCTGCCTAGCGCGACATGGTCGATCCCGACAAGATCGCGCACGTGGCGCATCGCCTTGGCCGTCGCGCGGGGGCTGGTATCGCAGACCGCCGCATCCCAATAGCCGATGCCGATCAGCCCGCCGGTGCGGGCCACCCCACGAATCTCGTCGTCGGTCAGGTTGCGGTTGACCTTGCACGTCGCCTGCACTCCGCCGTGGCTGGAAACCACCGGCCGCCGCGCCATCGCCAGCACGTCCGCCACGCCGGCGTGGCTGAGATGCGCGATGTCGACGATCATGCCCTTGTCTTCCATCCGCCGCACGATCTGCCGGCCGAACGGGGTCAGCCCGCCCTTCTTCAGCCCGTGCATCGATCCGGCCAGTTCATCGTCGAAGAAATGCGTCAGGCTCGCCATGCGGAAGCCGGCGGCATAGAACCGGTCGAGGTTCTCTGCCTTGCCTTCCAGATCGTGCAGCCCCTCGATCGAAAGCATCGCGCCCACCGGCTGCGCCTTGTTCCCGCGCCGGGCCAGCAACTGGTCGAGCGAGGCATCGTCGCTGACTTTAAGCAGCATCCCGCCCGAGGCCGCGACCGCGCGATCCAGCTTCTGCCCGTGCCACAGCGTGCGTTCGGCCAGCGAATTCCACGTCCGCACCGGCTGCAACTGCGCCACCGCCAAAGCGCCCAGCGTGTCGCTGTCCGCCGGATTGGCATCGTAATTGAGACCGCGCGGCGATTTCGACACCGACGAGAACACCTGCAGCGCCACATTGCCCTCTTCCAGACGCGGCAGATCGACATGCCCGCGCCGCGCCCGGTCGCGCAGGTCGCGCCGCCACATCAGCGTATCGGCATGCAGATCGACGATCCGCAGCGAACGGTGCAGTTCCCGCGCCCGGTCACTGACCGCGATCAGCGGCTGCCCGTCGATCCGGTTCATCTGCAATTCGACGAACGCCGGCAGCGGCCCGAAGAACGCCGCCGCCGCCAATCCGGTCACGCCCAGTGCAATCGCCACCCAACGACGCATGGTTCAGCCCCCCTCCCTTTCCAGCGTCACGAACGCGAACGCCGGGCGTCCCTTTTCGGCCGGGTGCGTCTCGCGCGCAAGCTCCCGCCATTCGGGGCCAAGAGGCGGCATCACCGTGTCGCCCGCGACATCGGCATGGACCTCGGTCAATTCCACCCGCCTGGCCAGCGGCAGGAACAGGCGGAAGATCTCGGCGCCGCCAATCACGGCCACCTCGCCATCGCCGGCCAGCGCCAGCGCGGCCGGCACGTCGTGGACCACTTCGGCCCCTTCCGCGCGCCAGCCGGCATCGCGCGTCAGCACGATATGGCGGCGGCCGGGCAGCGGCGCGGGAAAGCTCTCGAACGTCTTGCGGCCCATGATCATCGGCTTGCCCATGGTCAGCGCCTTGAACCGCCGCAGGTCCGCCGGAAGGTGCCAGGGCAGCGCGTTGTCCCGACCGATCGTGCCGTTGGCGGCGCGCGCGTAGATCAGGACCAGGGCCTGCGCCATTACAGGATCAGCCGGGTGACGTGGCCCATCTTGCGTCCGGGACGAACCGCCGCCTTGCCATAGAGATGGAGGTGGTTGGCCGGATCGGACAGGATCTGCGCCCAGTCGCACGCGGCGTCGCCGATCAGGTTGTCCATTACCGCACCCTGCGCCGCCAGCGCCGTGCTGCCCAGCGGCAGAGCGCAGATCGCGCGGATGTGGTTCTCGAACTGGCTGACCAGCGCGCCCTCGATCGTCCAGTGCCCGGAATTGTGGACGCGCGGGGCCATCTCGTTGAACACCGGGCCGTCCGCCGTGGCGAAGAATTCCAGAGTCAGCACGCCCACATAGTCCAGCGCATCGGCCACGTTCGCCGCCAGCGCGCGCGCCGCTTCCACCTGCGCGGCGATGAACGCCGGCGCGGGCACCGTCGACCGGGCCAGGATGCCGCTTTCGTGCTCGTTCCGCGCCGAATCCCAGAAGCGCACGTCGCCAGCCGCGTCGCGCACCAGAATCACCGAGAACTCGCCCTCGAAGCGCACGAAGCCTTCGTAGATCAGCGGCACGGCGGGCAGGTCCAGCCGGGCGGCGTCGGCCGGCTCCATGATCCGCCACTGGCCCTTGCCGTCGTACCCGTCGCGCCGCGTCTTGAGGATGCCGGGCGCGCCGATCCGCGCGATGGCGGCGGCGAGATCGGCGGCGGAGTCCACTTGCGCCCACGGCGCGGGCCGGCCGCCCAGCGCCTCGACGAAGCTTTTCTCGTTCACCCGGTCCTGCGCCACTTCCAGCGCGCGGACCGGTGGGTGCAGCGGCGCATGTTCGCCGATCGCGGCCAGCGGCCCGGCGGCGACGTTCTCGAACTCGTACGTCACCACCGCGCATTGCGCGGCGAAGGCGGCCAGCGCGGCCTGGTCGTCATAGTGCCCCTGCGTGAACGCGGCGCTGACGTCGGCCGCGACCGAATCCGCTTCCGGCGCATAGACGTGGCAGCGGTAGCCGAGATTGGCCGCCGCCAAGGCCAGCATCCGGCCAAGTTGGCCGCCGCCGAGAATGCCGATGGTTTCGCCGGGCGGTATCATGCGCGGCTCCCGCGCTGGGTCTGGCGCACCTCTATCCCCATCAGGAAGGCCGTTCGGCGACCGAATCGGTCTGCGCGGCGCGGAACGCGATCAGCCGTTCCGCCAGCGCCGGATCAGAGGTGGCGAGGATCGACGCGGCCAGCAGGCCGGCATTGGTCGCGCCCGGCACGCCGATGGCCAGCGTGCCCACGGGAATGCCACCGGGCATCTGGACGATCGACAGCAGGCTGTCCATGCCCTTCAGCGCCTTGGATTCGACCGGCACGCCCAACACGGGCAGATGCGTCATCGAAGCGACCATGCCCGGCAGGTGCGCCGCGCCGCCGGCCCCGGCGATGATCACGCGGAAGCCTTCCCGGTGCGCGCCCTTGGCAAAGGCCACGAGCCGGTCGGGCGTGCGGTGCGCGGAAACGATGCGGCATTCGTGGGCCACGCCCAGCTTGTCGAGCGCGGCAGCCGCGTTCTTCATCGTCTCCCAGTCGGACTGGCTGCCCATGACGATGGCCACGGCCGGCGCCTGCGGCGAGGTATCACTCATGCCCTGCCCCCTCTCAGGCCGGAACGCCCCTCAGCGTTCCGACAGGTAGTACCGCTCGATCTCGGCGAGGTTGTCGTCCAGTTCATAGACGATCGGCTGCCCGGTCGGAATCTCGAGGCCGGTGATATCGGCGTCCGAAATGCCCGAAAGGTGCTTCACCAGCGCGCGCAGCGAATTGCCGTGGGCCGAAACGATCACCGTTTCGCCGGCCTTCAGCGCCGGGGCGATCTTCTGCTCGAAGCACGGCAGCACGCGGGCGATCGTGTCCTTGAGGCTTTCAGTCGCGGGCACGGGGATGCCGGCATAGCGCGGGTCGGCCGCCAGGTCGAAAGCGCTGCCCGCTTCCAGCGGCGGCGGCGGGATGTCGAAGCTGCGGCGCCACACCTTGACCTGCTCGTCGCCGTGCTTCGCGGCGGTCTCGGCCTTGTCCAGCCCGGTCAGGCCACCATAGTGCCGCTCGTTGAGGCGCCAGTCCTTGTCTTCGGGAATCCACAGGCGGCCGGCGGCTTCCAGCGCGAAATGCAGCGTCTTGATCGCGCGCGTCTGCAGCGAGGTGAACGCCACCGTCGGCAGCACGCCCTTGTCCTTCAGCAGCGTGCCGGCGGCCAGCGCTTCGGCCGCGCCCTTTTCGGTCACATCCACGTCCCACCAGCCGGTGAAACGGTTTTCGAGATTCCATTGCGATTGACCGTGACGGATCAGGATCAGGCGGGGCATCGTGGCTCCTGCTGCTCTACTGCGGGAAACGGCCCCCTAGCGCTCCCCTTGCGGTTTGGAAAGGCCGCCCGTGCCGGATTCGCCGGCGCCTGCCTCACGAATCCCAAGTTCTTTGGCCCCAAGTTCTCTGGCCTGCGCCTTGCGCCGCTTCAGGTTCTCGCGCAGGCGCGCGACCAGCCGCTCCTCGCGCGTCATGTTTGCCGGATCGTCGTTCATCCCGCGCGGTGTGCCGTGCCCGCGCGCGGACGGCAAGAGCGCGCCGATGATACCGCAGCACGTCATACCACGCTTGACAAAGCCGGCCCTCGCAGCCAATAGCGCGCCCCTGCCCGCCGCCGGTTCTCGCCGGCGCGCCGGAGCGCGGAAATGGCGTGCTGCTGTAGCTCAGTGGTAGAGCGCATCCTTGGTAAGGCTGAGGTCGGGAGTTCAATCCTCCCCAGCAGCACCATTTCCGCCCCGCTTTCTCCCGGCACGTCAGGCCAGCAGGTCCGCCCATTCGGGGTGGCGCCGGAACGCGGCGGCGACATAGCTGCAATCGGGCGCGATCTTCCAGCCTTCGGCGCGCGCGTCGGCGATCAGCGCTTCCACCAGCTTGCCCGCCACCCCGCGCCCGCCGATTTCGGGCGGGACCAGCGTGTGTTCGGCCGCGACCACATCGCCCCGGCGGCGCCAGGTCAGCCGCCCCACCGCGTCGCTGCCCGCGACCGCCGCGTGGTATTCGCCCTCCGCCCCACCGCCGACGCGCGTGATCGTCACCTGTTCCATTGCTTGCTCCCGCTTGACCGCCTGTGTCGGTGGCTTAGATGCCTTGGCGCATGAAGTTCTTCTCCGATAACGCCGCCGGCGTCCACCCCCGCGTCTGGGACGCCATGCGCGCGGCGGACCAGCCCGACTCGGCCTATGACGGCGACAGGCTCAGCGCCCGGCTGGACGAGGCGTTTTCGGCCTTGTTCGGCACCGAATGCGCCGCGCTGTGGGTCGCCACCGGCACCGCCGCGAACTGCCTCGCACTCGCCGCGCTGGCGCAGCCGCACGGCGGGATCGTCTGCCATCGCGAGGCGCATATCGAGGTGGACGAAGGCGGCGCGCCCGGCTTCTTCACCCACGGCGCCAAGCTGCTGCTGGCCGACGGCGAAGGCGCGAAGCTGACGCCCGGGACGATCCGCGCGACGATCGACCCGATTCGGCGCGACGTGCACCAGGTGCAGCCGCATGCCATCTCGATCACGCAGGCGACCGAATACGGGCGCGTCTATACGCCCGACGAGGTCGCCGCGATCGGCGCGCTGGCCAGGCAGCGCACGCTGGGCCTGCACGTGGACGGCGCGCGCTTCGCCAACGCGGTGGCCCGTCTCGGCTGCGATCCCGCCGCGGTGACGGTGAACGCCGGCGTCGACGTGCTGACGTTCGGCTGCGTCAAGAACGGCGGCATGAACGCCGAGGCGCTGGTGTTCTTCGATCCCGCGCTGGCCGACGTGGTGCGCTATCGCCGCAAGCGCGCCGGGCATCTCCAGTCCAAGGGGCGCTATCTGGCCGCGCAAGTGCTGGCGATGATCGAAGACGGCCTGTGGCTCGACAACGCGCGCGCCGCCAATGCCGCCGCCGCCGCGATCGGCGAGGCCTGCGGCGAACGCCTGCTTCACCCGGTCGAGGCCAACGAGGTCTTCGCCGTGCTCTCGCCCTCCGAACAGGCCGCGCTGCACGCGCAAGGCTTCGAGTTTTACGACTGGCCCGCCCCCGAAGGCGCGCCCGGCGCGGCGCGGCTGGTTACCGCGTGGAACAGCGATCCGGCGCATGTCGAGGCGCTGGCCCGCGCCATCGCCGCGCTGTGACCGCGCCCGGCGACGCGCCGCCCTCGTTCTGGAACCCGCGCATCCTCGGTCCGTTCGCGCTGGTGGCGCTGATCTGGGGCTCCACCTGGCTGGTCATCAAGGACCAGATCGGCTCGGTGCCGGCAAGCTGGTCGGTCACCTGGCGCTTCGCCGTGGCCGCCGTCGGCGTGCTGGTGCTGGCGCTGGCGCGCGGGGAGAGCCTGCGGCTGGACCGGCGCGGACACCGGCTCGCCATCCTGCTCGGCCTGCTTCAGTTCGTCTGCAACTTCCAGTTCGTCTACCGCGCCGAGCAGCATATCACCTCGGGAATAGTCGCCGTGCTGTTCGCGCTGCTGCTGGTGCCCAATGCCCTGTTCGCGCGGCTGTTCCTGGGGCAGCCCCTGACGCGCGGCTTCCTCGCTGGATCGGCCATCGCCATCGCCGGCATCGCCCTGCTGCTGCTGCACGAAGTGCGCACCGCGCCCGTCGGCGATGAAGCGCTGCTGGGCGTGCTGCTCACGTTCTGCGGCATCCTGTCCGCATCGAGCGCGAACGTGCTGCAGGCAAGCGAGACCGCGCGAACGCGGCCCATGCTGGCCGTGCTGTTCTGGGCGATGGTCTGGGGCGTCGCGATCGACGCCGCCTTCGCCTGGACGGTCTATGGCCCGCCGCAAATCGACACCCGGCCCGGCTATCTGCTCGGCATCGCCTATCTGGGCGTAATGGGATCGGTCGTGACCTTTCCGCTCTATTTCCAGCTGGTGCGCGAACTCGGCCCGGGCCGCGCGGCCTACAACGGCGTGGTCGTGCCCGTCGTCGCCATGCTGCTGTCGACGCTGTTCGAAGGTTATCGCTGGTCCGCGCTGGCCATCGCCGGATCGGTACTGGCGATGGCGGGGCTGCTGGTGGCGCTGAGGGCGCGCAACCCCTCGCGATAAGTGGGATAGCGCGGGCGCCAGTTCAGCAGGCGCCGCGCCCGCCCGTTGGCGACCCGGCGGTTCTCCGCGTAGAAGGCGCGCGCGGCCGGGGAAAGGCCGGCCTCTTCCAGCGCCAGCAGCGGCGGCGGCGCGCACCCCGCCAGCCGTGCCGCTTCCTCGATCACCGCGTTCTGGCTGCACGGCAGATCGTCGGAAAGGTTATACACGCCCGCCGACCCGCCGAACGAGGCGATGATTCCGCCGGCAATGTCCTCCACATGGATGCGGCTGAACACCTGCCCCGGCAGGTCGATGCGGTGCGCGGTCCCGGCGCGCACTCGCTCCAGCGCACTGCGGCCGGGACCATAGATCCCCGGTAGCCGGAACACCCGCACGCGCGGATCGAGCGCCTGCCACGCCAGATCCGCTTCGGCCCGCGCCCCGCGGCGGCCCCGCCCCACTGGCGCGCTTTCGTCCACCCAGGCGCCGGCGGCATCGCCATAGACGCCGGTAGAGGACAGATAGCCGATCCAGCCGGCCCCGCATTGCCGGATGCGCGCGCCATGGCGCAGCAGGACCGGATCGCCGCCCGCCTCTATCGACGGAGGCACCGATGATAGGACGTGCGTCGCGCTCCCGAGCGCTTCGGCGATGCCCGCATCGTCATCGAACGCCAGCGTGCCCGCGCGGCCGGTTCCGTCAACGCGCCAGCCCTGCCGCCGCAGCCGCTCCGCCAGTATCCTCGCGCTGTAGCCCAGCCCGAAGACGAACAGGCGGCCCGTCAATGCGGCGCGTCCATCGGCTCCAGCACGATCGGCGTCGGCTTGGCCATCGGCGCGCCGGGCATGTGGATCTGCTTCCACCGCATCGCCAGCCGCACGCGCGTCGCGCCCGAGGGATGGTCATAGAACAACGCTTCCTCGGCCGGGCCAGGATCGATCTTGCGGTATTCGGAAAGCTTCATCGCCAGCGAAGCGAACCCGTCCGGCTCGCGCGCGGCGTCCAGTCCGAAGACGTCCGCGTCACGCTCGGTCACGCGGACCAGCGTGTTGGTGATCGGCGTGACCATCAGCGAAAAGACCACGAACACGCCCGCAAGGAGCGGCATCGAGGCGGGATCGGCCACGTCGCGAATGCTCCACCGGGCGCCATACCGCGCCAGGATCAGCGGCATGGCCCAGGCCGCCAGGAACAGCATCAGCCCATAGAGCGCGGTCAGCCAGATCCACGAGCGCCAGACGTGGCCCAGCACGTAATGCCCCATCTCGTGCCCCACGGCGGCCAGGATTTCCGGCTCCGACGCGCGGTGCAGCAGGTTGTCGTTCAGGCTGATCCGCACGGTCGGCCCGATGCCCGAGACATTGGCCGAAATGCGCTTGGTCTGCTTCGAAGCGTCATAGACATAGATGTGTTCGGCCGGCACGTTATAGGCCTTGGCCATGGCGACGATGCGATCGCGCACCGGCCCCTGCGGCAGTTCGGAATAGGTGTTGAACAGCGGCAGGATATAGACCGGCGCGAACAGCATCGCGAGCGCGAGGAAGACCGAGACGACGCCGGTGGACACCATCCACCAGACCTTCGGCAGCCGCCGGATCACGCCGTAGATCACCACGAACAGCAGGCTGCCGATGACCAGCGTCACGAACAGGCCGATCACCTGTTCGCCCAGCCAGCCGGCGAAAGACTGGTTGAGCAGGCCATAGCGCGCCTCGCGGACAAACCCCGTGTAGATGGTCCAGGGCAGCAGCAACAGCGTGCTGGCCATCAGGAACACGGCCGCCACTTCGAACACCACCAGCGCGCGCTTGCGCCCCTTGCGTTCGGCCGCATCGCGCACGCGGGGCAGGATGCGCAGCCGCAACATGATCCAGTAGGCGGCCACCGAAGCCAGTGTGCCGATCAGCGCGATCCAGTACCCGCCCTCGAAATAGGCGTCCGATTTCACGCGCGCGGAGCCCTGCAGCGTATCGAGGTAGGCTCGCGTGGCGGCGTCGGCATTGAAGCCCGCCGCATGGCCGATGCCCGGCGCGGCGATCAGGGCAAGGAGCGACAGAACGGCATATGTGAAAGGGAAGAAAAAGCCCCGGCGCATTCACAGTCCTCAAACGGTCGTTCAACAAGGCCTGCGCGGCGAAACCGTCTGGAGTCAAGAGCGTTTGGCGATTGCCCTTGGCCTGCTTGGCCCTACATTGGCACCATGAACGACCTCGCCAACCCGCCGTCCGCTTCCCAGGCCACCCCCGCAATCGACGCTCCGGCGCCGGCACAGCCTGCCGTGATCCATCGTGCCGACTATCAGCCGCCCGTGTGGCTGGTGCCGGAAATCGCGCTCGATTTCGCCCTGTCGCTCACCGAAACCCGCGTGCAGGCGACGCTTTCGGTCGAACGCAACCCGGCGGGCGACGGCGCGCGCACGCTCCGTCTCGACGGGGATAGCCTGCGTCCCGCAAGCGTGACCGTGGACGGCCTGCCCCACAACGACTGGCGCATGGACGGCGATGCGCTGCTGATCGACCTGCCGGGCGGAAAGCACCAAATCGGCATCGAAACTCTGGTCGATCCCACTGCGAACACACAGCTTTCCGGTCTCTACGCGTCCGGCGGGATGCTCTGCACCCAGTGCGAGGCGGAGGGATTCCGGCGGATCACCTTCTTCCCCGACCGGCCCGACGTGCTGAGCCGCTACACGGTGCGGATGACGGGCGACAAAGCGCGCTTTCCGGTGCTACTCTCGAACGGCAATCCGGTGTCGCAGGGAGAGGGGCCGGACGGCACGCACTGGGCCGAATGGCACGACCCCTGGCCCAAGCCGTCCTATCTCTTCGCGCTGGTGGCGGGCGATCTGGTGCCCACGCGCGACAGCTTCACCACCCGGTCCGGCCGCAAGGTCGATCTGGCGATCTGGGTCCGCGCCGGCGACGAGACGCGCACCGGCCACGCCATGCGTTCACTGATCGCCTCGATGAAATGGGACGAGGACGTTTACGGCCGCGAATACGATCTCGACCTGTTCAACATCGTCGCCGTCTCCGACTTCAACGCCGGCGCGATGGAGAACAAGGGTCTCAACGTCTTCAACACGCGCTACATCCTGGCCGATCCGGAAACCGCGACCGATGCGGACTACGACGCGATCGAAGGCGTGGTCGCGCATGAATACTTTCACAACTGGTCGGGCAACCGCGTGACCTGCCGCGACTGGTTCCAGCTCAGCCTCAAGGAAGGCTTCACCGTGCTGCGCGACCAGCAGTTCAGCGCCGATCGCGGATCGCCGCCGGTCAAGCGGATCGAGGACGTGCGCGTGCTGCGCGCGGCGCAGTTTCCCGAGGATTCGGGGCCGCTTGCCCACCCCATCCGGCCCGACAGCTACGCGGAAATCTCGAATTTCTACACCGCCACGGTCTATAACAAGGGCGCCGAAGTCATCCGCATGATGACCGTGCTGGCCGGGCCGGAACGCTTCCGCAAGGGCACCGACCTCTATTTCGCGCGCCACGATGGCGAGGCGGCGACCTGCGAGGATTTCGTCAAGGCGATCGAGGACGGGGCAGGGCTGGACCTCACGAAATTCCGCCGCTGGTACGAACAGGCCGGCACGCCCAGGGTGAACGCGGCGCTGGCGCACGACGCGGCATCGGGCACCGTCACGCTCACGCTCCGCCAGACTGTGCCGCTCACGCCCGGCCAGCCGGTCAAGCAGCCGATGCCGATCCCGCTGCGCACCGCGCTGTTCGACCGCGCCACCGGCACGCACCGGGGCGAGCACCTGCTGGTGCTGGAAGAGGCGGAACAGGCCTTCACGTTCGAAGGCCATGCCGAGGCACCAGTGCTGTCGATCAACCGGTGCTTTTCCGCGCCCGTGGCGATCACCAGCCCGGCGACGACGGCCGACCTCGTGTTCCTGGCCGAACATGACGACGATCCCTTCGCCCGGTACGAGGCGATGCAGCAGCTGGTCGTCCAGCATCTTGTCGCGGCGGTGACCGGCACGCTCGACGATGCCGCGCGCGCGACCGGCGAAGCGGCGATTACCGAAGCCTTCGGCACGATCCTGGCCGACGCCAAACTCGACGACCTGATGCGCGGCGAACTGGTGATCCTGCCCGGCGAAGCCTATCTCGCCGAACAGATCGCCGGGGTCGATCCCTCGCGCGTCCATGCCGAACGCGAAGCGCTGAAGCAGCACCTCGGCACGCGGTTGCGGGCGGAGATCATCGCGCTTCATGATCGCTGCTCCGCCGTGCCCTACAGCCTCGACGCCGCCGCGCGCGGCGCGCGCAAGCTGAAGACGCAGGCGCTGGTCTATCTGGCCGCGGCCGACCCCGCCGAAGCCGCCCGGCGCGCCAAGGCGCAATACGACGCGGCCGACAACATGACCGACCGGCAGGGCGCGCTGATGGTGCTGTGCGGCCTGTCCGCACCCGAGCGCGAGGCGGCGCTGGCCGATTTCCACCAGCGCTTCGCCGGCAACATGCTGGTGATCGACAAGTGGTTCTCGCTCCAGGCGGGCTCGCTGCACCCGCAGGCGATCTCGCACGTGAAGGCGCTGGCCGCCCATCCGGACTTCACCATGACCAACCCCAACCGGGTGCGCTCGCTCTACATGGCGTTCGCGGCCAACCCGCAGGCGTTCCACAATCCCGACGGCGAAGGCTATCGCCTAATCGCGGACCTGATCCTGGCGCTGGATCCGATCAACGCCAACACCGCCGCGCGCTTCGTGCCGCCGCTGGGCCGCTGGCGCAAGGTGGAGCCGGGCCGCGCCGCGCTGATGCGGGCGGAGCTGGAACGCATCGCCGCCTGCTCCACGCTGTCGCGCGACGTGCGCGAACAGGTCACGCGCAGCCTGGACAGCTGAGGTGGGAGAGGTTGCGGGCACCGCCGGCGTGGACGTGCTCACCCACCCGGCGCTGGGCGGCACGGCGCATGGCTTCCTGGGCCGGCGCGGCGGGGTGAGCGAAGGGCTGCTCGCCGGCCTCAACGTCGGCTGGGGCAGCGAGGACGATCCCGCCGCCACGGCCGAGAACCGCCGCCGCGCAAGCGAAGCCGTCCTTCCCGGCGGCCGGCTCGTCTGTGCCTATCAGATCCATTCGCCCGACGTGGTGACGGTGACCGAGCCGTGGCCCGAGAGCGACCGCCCGAAGGCCGACGCGCTCGTCACCCGCCTGCCCGGCGTGGTGCTGGGCATTCTCACCGCCGATTGCGCCCCCGTGCTTTTCCATGACGCAAAAGCCGGGGTGATCGGCGCGGCGCACGCCGGCTGGAAAGGCGCGTTCGGCGGAGTGACCGACAATACCATCACGGCGATGGAAGCGCTGGGCGCCAGCCGCGCGGACATCGCCGCCGTCGTCGGCCCGTGCATCGCGCAGAAAAGCTACGAGGTGGACGCCACCTTCGAGGACCGCTTCCTGGCCGCCGACCCGGCCAACGCGCGCTTCTTCCGCGCCGGCAAGGCGGGGCACGCCTGGTTCGATCTGGAAGGCTACGTCGCCGCGCGGCTCCACGCCGCGGGCGTCGGCACGGTCGCCATGCTGGGCGAGGATACCTATAGCCAGCCCGACCGCTTCTATTCGTTCCGCCGCGCCACGCACCGGGGCGAGCCGGACTACGGCCGCGAGATTTCGCTGATCGCGCTGCCACAAAACCGGACGGCATAGCCTTTGATCGTCATTGCGAGGGGCAAAGCCCCGCGGCAATCCAGAGCCGCGCGCGGGACTCTGGATTGCGTCGCGTGCCGCTCGCAATGACGAAGCGGGTCAACCCGGCGTCATGCTTCAGGCGATTCGCGATGTCTTTCGCGTATCGGGCATCAGCAGGTAGACCACGAACGATACCGCGATGCAGCCGGCCACATACCAGAAATAGCCGTCTTCCCAGCCTTCGGTCTTGAACCACAGCGCGATATATTCGGCCGATCCACCGAACACGGACACGGTCACCGCATAGGGCAGGCCCACGCCCAGCGCGCGGATGCCGGCGGGGAACAGTTCGGCCTTCACCACCGCGTTGATCGCGGTATAGCCGCTGACCACGACCAGCGCCGCCATCAGCAGGGCGAACCCGGTCCAGAAATCGTGCGTCACCGCCAGAGCGCGCATCAGCGGCACGGTGATGACCGCGCCCACCAGCCCGAAGGCCAGCAGCAGCGGTCGCCGCCCGATCCGGTCCGACAGTGCGCCGACCAGCGGTTGCAGCACCATGAAGCCCGCCAGCACCAGCGCGGAGACCAGCGTCGCGTCCTCCTTCGACCAGCCGGCGGTGTTGACCATGAACTTCTGCGCATAGGTGGTGAAGGTATAGAACGCGACCGTACCGCCCATGGTCAGGCCCACCACCGTCAGCACCTCGCGCGGGTGGGCGAGCAGGCGGCGCAGCGAGGGCTGGTGTTCGCGCTCCTGCTCGAACGCAGCGGTTTCGTGCATGGTCCGGCGCAGCCACAGCGCGGCAACGGCGCAGGCCGCGCCGATCAGGAACGGCACGCGCCAGCCCCAGGCGTGGAGCTGCTGCTCCGTCAGCACCTGTTGCAGCACGATCAGCACGCCCAGCGCAAGCAACTGCCCCATGATCAGGGTAACGTACTGGAAACTGGACCAGAAGCCGCGCCGCTCGGCCGAGGCCACTTCGGACAGGTACGTCGCGCTCGCGCCGTATTCGCCGCCGACGCTGAGGCCCTGCAACAGCCGCGCGATCACCAGCAGCACCGGCGCGGCCACGCCGATCCGGTCATAGCCCGGCGTCAGCCCGACGATCAGCGATCCCAGGCACATCAGCAGCACGGACGCGGTCAGCGCCGTCTTGCGCCCCGCGCGATCGGCGTAGAGCCCCATCAGCCAGCCGCCGACCGGGCGCATCAGGAAGCCCACCGCGAAGATCGCGGCGGTGTTCAGCAGCTGCGCGGTGGAATCGCCCTTGGGAAAGAACGCCGAGGCGAAATAGAGCGAGAACGCGGCATAGACGTACCAGTCGTACCATTCGATGAGATTGCCCACCGATCCGCTGAAAATCGAACGCAACCGGCCCGGCGCTTCCTTCGATCCATGCTGCGCGCCCGATGCCATAGCTCTCCCCGCCGAAGTAAGGCTGCGACGCTAGGCGGCGGAAGGGGGCAAGATCAAGCGCCCGCTGCCGCAACAGTGGGGTTCAGAGCAGGCCGCGCGCTTCGAGATCGGCGCGCAGCGCGGCGGCATCATCGCGGAAATGGTGGGTATGCCAGCCGAGCGCGGCCGCCGCCGCGATATTGGCTGCGTTGTCGTCGATGAACAGCATCCGCTGCGGTGCCAGGCCGAAACGGCGGGCCGCCAGCGCATAGATCGCCGCATCGGGCTTGATCAGCTTTTCCACGCCGGACACCACGATATCGCGGAAATGGTCGAGGACCGGGAAGGTCGGCCGGAACATCGCCCAGGTATCGGCGCCGAAATTGGTGATCGAAAACTGCGGTATCCCGCGCGCGTCCAGCGCCCGGACCAGTTCGTGCGTGCCGGCGACCGGCCCCGGCACCGCGTCCAGCCAGTTGGGCGCATAGGCTTCGATCAGAGCGCGATAGGCGGGAAATTCGGCAGAGCGCGCGGCGATCATCTCCGCCAGTGGAACGCCCGCGTCATGCTGCGCGTGCCATTCCTCGGTCACCACGTTGGCCAGAAACCAGTCCAGCTCGCGCGGATCGGCGATCAGCTTTTCGTAAAGCGAGGCGATTCGCCACTGCACCAGCACGCGGCCGATGTCCCACACGACAGCATCGATCGGGGCACCGTTCGGCTGGTTCACGTTGCATCCCCGCAAACAAACGCGCCCCCGCAATTGCGGGGGCAGCCGGCCTCTGCAAGAGGCGGTCGATCAATCAGGACGGAAGCGTTCCGGCTGATGCAGGAACGCTTCCGCCAGAGCCGGATCAGCCCTGGCGCGCCTTGAAGCGACGGTTGGTCTTGTTGATGACGTAGGTCCGGCCACGGCGGCGGATCACGCGGTTATCCCGGTGACGGTCCTTGAGCGACTTCAGGCTGTTGCGAATCTTCATGACGAATCCCTTTGCCCGAAGCGACCGGGCTTGAAACTGAAGGCGCGCCGATAAGGGCGGGGCGGGGGAAAGTCAACCTTCGCCAAGGATCTCCGTCAGCCTGCGTTCCCACGCCAGCGCGTGCGTGACGATGGTTTCGAGATCGGCATATTTCGGCACCCACGGCACGGTCGCCCGGATCCGGCTGTTGTCGGAAATCAGCGAATCGGGGTCCCCGGCGCGGCGCCCTTCCATCTGGCGAACGATGGTGCGGTTGGTGACGCGGTCCACCGCGTCCAGCACTTCCAGCACCGAGAAGCCGCGCCCATAGCCGCAGTTCATGGTCAACGACCGTTCCGGCTGCTCGATCAGCGCGCCCAGTGCCAGCACGTGCGCTTCGGCCAGGTCCGACACATGGATATAGTCGCGCACGCCCGTGCCGTCGGGCGTGGCATAGTCGGTGCCGAACACCGCGACATGGCCGCGCTTGCCCAGCGCCGCCTCGACCGCGACCTTGATCAGATGCGTCGCCCCGGCGGTCGACTGGCCGGTGCGCGCCTGCGGATCGGCCCCGGCCACGTTGAAATAGCGCAGCGCGCAGAAGTTCAGCGGGTGCGCCCGGGCGATATCGGCCAGCATGATCTCGGTCATCAGCTTGGACATGCCATAGGGATTGATCGGCCGCTTCGGGCTGTCCTCGGTCACCGGCGAAACCTCGGGCACGCCATAGGTTGCGGCGGTCGAGCTGAAGATGAAGTGGCGGACGCCGCCCTTCACCGCCGATTCGATCAGCGCGCGGCTCTTGGCGGTGTTGTTGTGGTAGTATTTCAGCGGGTTCTCGACCGATTCGGGCACCACGACCGATCCGGCGAAGTGCATCACCGCCCCGATCCCCTGCTCCGCGATGATCCGCGCCAGCAGATCGCCGTCCTCGATATCCCCCTGGTAGAACGGCACGCCATCGGGAAGGGCGAAACGGAACCCCGTGGTCAGGTTGTCGATCACGCTGACGGGCCACCCCGCGTCCTTGAGCGCCAGCACGGCATGACTGCCGATATAGCCTGCGCCACCAGTGACGAGGACGGGTACTTTGGTCATGCGCGAATCACTCCGGATGCATCAGGCACTCCGCTCTAGCAGCAAGATTCGCAGGGAATCATTAAGTCGTGCGTTCAGTCAGGTGAAAGCGCCGGCGTGTCATCGCGCGGGCGGGATCGCCGTCGAAGCCCTTACCGAAAGATCACACGCCATGCCCCGGGTTCGCAAAACCTCCGCCCTTTCGTCCCTCCTGATCGCGGCGGCCGTGCTGACCGGCGCGCCGGCGGCGCTGCAGGCGCAGCCCTATGGTGGCGGCTGGGGCGGCGGGAGTTGGGGGCGCGATCCGTTCGGACCATACGGAGCGAACGCCCGCGACAGCCGGACGGGCAGCGAACCGTCCAAAAAGGTCGATGTCACCACGTTCCGCGCGGCCGACGCCGGCAGCGCGCTGGGGCAGGGGCCGATCGTGATCGCCGCCGTCGCACCCGATGGCTACGACGGCAGCGAGGACAACGTCGAGCCCGACGCCAAACTGCCGGTCTATGAGGCGGCGGTGGTCGATCAGCTTGCCGGGCACGGCTACAACACCGCCACGTCGGGCGCGGACGGCGGGCAGGTGGCCGAAGTGGCGGTCAGCCATTCGGTGGTCCAGCCCGAGGAAGCCCCCCACAAGCCCGTCAGCGGCGCGATGAGCACCACGATCAGCAACCGTGGCAGCGGCGTGGGGCTGGCGCTGGCGGTCGATCTGTCCAAGCCGAAGAAGGCGATCATCGGCACGCGGCTGGAAGTGCGCATTCGCGACAAGGCGACGCGGCACGTGCTGTGGGAAGGCCATGCCGAAGGCGTCGCGCGCGAGGGCGAGGCCGGGCTGGACAACACCGCCGTCGCCACGCGGCTGGCCACCGCGCTGTTCGCGAAGTTCCCCGAAGGCACCGAAGTGGCCGCGCTCCAGCCCTGATCGGAGCAACCTGCGGTTGCACGGGCACGTATCACGCCCATATCGGTTACCGGGACAACGATTGAGGATACGCCGATGCGCCGCCTGCTGATTGCTTCCGCCCTTGTGCTGGCCGCCTTGCCGGCCGCGCCCGGCGTGGCGTTCGCTGCCCCGGTCGAAGTCACGCGGTTCCACACCCCCGAATCGCTGGCGAAGCTGGCGCCGGGCGCCGCGCTGGCGCTGGCCCCCGCGCCGGGCGAAGACCCCGCCGGTCTCGAAACCGCGCTGTGGAACGATGCGGTCATGCGCGAAGTGGCGACCCGTGGCTTTGGCGCGGCGACCGCCGGCGCGGCGGACGCGCTCGTCGAAGTGCGGGTGGAACGGCGCACCGAGCGGCAGGAACGCCAGCGTGGGCCGGTCAGCGTGGGCGTGGGCGGCTCCACTGGCGGCTGGCACAGCGGCGTGGGCCTGGGCGTCGGCTTCAGCCTGGGCGGCGGATCGCGCGAATGGACCGATACCCGCCTGTCCGTGACGATCCGCGACCGCGCGACGGGGCAGGCGCTGTGGGAAGGCCGCGCCGAATCGCGCGACAACGCGAAGAAGAAGGATGCCGACGCGGCCAGTGTCGCGCCGCGCCTGGCCCATGCGCTGTTCGCGGACTTCCCCGGCAAGTCCGGAGAGACTATCCAGGTCAAATGACCCAAGCCCCCATCCGGATCGACGCCGCGTTCGACAGCGGCAACATTGACATTCTTTCCATCGACGGAACCGCCGCCCGGCTGGCGATCCGGCGCGATTACCAGTCCGAATTCGCCCAGTGGTTCCACTTCCGCGTGGCCGGCGCGGCGGGGCGCGAACTGACGCTGGCGATCACGGGACTCGGCCAGTCCGCCTATCCGGGCGGCTGGCCCGACTACAACGCCTGCGTTTCGGAAGACCGCGAATACTGGGGCCGCGCCGCATCCACCTATGACCCGGCGGCGGACGGCGGCACGCTGACGATCCGCTACACCCCCGCCGCCGACATCGCCTGGTTCGCCTATTTCGCGCCCTATTCGATGGAGCGGCATCACGATCTCGTCGCGGCGGCGGCGGCCAGCGAGGGCGTATCCCACCGCACGCTGGGCACCACGCTGGATGGCCAACCGATAGACCTGCTGGAGCTGGGCGAGGGCGCAACCCAGGTCTGGCTCTATGCCCGCCAGCACCCGGGCGAGAGCATGGCCGAATGGTGGATGGAAGGCGCGCTCGAACTGCTGACCGATCCCGCCGATCCACACGGGCGCAAGCTGCGCCAGCTCTGCCGCTTCCACATCGTGCCCAACATGAATCCCGACGGATCGCGGCGTGGCCACCTGCGCACCAACGCGGCAGGCGTGAACCTGAACCGCGAATGGGATAACCCATCGGCCGAACGCTCGCCCGAAGTGCTGTGCGTGCGCGACGCGATGGACGAAACCGGCGTCCACTTCGCCATCGACGTTCACGGCGACGAGGCGATCCCGGCGGTGTTCATCGCCGGCTTCGAAGGCATCCCTTCGTGGACCGAACAGCAGGGCGCGGATTATCGGCGCTACCGCGCGATCCTCGAACGGCGAACGCCCGATTTCCAGACACGGCGCGGCTATCCGGTGGCCCCAGCGGGCAAGGCCAACCTCTCGATGTCGACCAACCAGCTCGCCGAGCGCTTCGGCGCGAGCCACGGCTGCGTCTCGATGACGCTGGAAATGCCGTTCAAGGACAACGCCGACCTGCCCGATCCGGCGCAGGGCTGGAGCCCGGAGCGCAGCAAGCTGCTGGGCCGCGAATGCCTGGCGGCGCTGCTGGAATTCCTGCTGACGCGCGGATAGGCGCGTTTACGACCTGTTAACGCGGGACGGGGCATGATCGGGGCATGCCCCGCGCCCTTACCTCGATCAAGACGGCCTCGATGCCGGTCGCGCCGCTTGCCGAAGGGCTGCGCGCGGTGATCGTGCTCGGCTGCGCGCTGGCGCTGATCCTTGCCGGACGCGCGCTGCCCTTCTGACGCGCGTCTGGACGCGGCTCAGAGAATTTCCTGCACCTTTTCCTTGGGCCGGCACAGCCGCACGCCCTTGGCGGTTTCCACCAGCGGCCGTTCGATCAGCTTCGGTTCCGCCGCCATCGCCGCCAGCACGGTGGCGTCGTCCGCCGCGGGCAGGCCGCGTTCCTCGGCATCGGTGCCCCTGAGGCGCAGGCCCTGCTGCGGCGTGATTCCGGCATCGCGATAGAGTTGCGCCAGCTTTTCGGCGCTCGGCGGCGTCTTGAGGTATTCGATCACGGTCACGTCCGCGCCGGCTTCCTGCAACAGCGCCAGCGTGTTGCGCGATGTGCCGCAGTTGGGATTGTGCCAGATCGTCGCCTTCATCGCCGGGTCTCCTGTGTTGCCGTCCCGCTAGCGCAGCCGGCGCGCGAGGGGAAGATCAAAGCCCCGGCGTGGTCGCGGTGGCCGGCACGGGCAGCGGCGGCAGCGTTTCGGCGTGCCGCAGGGCGCGGCCGGCGCGCTGGATCGCGCGGACCAGGCGCGGATAGACGCCGCAACGGCAGATATTGGTGATGGCGGCGGTGATGTCCTGCTCGGTCGGATCGCCGTTGTGCGCCAGCAGGGCGGCGGCGGCCATGACCAGGCCCGGCGTGCAGAACCCGCACTGGATCGCCTGCTCGGCCACCAGCGCCTGTTGCACGGGATGGTTGCGATCGGGGGCCAGCCCCTCGATCGTCGTCACGCTGCGGCCCTCCGCCTCCCCCAGCGACAGCGTGCACGAGGGCATCGCCTGCCCATCGACGATCACCATGCAGGCGCCGCATTCGCCGGTGCCGCAGCCGTACTTGGTGCCAGTCAGGTTCGCCGCGTCGCGCAGCGCCCACAGCAGCGGGGTATCCGGTTCCAGCCGGAATTCCATCGGCTGGTTGTTGACGGTCAGGCGGGCCATGGGGGTTCCCTAGCCCACCTTTCCGCCGCGCTTCAATCCCGCCAGGACCGATCGATCTTGTCGATCCGCCGCACCCAGGCGTTGAAATCGCCCACGCCGGCGCCGCCGCCCGGCGGCGTCGCCTCGCGCAGGTCACGCTGGTGGACGGCGATGACGTCATCGGACACGAGGATAGGCTTGCGTCCCATCGACAGCGTGGCCATCTGGATTTCGCAAGCGCGCTGGAGGCTCCACTGCTGGATGAACATCGCCTGGAGCGTGGGCGCCATCACCACCGGGCCGTGGTTGCGCAGCATCAGGATGTTCTTGTCGGCCAGGTTCGCCAGCAGGCGCTCGCCCTCTTCGGCGCGCACGGTGATGCCCTCGAAATCGTGATAGGCGAGGCGCCCGGCGAAGTTGCAGGCATAGAAGTTGATCGGCATCAGCCCTTCCTCAAGGCTGCACACCGCCATCGTCGCCGTGGTGTGGACGTGGCAGATGGCGTGCGCCCAGTTCAGGTGCCGGTGGAAATAGCCGTGCTGGGTGAAGCCCGCCTTGTTCACCGCGTGCGGGCTGCCGTCAAGCTTGTTGCCGTCGATGTCGATCTTGACGAGGTTGGACGCGCAGACTTCGGAATAGAGCAGGCCGAAGGGGTTGATGAGGAAAGCGTTGTCCTCCCCCGGCACGCGCACGGAGATGTGGTTGTAAACCGATTCCGACCAGCCGAGCAGATCGAAGATGCGGTAACACGCCGCCAGTTCCTGCCGGGCCTGCCATTCGGCATCGCTGCATTCGATATTCGGGCGCATCTGCGTGGCCATGGTCATCGCTCTCCGATCGGTTTCTTGTCGCAACCTTATCGCACGATGCACAGGCGGGCAATCGGGTGCGGCCTCATTCCCGCCTTGGTGGCGCGCTAGCGCACCGGTGGGGTGGGCATTCCGCCCGGGACTTCCCATATCGCGGCGGCACGCAAGGAAACGCCATGGACGATGCATCGCCAGTCGGCACACTCGCCGCAGAACGGCCGGAAACCGGTAGCCTGGTGGCCCTGGAAAATGCGCTCGCGCGGGATGGCTACGCGATCGCGCGCGGGGCGCCCTTCCCGCCCGATTTCGCGGACTTCTGGAACGACCTGCCGCTCGACACCTTCATGGCCGACGGCGGCCGCTACCGCCGGCGCCGCTATGCGACCTTCGCGCTGGAAGGCGACACGATCACGCCGCGCCCGGCCGAACCGCATTACCAGAGCCTGTCCTACAACCCGCTCAACGGCGGAATCGCGCGCCATTTCGCGCCTTTCGCGCCGGAAGCCGCTGCGCATCCCTGTCTGTTGGCCTTGCTCCGCGATGCCGGTGCGCTGTTCGCGCCAGGCGCGTGCTGGCATGTCGAAGCGCACCAGTTCCGCATCATGGCGGGAAGCGAGAACGCCGGCCTGCCGACCCCCGAGGGGCTGCACCGCGACGGCGTGGACCGGGTGCTGGTGCAACTGGTGGCGCGGCGGAACGTGGCGAGCGGCATCACCCGCATCACCGACCTGGAGGGCAGGACGCTGGACCGGACCACGCTGACCGTGCCCGGCGATCTCTATCTGCTCGACGACCGGCGCGTGATGCACGAGGTTTCGCCGGTGCGGCCCGAAGACCCCGCGTGGCCAGGCTGGCGCGACGTGCTGGTGGTCACGTTCCGTCGGCGGGATTGACCGCGCCGGCGAAGCGCAGCGGGAGAGCAGTGGTGCTTTTCACGTCCTCTAGGATGATGCTGGAACGCGCGGTCGCCACTTCGGGGGACCCGAGAATCTGGCGCGTCAACAGGTGGTTGAACGAGGCGAGATCGCGCGTGGCGACCTTGAGGATCATGTCGGCCTCCCCGGTCAGCTTCTGGCATTCCAGCACTTCGTCCAGTTCCAGCACCCGCGCGCGGAATGCCTCGGCCGCGGCGATCCCGTGGCTGTTCATGGTAAGCAGGATATAGGCGGAAATGCCCACGCCCAGCCGCCCGGCATCGAGCGCGGCATGGACCCCGCGAATATAGCCGGCCTTGCGCAACTGCTGCATCCGGCGCGAGCATTGCGACGCGGAGAGATGGACCGCCTGGCTCATCTCCACCGGGCCGATATCCCCCTTCTCCTGGAGGATCGCGAGAATCTTGAGATCGAAACGGTCGAGCATGGGCAATGTCCTGCAAGCACGGATGGCGCTTCGAGACGACCCATAGCGCACCGTTAGTGCAAATCACGCTCAAAATGCGCCAAGAATGCACACTTTTTGAGCGTGATTAGCGCTAGACTGTGCGCCACATTCGCAATTGATGCTGGGGAGAGCCATGGCTGACCTGTTCGAAAACCCGCTGGGCCTCGACGGTTTCGAGTTCATCGAATTTTCCGCGCTGGAAAAGGGCGTGCTGGAACCCGTGTTCGCCGCGATGGGCTTCATCCGCGTCGCGCGGCACCGGTCCAAGGACGTGCAACTGTGGCGGCAGGGCGACATCAACCTGATCGCCAACTACGAACCGCGCAGCCCCGCCGCCTATTTCGCCGCCGAACACGGCCCTTCGGCCTGCGGCATGGGCTGGCGCGTGCGCGATGCGGCGAAGGCCTATGCCGAGGCGCTCGAACGCGGCGCGGAACCGGTCGAGGTGCGCACCGGCCCGATGGAACTGCGCCTGCCGGCGTTCCGCGGCATCGGCGGCTCGATCGTCTATCTGCTGGACCGTTACGGCGATGCCCTGTCGATCTACGACATCGACTTCGTGTACGAGGAAGGCGTGGATCGCCATCCGGCCGGGGCGGGCCTGAAGCTGATCGATCACCTCACGCACAATGTCTATGGCGGGCGCATGGCGCACTGGGCGGCGTTCTACGAGCGCATCGCCGGTTTCCGCGAGATCCGCTATTTCGACATCAAGGGCGAATATACCGGCCTCACCAGCAAGGCGATGACCGCGCCCGACGGCAAGATCCGCATCCCGCTGAACGAGGAAGGGAAGGCCGGCGGCGGCCAGATCGAGGAGTTCCTGCGCGCCTACAATGGCGAGGGCATCCAGCACATCGCCTTTGCCTGCGACGATCTGCTGGCGACGTGGGACCGGCTGAAGGCCAGCGGCACCCCGTTCATGACCGCCCCGCCCGCAACCTACTACGAGATGCTGGCCGAGCGCCTGCCCGGCCATGGCGAGCCGGTGGACCAGCTCCAGGCACGCGGCATCCTGCTCGACGGATCGACCGTCAATGGCGATCCGCGCCTGCTGCTGCAGATCTTCTCGGAAACGATGATCGGCCCGGTGTTCTTCGAATTCATCCAGCGCAAGCGCGACGAAGGCTTCGGCGAAGGCAATTTCACTGCGCTGTTCGAATCGATGGAACGCGACCAGATGCGCCGCGGCGCGCTGCAGGTGGAACCGGCGCAATGACCGCGCCGCGCCTCAGCCGCATCCACCACGTCGCCTACCGCTGCAACGATGCCAAGGCGACAGTGGAATGGTACGAGCGCGTGCTCGGCATGACCTACACCACCGCCTTCGCGGAAGACCATGTGCCATCGACGGGGGCCTACGATCCCTATATGCACGTGTTCCTCGATTGCGGCGGCGGCAACGTGCTGGCCTTCTTCGAACTGCCCGAACAGCCGGCGATGGGCCGCGATCCCCACACGCCGGCCTGGGTGCAGCACCTGGCTTTCGAGGTGGAGGACGAAGCCGCGCTGCTGGCGGCCAAGGCGCATATCGAGGCGCAGGGCATCGACGTGCTGGGGCCGACCTGGCACGGCATCTTCAAGTCGATCTATTTCTTCGATCCCAACGGGCACCGGCTGGAATTGGCGTGCAACATCGGCACGCCCGAACAGTACGCCGAACTGAAGACGCTGGCCCCGGTCATGCTTGAGGAATGGAGCCGGACGAAGCGCGCCCCGCGCCATGCCGCCTGGCTGCATGCGGAGCCGAAGGACGCATGAGCATCGACCACACGCACAATCCGCAGGCATCGAGCTGGGTGCCGGCGGCGGACGACCATGCGGAATTCCCGGTCCAGAACCTGCCGCTGGGCATCTTCTCGACCGATGGTGGCCCCGCGCGTGCCGGCACCGCCATCGGCGATTGCGTGCTGGACCTTACCGCCATGGCGGAACAGGGCCTGCTGCCGCCGGCCGTGGTGCCGGCACTGGGACAGGCCACGCTCAACGCGCTGTTCGCCCTGCCCGCCGCCGACCGGCTGGCGCTGCGCCACGCGCTGTTCGCGTGCCTGACCTCCGACCGGTTCCGCGTGCGGCTGGCCCCGCTGCTGCACCGCGCGGAAGACTGCGCGTTGCACCTGCCGTTCCACATCGGCGACTACACCGATTTCTACGTCGGCATTCATCACGCCACCAACATCGGCAAACTGTTCCGGCCCGACAATCCGCTGCTGCCCAACTATCGCCACGTGCCGATCGGCTATCACGGCCGTGCCTCGTCCGTGCGGGTCTCGGGCACCACGCTGCTGCGCCCCAAGGGCCAGCTCAAGGCGCCCGATGCCGAAGCGCCGGTGTTCGCGCCATCGCGGCGGCTCGACTACGAGCTGGAACTGGGCGTGTGGATCGCGGGCGACAACGCGCTGGGCGAACCGGTGCCCATCGCCGACGCGTGGAGCCGGATCGGCGGGCTGACCCTGCTCAACGACTGGTCGGCGCGCGACATCCAGGCGTGGGAATACCAGCCGCTCGGGCCGTTCCTGGCCAAGAACTTCCTCACCACGGTATCCCCGTGGGTGGTGACCGCCGAGGCGCTGGCCCCGTTCCGCGTGGGCCAGCCGCCCCGGCCGGAGGCCGATCCGCAGCCGCTGCCCTACCTGGTCGATGCCGCGGACGCCGAAGCCGGTGCGCTCGCGCTGGACCTCGAAGTCACGCTCGCCAGCGCGGCGATGCGCGATGCCGGCCTGCCGCCGCTGTGCCTCAGCCACGGCCCGGCGACGAACATGTACTGGACCGTGGCACAGATGGTGACGCACCATACCTCCAACGGCTGTGATCTCCATGCCGGCGACCTGCTGGGCACCGGCACGATTTCCGGCCCGGCGCGCGATAGCTTCGGCAGCCTGATGGAGCTTTCGGGCGGCGGGCGCGAACCGGTCGCGCTGCCGAGCGGCGAAACGCGCTGCTTCCTCGAGGACGGCGACCAGCTCACCCTGTCCGCGCGTGCCGTGCAAGACGGGTTCCGCACGATCGGCTTCGGTCCCTGCACCGGCACCGTCCAGCCGGCGCGATGACGCCGCGGCTTCACGGTTACTGGCGCTCCACCGCGAGCTACCGCGTGCGGATCGCGCTGGCGTTGAAAGGCGTGGGCCACGAGCAGGTCACGCACGACTTGCGCACTGGCGCGCAACGCGCGCCCGCGTTCCTCGCTCTCAACCCGCAAGGGCTGGTGCCCGCGCTGGAACTCGATGGCGAAAGGGAGGGCGAAGCCGCCGTGCTCACCCAGTCGCCCGCCATTCTCGAATGGCTGGACGAGGTCTATCCGCAAACCCCGCTGCTGCCCGGCGATGCCCTGGGCCGCGCCACGGTGCGCGCGATGGCGGGGCTGATCTGCTGCGACATCCACCCGCTCAACAACCTGCGCGTGCTGCAAGCGCTGCGGCAGGATTTCGGCGCCAGCGAGTCGCAAGTCTCGGCGTGGATCGCGCGCTGGATCGGCACGGGCTTCGACGCGCTGGAGGTTCTGATCGCGCGCCACGGCGGCGATTTCGCCTTCGGCGATGCCGCGACCCTGGCCGATTGCTGCCTGATCCCGCAGGTCTATTCGGCGGAGCGCTTCGGCATCGACCTAGCGCCGTGGCCTGCCATCGCGCGGATTGCGGCGCGGTGCGCGGCGCTGGAGCCTTTCCGGCGCGCCCATCCGTCGGAACAGCCCGACGCAGATTGATAGATAAGTCCTATTGAATCTCCAATTTCAATCAGTTGGATTTGTTCGATAGAAAAGCCGATCTTCGGCGCATGACAGCTTTTCTTTCCGCCCGTTCCCACGCGCCCGGCCTGCTGGTCTGCGGAGCG
Source organism: Novosphingobium sp. EMRT-2 (assembly GCF_005145025.1). NCBI lineage: Bacteria > Pseudomonadati > Pseudomonadota > Alphaproteobacteria > Sphingomonadales > Sphingomonadaceae > Novosphingobium > Novosphingobium sp. EMRT-2. Next base: position 2,451,601 of record NZ_CP039695.1, on the reverse strand, counting down.
GTCGCGCTGGGCGCGCTGGTGCTGGAGCGGCTGGAAGTCCGCCTGGCCGGCCATGCCTGGGTGGAAGCGCTGGTTCTGGCGATTCTGGCCGGAACCGCGGTCCGCACGCTGTGGACGCCGCCCGCCCGGTTCGAATGCGGCATCCAGTGGGCCGCCAAGGGCCTGCTCGAATGCGCGGTGGCGCTGATGGGCGTGACCATCAGCTTCGCCACGATCGCCGCCGCCGGGCTGCCGCTGCTCGCCGGCATCGTCGCCATCGTGTTCGGCGCGATCGCCGCCAGCTTCCTGCTCGGCCGGGCGTTCGGCCTGCCGCCCAAGATGGCAGTGCTGGTCGCCTGCGGCAACGCGATCTGCGGCAATTCCGCCATCGCCGCCGTCGCCCCGGTGATCGATGCCGAAAGCGATGACGTGGCCACGGCGATCGCCTTCACCGCCGTGCTGGGCGTGGCCGTGGTGATCGCGCTGCCGATCGTGGCGCACGCGCTGCACCTGAGCGCCGCCGCCGGGGGAACGCTGGCCGGCTTGACCGTCTATGCCGTGCCGCAAGTGCTGGCCGCCGCCGGCCCGCTTGGCCCCTCCGCCGTGCAGACCGGCACGCTGGTCAAGCTGGTGCGCGTGCTGATGCTGGGGCCGGTGGTCGCCTGCCTGTCGGTGCTGAAGGCGCATCAGGCCGAAGAAGCGGAAGCCGCCGCGGTCCGGGCGCCGGCGCGCCGCCATCGCCTGCTGCACTTCCTGCCGCCGTTCATCCTCGTGTTCCTGGCGCTAGCGGCGCTGCGGTCGCTGGGCCTTGTCCCCACGGCGGCGATCGCCCCCGCGCACGAGGCCAGCGTGTTCCTGACCATCCTTGCCATGGCGGGGCTGGGCCTTGGCGTCGACCTGCGCAGCGTTACCGCCGCCGGCCCGCGCGTGGTAACGGTGGTCACGCTGTCGCTGCTGCTGCTCGGCCTGGCCGCGCTGGCGGTGCTGCGCCTGACCGGCCTGGCCTGAAAGACGGGCCTGAACGATCGGCCCGAAGGAGAAATGAAGATGGACCAGTTCGATGCGCTGCTGGCAACGCGGCTCGGCCGGCGACGGCTGCTGCAAGGCGGCGCGGCGCTGGGCGCGGGTGCGCTGGCCGGGCCGGCGTTCGGGGCGGAAGGCACGGTCGATCTCCACCTGCCGGGCGGTCCGTCCACGCGGCCGATGACCACGGCGTTCCCCGGCAAGGGGCCGATGATCCTCCAGCGGATGCGGCCGCCGCTGCTCGAAACCCCGCTCTCGGTGTTCAACGGCGATGTCTTCACGCCCAACGACCGGTTCTTCGTGCGCTGGCACTGGGCGGACATTCCCACGACGGTGGACGTCAACGCCTTCCGCCTGGCCGTGCGCGGGGAAGTGGCGAAACCGCTTTCGCTGACGCTGGCGGACATCCTGCGCCTGCCGCGCTTCGAGATCGCCGCTATCAACCAGTGTTCGGGCAATTCGCGCGGGCTGTTCCAGCCGCGCGTGCCCGGCGCGCAATGGGCGCACGGGGCCATGGGCAACGCGCTGTGGACCGGCGTCCGCCTGCGCGACGTGCTCGATCTCGCCGGCGTGCGCCCCGGCGCGGTGGCGGTGCGCTTCGGCGCCATGGACCAGCCGCTGGTGCCCGAAGCGCCCGATTTCACGAAATCACTGAACATCGACCATGCGCGCGATGGCGAAGTGATGATCGCCTTCGCCATGAACGGGGAGCAGTTGCCGTTGCTCAACGGCTTCCCGCTGCGGCTGGTCGTGCCGGGCTGGTATTCGACCTACTGGGTCAAGATGCTCAACGACATCGAGGTGCTGGCCGCGCCCGATACCGGGTACTGGATGGCCAAGGCCTACAAGATCCCGGACACGCCCGGCGCCAATGTCGCCGCCGGCAGTTCCGGCTTCCCGACCACGCCGATCAACCGCATGGTCGCGCGCAGCTGGATCACCAGCCTGGCAGAGGGGCAGAGAGTGCCCTGGTCGCCGACGATCGCGGTGGGCGGCATCGCCATGGGCGGCGATTGCGGCGTCGCCCGCGTCGATGTTTCGGCCGATGGGGGCAAGACCTGGCTCCCCGCCACGCTGGGGCCGGACAAGGGCAAGTACGGCTTCCGCCGCTGGGATGCGCGGGTGCCGGTCGGCGCACCGGGCATGGTCGCGCTCCAGGCCCGCTGCACCAGCGACAAGGGCGAAACACAACCACTGCAGCCGATCTGGAACCCCGGCGGCTTCATGCGCGCCAATGTCGAAACGACCACGATCATGGTGACCGCATGACGCGCCGCCTGCCCACGTTCGCGCTTCTCGCCGCGCTCGCCTCCGCCACGCTTGCCGTGTCCGCCGCCGGCGCGCGCAAGCCGGAGCCGGCCCCCGCAAGCGTCACCGCCAACGGCTTCACGCTGACCTCGAGCACCATCGCACTACCGGTGGAGGAGCCGTTCTTCCCGGACAGCCCGGACGGCGGGCCGAAGGCCGACACGATCAACGCCGATTGCACCGCCTGCCATTCGGCCAGCATGACGCTGACCCAGCCCGCGCTCTCGCCCGAAGCGTGGGCCGGCGTGGTCCACAAGATGCGCGACGTCTATCACGCGCCGGTGCCGGAAGAGGACGTGCCCGCGATCCTCGCCTATCTGGCGCACCTGCCCCCGAAGCCGTCGCCCGGCGAAGAATGAAGGTCAGGGAATGACGCGGCCCAGCCGGTCTTCCAGCAGGTCGATCATGCCCTTGACCTTGGGCACCAGCTGGCGGCGTTGCGGATAGACCGCCCAGACGGGCTCGGGCGCATCGCGGTAGCGGTCGAGCAGCGTGACGAGCCGCCCGGCGGCGATATGATCGCGCACGTAGAACGCGGGCAACTGGCACACGCCCATGCCCGCCACCGCCGCCTCCACCACCGCCGCGCCGCTGTTGCAATGCAGCCGGCCGGTGGGCACGAACGTCAGCCGGCGGCCGTTTTCCACGAAATGCCAGGTGGCGTTGGTGCCGATCAGGCAATCGTGCGCTTCCAGATCCTGCCAGCGCGCCGGCGCGCCCTTGCGCGCGACATAGGATGGCGCGGCGCAGAGGTCGGACGAGCGGCTGGCGATCTGCCGCGCCGCCAGCCGGTTGTCCGCCGGATGGCCGGTGCGGATGCCGATGTCGAAGCCTTCCGCGATCAGATCGACCACACGGTTGGTCAGTTCGACGGTCGCGGTGATGCCGGGATGGCGCTCCAGGAACTCGGTGACCACCGGCGCGACGAAGCGTTCGCCCATCGAGATCGAGCAGGTGATGCGGATTTCGCCCTGCATCTCGCCCTGCCGGGTCAGGTATTGCAGCGCCTCGTCGCGTTCTTCGACCAGCCGGCGGCCCTGCTCCACGAAGGCGCGGCCCACCGGCGTCAGCGTTACCGTGCGCGTGGTGCGGTCGAACAGGCGCGCGCCCACTTTCGCCTCCAGCCGCGCCACCGCCCGGCTGACGTGCGAGGTGGACGCCCCCAGGCGCCTGGCCGCCGCGACAAAACTGCCGGAATCGGCAATCGCGACGATCTCTTCGAAGCCGTCCCACTTGGACAATCGATTATCCCATGATAGCAATAGAATAAACCAGAACCACGTATTTATCGCACGGCTGGTCCAATGTTAAGGGCGGCCGTCTCAATTCCTGGAGGATGCCCTCATGAAGACCCGCGCCGCCGTTGCCTTTGCGCCCAAGCAGCCGCTCGAGATCGTGGAACTGGACCTCGAAGGCCCCAAGGCGGGCGAGGTTCTGGTCGAGATCATGGCGACCGGCGTGTGCCACACCGATGCCTACACGCTCGACGGGTTCGACAGCGAAGGCATCTTCCCCAGCGTGCTCGGCCACGAAGGCGCAGGGATCGTGCGCGAGGTCGGCCCCGGCGTGACCTCGGTGAAGCCCGGCGATCACGTGATCCCGCTCTACACTCCCGAATGCCGCCAGTGTAAGTCGTGCCTTTCGGGCAAGACCAACCTGTGCACCGCGATCCGCGCCACGCAGGGCCAGGGCCTGATGCCCGACGGCACCAGCCGCTTTTCCTACAAGGGCCAGACCGTGTTTCACTACATGGGCTGCAGCACCTTCTCGAACTTCACCGTCCTGCCCGAAATCGCGGTGGCCAAGATCCGCGAGGACGCGCCGTTCCAGACCTCGTGCTATATCGGCTGCGGCGTCACCACCGGCGTGGGCGCGGTGATCAACACCGCCAAGGTCCAGGTGGGCGACAACGTCGTGGTGTTCGGCCTCGGCGGCATCGGCCTCAACGTCATCCAGGGCGCGCGGCTGGCCGGCGCGGGCAAGATCATCGGCGTCGACATCAACCCCGATCGCGAGGAATGGGGCCGCAAGTTCGGCATGACCGACTTCCTCAACAGCAAGGGCCTGAGCCGCGAGGAAACCGTCGCCAAGGTGGTCGAGCTGACCGAGGGCGGAGCCGACTATACTTTCGACGCCACCGGCAACACCGAGGTGATGCGGACCGCGCTGGAAGCATGCCATCGCGGCTGGGGCACCAGCATCATCATCGGCGTGGCCGAGGCGGGCAAGGAAATCAGCACCCGCCCGTTCCAGCTGGTGACGGGACGCAACTGGCGCGGCACCGCGTTCGGCGGGGCCAAGGGCCGCACCGACGTGCCCAAGATCGTCGACATGTACATGACCGGCAAGATCGAGATCGACCCGATGATCACCCACGTCATGGGCCTGGAAGAGATCAACACCGCGTTCGACCTGATGCACGCGGGCAAGTCGATCCGCTCGGTCGTGGTGTTCTGAAGCAGGCTACCGGGCGCCGGGGCTGATGGCTTGATCGCGCCCGCTTCGTCATTGCGAGCGGCACGCGAAGCAATCCAGAGTCCCGCGCGCCGCTCTGGATTGCCGCGGGGCTTCGCCCCTCGCAATGACGATTCATCCCGCTCTACGAAGCGCGCGTGAAATCCGGCTTGCGGCGTTCGAGGAACGCCGCAACGCCTTCCCGGCCTTCCGCGCCGGAGCCCGCCGCCGCGATCGAATCCGCCTCCACCGCCAGATGCGCGGCAAGATCGCGCGTCGAGCTGTCCAGCAGCAACGCGCGGGCGGCGCCCAGCGCCCGCACCGGCGCAGCGGCCAGCCGTGCCGCCATCGCCCGCCCTTCCGCTGCAAGATCGGCATCGGGCACCACGCGCGTCACCAGCCTCAGCCGCGCCCCTTCTTCCGCGCCGACACGGCGGTTGGTGAGAATCATCTCCTGCGCCACGCGCAGGCCCACCACGCGCGGCAGCAGCCAGCTCATGCCGCCGTCGGGCGTCAGGCCGATGCCGGTATAGGCCGCGGTGAAATGGGCGGCTTCGCCCGCCAGCACCACGTCGCCCAGCAGGGCGAGACTGAGGCCCGCGCCCGCCGCCGGGCCGTGGACCAGCGTCAGCAGCGGCTTGTCCATCCGCGCCAGCACCAGCACCGCCTCGTGCAGCGCGCTCGCCAGTTCGTGCATGAAGGCACCGGCGCGATCGCCGGCGGCGGCAAATGCGGCGATGTCCCCGCCCGCGCAGAACAGGCGTCCGCTGCCCGCCAGCACCACGCAGCGCACCGCCGGATCGCCCGCGCAGTCGCGCGCGGCGGCGTCAAGCGCGCGCGCCATGTCCATGTCGATCGCGTTGCCCTGATCGGGCCGGTTAAGCGTGATCGTGGCAATGCCGCCATCGCGCGTCAGCAGAACAGGATTCATGCGCAGGCCTCCATCGCTTCGCGCGCCAGCGCCGCCAGCCGGGGGAAGGCTTCCGCCCGTTCCCGCGCGTGGGCGCTGTTGGCGGTGCCGCGCAGCACGCGCCCCTTGATACCGTGAAAGATCGCGGCCAGCCGGAAGAAGTTGAACGCGATATAGAAATCCCAGTCGGGAATCCCCGTGCGCCCGGTGCGCCGGCAATAGGCGGCGATGTAATCCGCTTCCGTGGGCAGGCCCAGCCGCACCGGATCGGCCCCGCCCAGCCCGGCCACGATGTCCGGCGGCATCCGGTACATCGTGGCGTGATAGGCGAAGTCCGACAGCGGATTGCCCAGCGTCGACAGTTCCCAGTCCAGCACCGCGACAACGCGCGGTTCGGTGGGGTGGAAGATCATGTTGTCGCAGCGGAAATCGCCGTGGGTCACGCGGCTTTCGTCGCCCGGCGGGATATGCGCCGGCAGCCATGCGACCAGCGCGTCCATGTCCGCGTTGCGGCCGGCCAGCTCGTCCTCGAGGTACTGCTTCGACCAGCGCCCGATCTGCCGTTCGAAGAAATTACCGGGCCGGCCGAAATCGCCGAGGCCCACCGCCGCGGGATCGACCGCGTGCAGCGCGGCAATCGTGGCGTTCATGGCGTCGTAGTAGGCCGCGCGCTCGCCCTGCGGCACGTCGGGAAAACGCGCATCCCAGAAGATGCGGCCATCGACCATCGCCATGACGTAGAACGCGCTGCCGATCACGCCATCGTCCTCGCACACGCCCAGCACCGGCGGCACCGGTACGGGCGTCGGCCCCAGCGCGGTCAGCACGCGCGCCTTTCAGCAGCGGCCCCGGCGGCTTGCGGCGGAGCACATAGCGCGCGCCCGGCGTGGTCAGGCGATAGGTGGGGTTCGACTGACCGCCGTTGAACTGCGCCACCTCCAGCGGCCCGGCGAAGCCATCGACATGCGCCGCCATCCAACGCGCCAGCGCCCCTTCGTCGAACGCGACGCGAACCTCGCCCGCGCCGGCGTTCGCCCCGCCGGCGTTGGCCCCGCCGCTCTCGCCCGGAACCTCAGCCGCCATGGCCGTGCCGCCAGTCGCGCTTGACCTTCTTGGCCAGGCTCCACTTGTGGACCTCGGTGGGGCCGTCATAGATGCGGAAGGCGCGCACTTCGCGGAAGATCTGCTCGACGATGGTCTTGTCGGTCACGCCGGTACCGCCCATCACCTGCACGCAGCGGTCGGCGATGCGCATCAGCGCCTCGGACACCGCCACCTTGGCCATCGAGCTTTCGACCGTGCCGAGCGAACCGGTATCGAGCACCGCGGCGCACCAGTCGATCATCAGTTCGGCCTGCTTCAGATCGATCATGTTCTCGGCCAGCATGAAGCCCACGCCTTCGTGGTCGATCAGCTGCTTGCCGAAGGCCATGCGCCGGTTGGCATAGTCCACCGCGATCTCGTTGGCGCGGATGCACCCGCCCAGCCAGCGCATGCAGTGCGACAGGCGCGCCGGGCTGAGGCGCACCTGAGCATACTTGAAGCCTTCGCCCGCATCGCCCAGCATCTGGTCGGCGGGTATGCGCAAGTTGTCGATGGTGACCGTGGCATGGCCGCCCGGCATCGAGCTGTCGATGGTGTTGGGCACGTGATCGATGCGGATCGCGGGATCGGGCAGATCAACCAGGAACATGCACGCGCCGCCCTGCGAATCCGGATCGACCGACTTCGCCATGACGATGCCCACTTTCGCGCCTTCGGCACCGGTGATGAACGCCTTGCGCCCGTTCACCACCCAATGGTTGCCGTCGCGCCGGCACGTGGTCTGCATCATCGAGGGATCGGACCCGGCGCCGCCCTCGTCCGACGGCTCGGTCATGAAGAAGGCCGAACGCACGCGCCCTTCGACCAGCGGCGTGAGGAAACGCGCCTTGAGATCGGCGCTGCCGACATGGCCCAGCAGGTACATGTTGCCTTCGTCGGGCGCCTGGGTGTTGCAGGCCAGCATGCCCAGCGGCGAAAGGCCCGACTTGATCAGGATGACGGCGGTTTCACGCTGGTTGAAATGGCTGCCATCGGGGCGGATGTGGGGGGTGAGGACACCCGCCGCGCGCGCCTTTTCGCGCAGTTCCATCACCAGCTCGTCGGTCGGCGCGCCGTGATGGTCGCGGCGGGGGTCCTGTTCGTAGGGAACCACGGTTTCGCGGACGAAGGCTTCCACCTTCGCCGCCATGTCGAGCGCTTCGCGGCTGATCGTCATCGTATCCTCACCCCGTGTTTGGCTTTAGCGTGGCGCCATGCGGATCGCACCGTCCAGGCGAATGGTCTCGCCGTTCAGCATCGGGTTGGTAACGATGCTTTCCACCATCTGCGCGTATTCGTCGGGCTGGCCAAGCCGGTTCGGGAACGGCACCTGCTTGCCCAGCGAATCCTGCGCGTCCTGCGGCAGCGAGGCCAGCAGCGGCGTCCAGAAGATGCCCGGAGCGATCGTCATCACGCGGATGCCGCTGCGGGCGAGCTCGCGCGCGATCGGCAGCGTCATGCCAACGATGCCGCCCTTGGAGGCGGAATAGGCGGCCTGCCCGATCTGGCCGTCGAACGCGGCAACCGAGGCGGTGTTGATGATCACGCCGCGCTCTTCCGGCCCCACGGTTTCGGCATCGTGAATGCGTGCGGCGAACTTGGACAGCACGTTGAAGCTGCCGATCAGGTTGATCTGGATGATCTTCGCGAAATCGGCGAGCGGCAGCGCCTTGCCATCGCGGCCGATCACCTTGGCGGGCGGGCCGATACCGGCGCAGTTGACGCAGATGCGCGCCTTGCCGTTGACCGCTTCGGCTTCGAGAATGGCGTTCTCGACCGCCGCTTCGTCGGTCACGTTGACGGGGAAGAACGTCGCGCCGATCTCGGCCGCATGGCGGGCGCCCAGGTCCGCGTTGAGATCGAAGATCGCGACCTTCGCGCCGGCCTTCGCCAGCCGCGCCGCGGTGGCGCCGCCGAGACCCGATGCGCCGCCGGTGACGATGGCGGCCACTCCCTTGATTTCCATGATCCTGCTCCTTCGGGGATACTTGTTAGGCTTACAGCGCGCGGGCGATGACCATGCGCTGGATATCGGACGTGCCTTCGTAGATCTGGCACACGCGGACATCGCGGTAGATCCGCGCGATGCCGAATTCCTCAAGATAGCCGTAGCCGCCCAGCGTCTGCAGCGCTCCGGACACGACCGCCTCGGCCGTTTCGGAGGCCACCAGCTTGGCCATCGAGGCTTCCTTGAGACAGGACTGCCCCGTCTCGCTGCCGGCATCCTTGACCGCCGCCGCATGGAGCACGAGCTGCCGCGCCGCTTCCAGCCGGGCGGCCAGATCGGCCAGACGGAAGCCGACCGCCTGGTGCTGGATGATCGGCTGACCGAAGCTCTTGCGCTCCTTCGCGTAGCCCACCGCGATCTCCAGCGCCGCCTGCGCCATGCCGATGCATTGCGCGGCGATGCCGATGCGGCCGGCCTCCAGATTGGACAGCGCGATCGCATAGCCCGCGCCGGCCTCGCCCAGCATCAGGTCGTCCGCCACGAACAGGTTGTCGAAGCGGATGGCGCAGGTGTCGGACGCGCGCTGGCCCAGCTTGTGCTCCACCTTGTCCACCACGTAGCCGGCGCTGTCGGTCGGCACGAGGAAAGCCGACAGACCGCGCTTGCCGGCGTCGGGATCGGTCACCGCGAACACGATCGCCAGCTTGGCGATGCGGCCCGACGAGATGAACTGCTTCGCCCCGTCGAGCACATAGCCGCCCTCCACCTTGCGGGCGCGGGTGCGGATGGCCGATGCGTCGGAGCCCGCGTCCGCCTCGGTCAGCGCAAAGGCGCCGATCGCCCTGCCGCCCACCAGATCGGGCAGGAACCGCGCCTGTTGCGCGGGCGTGCCATAGCGCAGCAGGGCGGACACAATCAGGCTGTTCTGGATCGACAGGATCGTCGACAGCGCGCCATCGGCCGCCGCTATCTCGATCAGCGCGGCGGCATAGGACACGTAATCGAGCCCGGCCCCGCCGACCTCTTCGGGCGCGGTCATGCCGGTCAGGCCCATGTCCGCCAGCGCGGCGAACAGGTCCGGCGGATAGGCGCCCGCCGCCTCGTAGGCCGGCGCGTTGGGCAGGATCTGCTCCTGCGCGAAATCGCGCACCATGTAGCGCACGGCGGCCTGGGTTTCCGTCAGAATCATGAAACTCACCAGTTAATGATCTACTGACGAGTAACTTGCATTCTCGCGCGTTTCTTGTCAACACGGGGAACGCCAGACCGGACCCCGCCTTGACCACCGTTTCCTCGCCTTTCCAGACGCCCGAACAACGCCAGGCCGATCGCGCCGCCAAGCGCGACGCGGTGCTGCGCGCGGCGGTGCGGATGTTCAACGAGAAGGGCTTCCACCAGACCTCGCTCGATGATGTGGCGGCGCGGCTCGGCATCTCCAAGCCGACGATCTACCACTACCTGGGCAACAAGGATCAGGTGCTGCTCGAATGCGTTTCGCGCGGGCTGGGCCAGATCATCGAGGCCGGGGCGGAGGCGCGGCAGCAGTCCGGCAACGGCGCGGAACGGCTCGCCTGGTTCCTGCGCCGCTATGCCCAGATCAACATGGACGATTTCGGCCGCTGCGTGATCCGCACCGGCGACGAGGCGCTGGCGAGCGAGAGCCAGCAGCAATTCCGCGCGCTCAAGCGCCGGATCGACAACGCCCTGCGCGAACTGATCGGCGAGGCGATCGCCGACGGTTCGCTGGCGCCGACCGACCCCAAGCTGCTGGCCTTCACCATCGCGGGCGCGCTCAACTGGCCCGCGCGCTGGCACGAGCCCGATGGCGAACACGCGCCGGCGGAACTTGCCGAATACCTTGTCACCAACCTGGCGCGCGGCTACCTGCCACGCTGAGGCGCGCGACAGGGCTTCGGGCTTTCCATGCATACGTAGTGCGATTGCGCCGGCCCCGCGCCACAGGCTAGACCCGGCGAAAGCCCGGCCCATGGAACGCCGGGGCGGAGAAGATTTCATGAGCATTGCCAGCATCGCGCTTCCCCGCATCCTGCGCATCGGCGGCGGCGCATCGCGCCAGTTGCCCGACGTGCTGGCCACGCTGGGCCTGTCCCGCCCCCTGATCGTGACGGATGCCTTCTTGGTCGGGCAAGGCCGCGTCGAAACGCTGCGGGACAGCCTGAAAGCCGCCGGCATCGCCAGCCGCGTGTTCGACGGGACCGTTCCCGATCCGACCCTTGCCTCGATCGAGGCCGGACTCGCCTTCCTGCGCGAAGGCGATCACGATTGCGTGGTCGGCTTCGGCGGGGGCAGCCCGCTCGACAGCGCGAAGGCCATCGCCATGCTCGCGCGCCACGGCGGAGCCATGGCGGACTACAAGGCCCCGCACGTGCAGGACGAACCGGGCCTGCCCGTGATCGCCATCCCGACTACCGCCGGCACCGGATCGGAAGCGACCCGCGTCACCGTCATCACCGACGAAACGACCGACGAGAAGATGATGTGCCCCGGCCTTGCCTACCTGCCGGTGGCGGCGCTGGTCGATTACGAACTGACCTTCACCAAGCCGCGCCGGCTGACCGCCGATACCGGGATCGATTCGCTGACTCACGCGATCGAGGCCTATGTCTCGAAGCGCGCCAGCCCCTTCACCGATGGCATGGCCTTGCTGGCGATGCGCGCGATCGCGCCCAACCTGCGCCGCGCCTGCGACGATCCCGACGACCGCGAAGCGCGCGAGGCGCTGATGCTGGGCGCGACGCAGGCGGGCATTGCCTTCACCAACGCCTCGGTTGCGCTGGTGCATGGCATGAGCCGGCCGATCGGCGCGCATTTCCATGTGCCGCACGGACTGTCTAACGCCATGCTGCTGCCCACGGTTACCGCATGGTCCGCCCCCGCCGCGCTGGCGCGCTATGCCGAATGCGCCCGCGCCATGGGCGTGGCGGACGCGCGCGAGGGCGATCAGGGCGCGGTGGCGCGGCTGCTGGAGGAACTGGGCGCGCTCAACCGCGATCTCGGCGTGCCGGGGCCGGCCGCCTGGGGTATCGACGCTGTCCACTGGCAGCGCCTGATCCCGACGATGTGCGAACAGGCAATCGCCTCCGGATCGCCCGCCAACAACCCGCGCGTGCCCGATGCGGTCGAGATGGCCGAGTTGTACGCTCGCGTGTGGGACGCATAGCGCATCCCGCACCTCACGCTTCGTCCGCGTCGCCCTCGTCCGCCGGCTTCGTGCGCGCGCCGCCCTTGAAGCCTTGGGCGATCACGTACCATTCCGACGAATCCTTGCGGCTCGCGGGCGGCTTGGCGTGCTTCACCGTGGTGAAGTTGCGCTTGAGCAGCCCCAGCAGCTGCGTGTCCGTGCCACCGGCGAAGACCTTGGCCACGAACGCCCCGCCCGGCGCCAGCGTGGCGATGGCGAAATCGACCGCCGTCTCGACCAGCCCCATCGTGCGCAGGTGGTCGGTCTGCTTGTGCCCCACGGTGTTGGCGGCCATGTCCGACAGCACCAGGTCCGGCGCGCCATCGAGCGCGCCTTCGAGCGCCGCCGGCGCCTCGTCGGCCATGAAGTCCATCTGGAAGATGGTCACGCCGTCGATCGGATCGGTTGGCAGCAGGTCGATCCCCACGATTTTCGCCGCCGGCGCCTTCTGCCGCACGATCTGGCTCCACCCGCCGGGCGCGATGCCCAGGTCCACCACCCGGCGCACGCCCCGCAGCAGGCCGAACTTGGTATCGAGTTCGGCCAGCTTGTAGGCGGCGCGGCTGCGATAGCCATCGGCCTTGGCCTGCTTCACATAGGGATCGTTGATCTGGCGCGACAGCCAGCGCGCCGAAGAGGCGGTGCGCTTCTTGGCCGTGCGCAGTCTTTCGCCCGGATCGCGTCCAGACCGGCTCATGGCCTATCTCCTGTTGTCTGGTCGCCTGTTTTCTGATCAGCGGCCATTTGCGCGCCCGCTTTCCGGCGGATCGCGCGCAGCGCCTCGCGGCTGCGCTCGGCTTCGCCCCCCGTCGCCATCAGGCTGCGCAGGATGCCTTCGCGGATGCCGCGGTCGGCGATGCCCAGCCGTTCCGCCGGCCAGATGTCGAAAATCGATTCGAGGATCGCGCAGCCGGCCACCACCAGATCGGAGCGCTCGCGCCCGATGCAGGGCACCGCGATGCGTTCGGTCGGGCTGAGCGAGGACAGCCGGCGGCTGATCCCGCGCATCGATTCGACCGGCACGATCAGCCCGTCCACCGCGCGCCGGTCATATTGCGGCAGCTTCAGGTGCAGGCTGGCCAGCGTGGTCACCGTGCCGCTGGTGCCCAGCAGGCGGATCGCACCGCGCTTCAGCGCCTTGGCGCGCTCGCCCGCCACGCGTTCGGCAAAGGCGGCGAAGCCTTCGTCCACGCGGCGGCGCATCTCCGCGAAAGCCGCGGCGCGCGCCGCCGGCTCGTCGGAAATCGCGCCGATGCTCTCGGTCAGCGAAACGACGCCCCACGGCACGCTCTGCCAGTCGAGGATGCGCGGCACGGGCTCGCCGGTATCGACCAGCACCATCTCGGTCGATCCGCCGCCGATGTCGAAGATCATCGCCGGGCCGTCGCCGTGTTCCAGCAGGATGTGGCAGCCCAGCACCGCCAGCCGCGCTTCTTCCTGCGCGGTGATGATGTTCAGCCGGATGCCGGTCTCGCTGTGCACGCGCTCGATGAATTCCGCGCCGTTGGTGGCGCGCCGGCACGCCTCGGTCGCCACCGAGCGGGCCAGGTGGACATTGCGCTTGCGCAGCTTCTCGGCGCAGACGTGCAGCGCGCCCAGCGCGCGGTCCATCGCCGCGTCGGAAAGGCGGCCGGACTGCGCCAGCCCTTCACCCAGCCGCACCACCCGGCTGAACGCGTCGATCACCACGAAATGGTCGCCCGAAGGCCGCGCGATCAGCAACCGGCAATTGTTGGTGCCGAGATCGATCGCGGCATAGGCCTGGCGGTGAAATGGCATGGGCCGGTTCCACAGCGGCCGCGCCTGCTGCGCCGATTCCTCCGGCAAGGCTGGTGCTTCGGGCGGGCGCATGGCACCCTGTGGAACGCCGGCGGCTTTCGGTTGCAGAGACGAGGAACCGGCCAGAGCGTGCGGCGGAGGTCGTTGCCGCTTCTTGCTGCCGGAACGCGCCCCCTGCCCCGGGGCCGGCGGATTGATCTCCGCCATGTTTCAATTCGCTTATGTTTTCCCGCCTGCGTGATGCGTGGCGGGTACTTGGCGGCCATGGTAACGGCACGAGGGACGCCCGGCAAGACCGCCGCGCCCGCATCGCGCGGAACGGCGCGCAAGGCCGCTTGACTTGCCGCCAGCCCCCCTCTAAGTGCGCCGCTCCATTGCCCGATCGTCTAATGGTAAGACTACGGACTCTGACTCCGTCAATCGAGGTTCGAATCCTCGTCGGGCATCCAAACTCTCCCTATGAAATCATAACCTTGTGCAATGGCCAGCACGATTGCGGCGTTGCTCGTTTGGTGCGCCGTTGCCGCACCCCGCCCCCGAACCAGCCCCGTCAGATGGCCCGCCCCGGCGCGTGATCAGCGCTTGTGGCGGCGTTGCGCTTCGGCGCGCAGGGCGGGGCCGTGTTCGTCGATGGCGGGCGGATGCGCGAGGTCTCGTGCCGGCATGGCGGCGAAACGGATGGGCAGGCGCATTTCCACATAGCCGCCTTCGGTCGGATGGTCGCGATGGTGGAAGAAATCCACCGCGGCCAGGTGCGGATCGGAGCGGATATCCTGCAGATCGCGCACTTCCATGCAGGGAACGCCCGCCGCGTTCAGGATCCGGACCCATTCCGCGCTGGTTCGGGCGGGCGTGCGCCGGGCGATCTCGGCATAAAGCAGGCTGACATTGCGCAGCCGGTCGAGATCGGTGGCGAATCGCGGGTCGTCGAACACCTCGGTCGCTTCCAGAACCTCGAACACGCGGGCGATCGTGTGCGCGGTATAGGGGACGATGCTGACCCAGCCGTCGCGCGTGGGAAAGGGCTGGCGATGGGGATCGACCTGGCGCGGATAGCCGGCGGGTTGCACCGGATCGTCATGGACCTCGCCATAGAGGTGCTCCTGCAGCATGAACTGCGCGAAGCATTCGAACATCGGCACTTCGACCAACTGCCCCTCGCCGGTGCGCTGGCGGTGGAACAGCGCCGCCAGCACGGCCTGGGTGCCATAGAGGCCCGAAACCTTGTCGGCGATCAGCGAGGGCACGAAGCGGGGCCGGGCATCGCCATCGGCGCGCGGCAGCAGCGTGGTGGTGCCGGTCGCGGCCTGGATCACGTCGTCATAGGCCTGCAGGCCGGCATAGGGGCCATCCGATCCGAAGCCCACGCAATGGACATAGATGATGTCGGGGCGGATGGCCCTGACCGATTCGTAGTCGAACCCCAGGCGGGCGATGCCGGCACCGCGCACGTTGTGAACGAACACGTCGGCATCGGCGAGCAGGCCGCGCATGACCTCCGCGTCGGCCGGCTGCTTCAGGTCGAGCGCGATCGAGCGCTTGCCCCGGTTCAGCGTCATGTGCACCGGCCCCATGCCGCGCCCCTGCTTCGGCCGTCCCGCCTGCCGCATCTGATCACCTTCGGGCGGTTCGACCTTGATCACGTCCGCGCCCATGTCCGCCAGCATCTGCGTGGCATAGGGGCCGAACACCACCGTGGTCAGGTCGATCACGCGAATGTTTTCAAGCAGGGTGGTCATGCCGCGAAATCTCCATCGGTGCCTTGTGCCGCCCGTGCGCGGCGATAGCCGTCGCGCTGTTCCAGCCGCTCCCAGTACGCGGCGATCTGCGGCGGATAATCGCGGTCGAGCCGCAGCGTGCGTGCCAGCAGGAGCGCATAGCCCACCGAAATGTCGGCGGCGGTGAACCGGCCTCCCGCCACATAGTCGCGCTGTTCGAGCAGCGCCGCCAGCCCGCGCAGCCGCGCCCGGTACCAGCGGGCATAGTCCTCCGCCACTTGCGGCACCCGCCGTTCGGCCGGCTCCAGCCGCGAATAGCGCAGCACCAGCGTTTGCGGGAAGGTCAGCGTCGCCTCGCCATAGGACAGCGCGTTGAGATAATCGCCGAAGCCGGGCTCGTCGCGGCCGATCTCCAGCCGTCCGCCGCCGTGGCGCGCGGCCAGATACTGCACGATCGCCGGCGATTCGGTCATCCGCACAGCGCCCTCCTGATAGAACGGGATGGTCCCCAGCGGGTTGATCTCGAGAAATCCCGGCTCCAGCAGGCGCGGCGGAAACGGCAGAAGCTTCAGCTCATAGTCCAGTTCCAGCTCCTCCAGCATCCACAGCACGCGGAACGAGCGCGCATCGGCGCAGTGATAGAGCACGGGTTTCATCGGCACCTCTCCGTGGCGCGGGGCGGGTTTAATCGAATGATTAAATCGGTGGGCCGGGCGTTGCAAACCTCCCGTGCCGTTTCGCCCCGAAAAAGAACCGGGAAAGGGCGCGGGCAAAAAAAAGGCCGGCAGAGCCGGCCTTTGGAAGTTTGGGAGAGGATGCCTGAAAGGCCCGTCTTATGTGCCGTCGGACCGGTTCTTTCGCAAGTGCGAAGGACGAGGGGTGGGTTGCATAATTTGCAAGTGCGGGATGTCGCCTGCCCGCAAAGGCCACGAAAAAGGGGCACCCGGACCGGCCGGATGCCCCTTTTTCGCGTGCTGCCTTTTGGGAAAAAGGCGGCTTACTTCTTGGTCTTGAGATAGGCGATCACGTCGGCCCGGTCCTGCGCGCTGGGCAGGCCGGCGAAGGTCATCTTGGTACCGGCGGCGAACTTGGCCGGGCCAGACAGCCAGGCGTCGAGCGTCGCGTCGTCCCAGGTGCCACCCTTGGCCTTGAGCGCGTCGGAGAAAGCGAAACCGCCACGGTCGCCAGCGACCTTCTCGCCGGCAATGCCGAACAGGTTGGGGCCGATGCCGTTGGCGCCGCCCTGTTCGATGGTGTGGCAGGCCTTGCACTTGGCGAAGATCTTCTCGCCCTTGGCGGCATCGCCCACTACGGCTGCGGCGGCCGGCGCGGCGCCGGCGGCCGGAACCGCCTCAGGCGCGGGCAGCGGCAGGTTGGAGCCCTTGGTGTTGAGATAGAGGATCACGTCGGCGCGATCCTGCGGATTGGCGATGCCGGCGAAGGTCATCTTGGTGCCATCCGCGAACTTCTTGGGGTTGGTCAGCCATTCGTCGAGGTTGGCGAAATCCCACTTGCCGCCCTTGGCCTTGAGCGCGTCGGAGAAGGCGAAGCCGCCACGGCCCGAGGCCATGGCATCGCCCACGATTTCATAAAGGTTCGGGCCGATGCCGTTGGCCGCGCCCTGATCGATGGTGTGGCAGGCCTTGCACTTGGCGAAGATCGCCTCGCCCTTGGCGGCGTCCGCCTTGGTCAGACGGTTGGCGATCGGTTCGAGCGCCGCCGCGCCGGCGCCGCCTTCGGTCTCCACGCCTTCGATGGCGTAACCCGCCTTTTCGGGGGCATGGTGCTTGTCAGCCATGAAATAGTGGCTGGAAAGGCTGGAAAGCCCCAGTGCCACGATCCCGCCGAACAAGGTCCAACCGGCGATGGTATTGAAACGGTCGTCCATTCCCTGCCCCACTTGGCGCCCGCCGACCCCATTGCCGGCCCCCAGCGCAATTTTGGCCGCTCTAGTCAGGCCTCCGCGCGCACGCAAGAGCGATTGCGCCGATGACGCCGCAAAGAATGCGAACAACGATGCCCGATCGCCCCCGGTTCGCGGGGGATTCGTGCCCCGGCGATGGCCGAATTGTGGGTTGCCGCGTGGCCGGTCGCGGCCTAATCGCCAGCGCATCATGCAAAGCTACCCCGCTCCCGCGCTCGCCCTGGTCGAATCGATGGCCGCCGCCGCCGCCCGCGAACCCGCGCGCGCCGTGGCATTTCAGGGCGCGCCGGGCGCCAATTCGCACCGCGCGGCGATGGAAGCGCTGCCCGGCTGCCTGCCACTGCCGTGCTTTTCGTTCGAGGACGCGCTGGATGCGGTGAAGGACGGGCGCGCCGGCCAGGCGATCATCCCGATCGAGAATTCGCAGCACGGCCGCGTCGCCGACATCCACTTCCTGCTGCCCGAAAGCGGGTTGTCGATCGTGGGCGAATACTTCCTGCCGATCCACGCCGCGCTGATGGCCACCGGCGATGGCCCGTTCACCGGCGCCTACAGCCACCCGCAGGCGCTGGGCCAGTCGCGCCATTTCCTGCGCGCGCGCGGGATCGTGCCGCTGTCCTATGCCGATACTGCCGGCGCCGCGGCCTATGTCGCCGAACTCGGCGATCCGTCCATGGCCGCCATCGCCCCGCGCATCGCCGCCGAGCTCTATGGCCTGAAAGTGATCGAGGACAATGTCGAGGACGCGCACGACAACACCACGCGCTTCGTGGTGCTGGCGCGCGAGCCGATCGATCCCGCGCGTATCGCCGGCCCGGCGATCACCACGTTCGTGTTCGAGGTGCGCAACATCCCCGCCGCGCTCTACAAGGCGCTGGGCGGTTTCGCGACCAACGGCGTCAACATGACCAAGCTGGAAAGCTACCAGCGGGGCGCGAGCTTCGCCGCCACCGAGTTCTTCTGCGACATCGTGGGAACGCCCGGCGATCCCGCCGTGGACCGGGCGCTGGAGGAACTGGGCTTCTTCGCCAAGCACGTGCGGATGCTCGGCACCTATCCCTTGCAGCGCGAGCGCGGCTGAAGGCGCTTCGTCGCATCGGCTTCGGTGACATCCCCCCTTGCCGCTCCGGGAAGGGCGTGCGACCACTGATGCCGTGACTGCCAAGGTGGGGCCAATCGCTGAACAGCAAGGCGCGGAAGCGGGCGCACAGGCGGGAGAACACGCCTGGCGCGCGATGCGCGACATCAAGGATATCCAGTTCGCGCCTGTCCCGCCCGAGCATATCGTCCCGCCGCGGCCGCCGGCCTGGCTCGAAGCCATCGCGGAGTTCCTCGCCAGACTGCTCAAGCCGCTGAGCCAGTGGCTGGAGCGGTGGCTGGGCGTCGGCTTCGGCGTATTCCAGACGGTGCTGCTGGTGCTGATCGGGGCCGGCGCGCTGTGGATCGCCTGGAGCCTGCTATGGCCGCTGTGGCGTGACCGGCACCCGCGTGAAGCGGCGGCGGAAGCCGGATGGACGCCCGATCGCGCCGCCGCCATCGCCCTGCTGGAAGAGGCCGACCGGCTGGCCGCCGAGGGCCGCTATGGCGAAGCCGCGCACCTCCTGCTCCAGCGCAGCGTCCACCATATCGCCACCGCGCGCCCGGAATGGCTGACCCCTTCGACCACCTCGCGCGAAATCGGCGCGATCGCCGCGCTGCCCGGGGCGGCGAAGCAAGCGTTCGGCGTGATCGCGCGCGAGGTGGAGCGGAGCCTGTTCGCGCTGCGCGGATTGAGCGCCGAAGACTGGAGCCGGGCGCGCGAGGCCTATGCGCGTTTCGCCCTGGCTGATCTGAAAAGCGCGCAGGGATGAACGGCACGCCCTTCCGCCCGCGCACGGTGCTGGGGCTCGTCGCCGTCGGCGCGATCGCGTTCGTGGCGCTGTTGTGGTTTCTCGGCAATGGCGGGGGGAACGCCAACAACGGCGGTGGGCACGCCGGCGGGCGCGGGTTGAACGGCTTTGCCGGGCTGGTCGCCATGCTGGAGGCGGACGACATCGAAATCCGGCGGGCGCGGCGCAAGGACGCGCTCAAGGACGTGGGCCTGCTGGTGCTGACCCCGCCGGCCGCGGCCAAGGGCGAGGACATCGCCAGGATCGTCAACGAACGGCGCAGGATCGGGCCGACGCTGGTCGTCACGCCCAAGTGGATCGCCTCGCCGGTAAGCCAGCAGCGCAAGACCAAGGTGCCGCGCGGCTGGACCGAACTGGTCGGCACCGAAGCGCCGCGATGGAACGGTTTCCACGACGACATTACCGTGCGTCTGACCGGCCATCGCGATTCGCCCGCACGCGGCTGGCGCGCCATCGGCCACGCGGGGCGGCTGCCCGACGATCGGGAGGTGCTGTCGGGCGAGGGCAAGGCGCTGATCCCGCTGGTCCGTTCGGGCGACGGCCGCATCCTGGCCGCCTTCGTCGACGATGACGGCTACTATCCCGCGCTCAACGATTTCGCGGGGATCGATCACGACGTGGGCGGAGACGACGACGGGCTCTATCCCGTGGTCTTCGTGTTCGAGCCGGACCTGCTCGACAACTGGGGGCTGGCGGATCGCGGCACGGCGCTGATGGCGCGCGAACTGGTGCTGGCCGCCGCCGACGGAACGACCCAGCCGGTCACGTTCGACCTCACGCTGAACGGCCTTGGCGCCAGCCGCAACCTGTTGACGCTGGCGTTCGAGCCGCCGTTCCTGGCGGCCACGGTCTGCCTGCTGCTCGCCATGGTGGCGGTGGGCTGGCGAGCGTTCTGCCGGTTTGGCCCGGCCCGCCAGCGGGGACGCGCCATCGCGCTGGGCAAGACCGCGCTGGTGGAAAACGCCGCCGGCCTGATCCGCCGCGCCGGGCGAGTCCATCTCGTCACCGGGCCTTATGCCGATGCAGTGCGCGAGCGGCTGATCGCGGCGCTGGGCCTGCCGCGCGGGCACGCGCCCGCCGAAGCCGAAGCGATGATAGACCGCGCGCAAGAACGGCGCGGCCTTTCCGGACCACCGTTTTCCGAACTGGCGAACAAGCTGCGCGCCACGCGCAAACCGCACGAGGTGGCGCGCCGCGCCGCCGCGCTCCAGCAGATCGAGAAGGATTTGACGTGACCGAGGGACAGGAGACGATGACGCTGGAGCAGGTGCGCGCGCTCGCGCAGGCGATCCGCGCAGAAGTGGGCAAGGCCGTGATCGGGCAGGACGGGATCGTCGATCACCTGCTGATTGCGCTGTTCGCGGGCGGCCATGTCCTGCTCGAAGGGCCGCCGGGCACGGCCAAGACCTTCCTGGCGCAAAGCTTCGCCGCCGCGCTGGGCCTCGATTTCGGGCGCATCCAGTTCACGCCGGACCTGATGCCGGGCGACATCCTCGGCTCCAACCTGTTCAACTTCCAGACCAGCCAGTTCACGCTCACGCGCGGCCCGATCTTCCACGAACTGCTGCTGGCCGACGAAATCAACCGCACCCCGCCCAAGACCCAGGCCGCGCTGCTCGAAGCGATGCAGGAACGGCGCGTGACGCTGGACGGGGAAATCCACCCGCTGTCGGACCGGTTCATGGTCGTCGCCACGCAGAACCCGATCGAGAGCCAGGGCGTCTATCCGCTGCCCGAAGCGCAGCTCGACCGGTTCCTGTTCAAGGTGCTGGTGCCCTATCCCTCGTTCGAGGAAGAGGCGCGCATCGTCACCCGCTACGGCGAGGGCGCGCGATCGGCGAAGCCCGCCGATTTGGGCGTGGCAGCCGTGGCCGATGGTGCCGCGCTACGCGCCGCCACCAGCGCGATCGGGCAGGTCACGCTGGCCGACGCGATCGTCGACTACATCGTGCGGCTGGTGCGCGCCACGCGCGACAGCGCCGATCTGGTTGCCGGGGCAAGCCCGCGCGCCGCCGTGCTGCTGGCTGGGGCCGCGCGTGCCCGCGCCGCGCTCGACGGACGCGATTACGTGATCCCCGACGACGTGAAAGCGCTCGCCATCGCCGTACTGCGGCACCGCATGCTGCTCAGCCCCGCCGCCGAGATCGAGGGCCGGCAGGTCGAGGCGATCGTCGCCGATCTCGTGCAGGGAACCGAGGCGCCGCGTTGAGCGAAGCCGCGATCTCGCGCCGCTGGCCCGTCGCCTATCCCACGGCGCGGGCCACGCTGCTGCTGGCGGCAGCCGCGCCGCTGGCGCTGATCGTCGCGGCCCTGGCGCCGGCGGCGTGGATCGTCGCACCCGCGTTCGGCGGAGCGCTGCTGCTTCTGGTCCTGCTCGACGCGCTGTTCGCGGGCGGGCTGCGCAACGTCCGCCTGCTCGCCCCGCGCGATGCGGAAGTGGGCGAGCCCGTTGCGCTCGCGCTGGAGGCGGACCTTGCCCGCGCGCCGCGCTGGGCGCAGGCGCAGGCCGCGCTCGCCATCGATCCGCGGCTTTATCCGGGCGGGCGGCTGGTGCTGCCGCTGGCGGTCGGGGCAGAGGGCTGGCGCGGGGATGCCACGCTCACCCCCAACCGGCGCGGCACCGGCGCGATCGGACGGTTCTGGCTGCGGTGGTCCGGCCCGCTTGGGCTTGCCCACCGGCAGGTCCGCGTGGACAGCGACGCGCTGGTTCGCGTGCGCCCGAACATCGCCCCGGTGCGCAGCCCCGCACTCCAGATCTTCCTGCGCGATGCCCAGTTCGGCATGGTCGCCCGGCGCATTCGTGGCGAGGGTACCGATTTCGAGGCGCTGGCCGAATACGAACCGGGCATGGACCGGCGGCGGATCGACTGGAAAAGCTCCGCCCGCCATGCCCGGCTGTTCGCCAAGGAATACGAGGTCGAGCGCAACAACCAGATCGTCTTCGCCTTCGATTGCGGGCAGACGATGTGCGAGCCGGTGGCCGGCCTGCCGCGCATCGACCGCGCCGTCACCGCCGCGCTCACCACCGCCTATGTGGCCCTGAAGGCGCAGGACCGCGTGGCGCTCTACGGGTTCGCCGCGCGGCCGCAGGTGCTGACGCCTTTCGTCACCCATTCGCGCGATTTCGCCCGGCTCCAGCACGCCGCCGCCACGCTCGATTACCACGCGGAGGAGCCGAATTTCACGCTGGCGCTGTCGCAGCTTTCCGCGCGGCTCCAGCGCCGTTCGCTGATCGTGCTGTTTTCCGATTTCACCGATCCCACCAGCGCCGAACTGATGATCGAGAACCTGGGTCGGCTGGTCGAACGCCATATCGTGATGTTCGTGGTCATGGCCGATGCCGAACTGGCCGGGATCGTCGCCGCCCCCGCACGCGACATGCAGGCGGTGGCGATGGCGGTCACCGCCACGGCGCTCGCCCGCCAGCGAGCGCTGGTGCTGCAACGCCTGCGCCACCTGGGCGTGCGCGTGGTGGAAGCGCCGCACGACCGGATCGGGATGCGGCTGCTGGACGCCTATCTCGCGGTCAAGCGGCAGGGAAGCATCGGATGAGTAGGCGCTTATGAGCACTTTAGCCCAACGCGTCACCGGCTGGTTCTCGAAGACCGAGGAACAGGCTGCCGCCGCCAGCGAGGCGGCGCTGCGGTCCGACCGCTTCCGGCTGGAGCGCGAGACCGAGTGGAAACGGCTGGAAGCGATCGTCACGCGCATGGAGAAAGGCCGGCTGCGCGGCATTTCCGACGAGGATCTGCTGGCCCTGCCGGTGCTCTACCGCACCGCCGCCTCCAGCCTTTCGATCGCGCGCGAAACCTCGCTTGACCGCGCCACGCTGTCCTACCTCGAAGCGCTGACGCAGCGCGCCTGGTTCCTCGTCTATGGCCCGCGCACCACCTTGTGGGGCTGGTTCCGCCGTTTCCTGGGCGGCGGCTGGGGCGCGGCGGTGCGGGCGATCTGGATCGACGTGCTGATCGCGCTGGCCGCGATGGTGGCGGGAACGGTGGTGGGCTGGCTGCTCGTTTCGTCCAACCCCGACTGGTACTATTCGCTGGTGGGTGCGGGCTTCGCCGACGAGCGCGTGCCGGGCGCCAGCCGCGCGGTGCTGCACAGCACGCTGTTCGGCCACCAGAAGGAGAACGGGATGAGCGTGTTCGCCGCCTACCTGTTCAGCAACAACGCGCAAGTCTCGATCCTGGCGTTCGCGCTGGGCTTCGCCTTCGGCCTGCCCTCGATCATGTTGCTCGTCCACAACACCGCCATGCTTGGCGCCATGCTGTGGCTCTATCACGGGCAGGGACTGACGCTGGACCTGATCGGCTGGCTTTCGGTGCACGGCACGACCGAGCTGTTCGCGATCCTGCTGGCAGGCGGCGCGGGGATACACATCGGCCGCGCGATGGCCTTTCCGGGCGATGCGACCGTGCTGGAAGCGGCGGCGGCGGCCGGCCGCCGCGCGGCGCAGGTAATGACCGGCGTGGTGTTCATGCTGATCGTCGCGGCGCTGCTCGAAGGCTTCGCGCGCCAGCTTGTCGACATCACGACCACCCGGCTGGCACTGGGCGGCTTCATGCTGGTGTTCTGGTGCGGCTATTTCTTCGTCTGGCGGCGCGGCCGCGTGACGGCGGAGGGCCATTGATGGCGCGTCTGCCGTGGAAGCGAAAAGCCGCGGACGGTCATCGCGCGCCGCGTTACGCGCCCGCCGCGGACAAGCGCCTACGCCGCGTGGTGACCCCCGAAGGCGTCGCGCTGCCGTTCGCGATCGGATCGCGCGCCGCGCGCGCCTCGGCGCTGCTGCTCGATCTGTTGTTCATCGTCGGCTCGATGGTGGGCACCACGCTTCTGCTCGTGTGGGTGGCGGGGGGCTTCGGGGGTGACCGCCTGGACCAGAACACCCCTGTTGCCCATGCCAAGCAGGCGCTGTCGATCGTGTGGATCATCGCGATGTTCCTCTATCGCAACGCCTATTTCCTGTTCTTCGAACTCGGGCCGCGCGGGGCCACGCCGGGCAAGCGCATCTGCGGCCTGCGCATCGCCGCGCGCGATGGCAGGCGGTTGACCACCGAAGCGGTGATCGCGCGCAACCTGGTGCGCGACATCGAACTGTTCATGCCGCTGGTGTTCCTCGCCTCGGCCTGGTCCAGCGGCGCCGATGGCGAGGAAGCCGGCTGGGCCGGGCTGGTATGGTTCGCGATCTTCGTGCTGTTTCCCTTCTTCAACCGCGATGCCCTGCGCTGCGGTGACGTGATCGCGGGGACCTGGGTGGTCGACGCCCCCCGCCGCAAGCTGGAAAAGGCCATGTCGCTGGGCGAAGGCGCGCGCGGGCAAAGCACGCTCACCGGCGCGGCCTACCGCTTTGGCGAGGCGGAACTGGCGGTCTATGGCGAATACGAGCTGCAAGTGCTGGAGCGCGTGCTGCGCGACGGGCGCGAGGAGGCGCTGGCCGAAGTCGCCGCCACGATCTGCGCCAAGATCGGCTGGAGCGCCGGTTCTGGCGACGAACGCGCCTTCCTCGAGGCCTATTACACGCAACTGCGCGAAAGGCTGGAGCGGGGCATGCGCTTCGGCCAGCGCAAGGCCGACAAGTTCGTGCCCGACGCCCGGCAGGCAACCTCATCGGCCTGGCGCTTCACCGCCACCGAGCTGTCGTACTACGGCGAACACCAGCTCGAAGTGCTGGAACAGGTGCTGCGCGCGGGCGATCCGGAAACGCTGGGCGATGTCGCCGCGCGCATCGGCGGCAAGATCGGGCGGGACGTGGACACGGCCGATGCCCGTCCTTTCCTCGAAGCCTATTACGCCCAATTGCGCGAAAAGCTGGCCGGCAGCGTGGTTTCGGGCGCGCGGTAACCGGCGGCTTCGCGCCCGGAGCAGGCCCGGTTGCGAAGCCGCCGATGGCGCGTTCTACTTGGTCCAGACCCAACGGCGCAGGAGTTCCGACCCCATCTGGCGACGGTACTTGGCGCGATCGCCCGACGCGGCCTGCATCTGCGCTTCGTTCATCTGCATGTACGCGGTATAGTCCTCCTGCCGGCGGGTCGATTCCGCAGCATCGGGCAGCACGGCGAAGCGCGTGAGCAGGTAGTAGTCCGCCTCGCCCGGACGCTTGAATTCGTTGCTGAGGATTTCGTAGCCGCTGATCCAGCCCTGCTTGAGCGCGTAGTCCTGCGACTTGCGCCACATGTTGGCGAGATGCGTGGCGTACTCAAGGTCATGCCCGTCATCGACCGAAATCAGCGCCACCTCGACATATTCGGCGGGCTTGAGCGGATAGTCTTCGGCCCGTGCCCAGGCAGGAGCCATCAGGGCAACAGCGGCAGCCGCGGCCAGCACGGCGGAACGAACGCTTTTCATTTCAGGATCTCCACACATGAAAAACGCGGGCGTCCCCTCCCCGCGTGGACCATGCCGTGGTGTCGGGCTTCCCGTTACTCTCTCGGCCCCATGGCGTCACGAAAGCTGCGCCCGGTCCGAAACGGAGTCAATCAATCCTTGCTGCCGGCCATCCCGAAAATCCCGGTCTCGTAGAGCCCCGCGTGATCGGCGCGGCCGCGGAACATGCCGGGGGTGGTGAAGGCGAACACCGTCTCGCCCGCCGGCGTCACCACGATCACGCCGCCGACGCCGCGCATCGCGCCCACTTCGGCCAGCACCGCATCGGCCGCGCCTTGCGCGCTTTCGCCCGCCAGCCGCATCCGCGCGCAGATTTCATGCGCCACGCCGGCGCGGATGAACTGTTCGCCCGATCCGGTGCAGCTGACCGCGCCCGCGCGGTCGTCGGCGTAAGTCCCCGCGCCGATCACCGGCGAATCGCCGATGCGGTTCCAGCGCTTGCCGGTCAGCCCCCCGGTCGAGGTCGCCGCCGCGACGTGGCCGTGGCTGTCGCAGGCCACCGCGCCCACCGTGCCATACTTCAAGCCATCGTCGAACCAGCCCAGCTTCTTCGCCTTCAGTTCCTGGAGCTGCCGCCAGCGTTCCTCGGTCGCGAACCAGTCCGGATCGACCAGTTCGATCGCCTGTTCGCGCGCGAATTCCTCCGCGCCTGCCCCCGCGAGCAGGACGTGCGGGCTCTGTTCCATCACCGCGCGCGCCAGCCGCACCGGATTGCGGACGTGGGTAACGCCCGCCACCGCCCCGGCCTGGCGCGTCGTCCCGTCCATCACCGCCGCGTCCAGCTCGTTGATGCCGTTATAGGTGAACACCGATCCACGCCCGGCGTTGAACAGCGGATCGTCCTCCAGCACGGCCACCGCCGCGCCCACCGCGTCGAGCGCCGCGCCGCCCGTGGCCAGCACCGCCCGGCCGGCATCGAGCGCGGCGCGCAGCCCCGCCTCGTGCGCCGCCTGCGCGGCCGCGTCCATGGTCTCGGGGCGCATCGATCCCGCGCCGCCGTGAATCGCAATGCTCCAGCGCGGAGCGGTATCCGCGCGTCTTTCGCTTGTCTCGGTCATGCCGGAAGCGATAGCAGATGAAACCGGATGGGGCAGCATGTCCCTGAAAAACAGTCACGGACGAGAGAACGGGCATGGACCGGCACGGCATCACCGCATTGCGCTTCGTCGAGGACACCCTGTCCGGCGAGGAGGTACAGGCCCTAGTCGCGTACCATCTGGCCGACATGCAGCGGCATTCGCCGGCGTGCAAGGTCCACGCCCTGCCGGTGGCGGCGCTGCGCCAGCCGGACGTCACCTTCTGGTCGGCGTGGATCGGGGAAGCCATCGCCGGCATCTGCGCCCTGCGGCATCTGTCGGACGATCATGGCGAGCTGAAATCGATGCGCGCCGCCCCGGAATGGCGGGGGCACGGCGTGGGCGAGGCGATGCTGGCGCATCTCCTGTCCGAGGCCCGGCGCCGGGGCTATGCCCGGGTCAGCCTCGAGACCGGACGCACCGAACCGTTCCACCCGGCGGTCGCGCTCTATCGCAAGCACGGCTTCGTGCCCTGCCCCGCCTTCGCCGACTACGTCATCGACGATTTCAGCCAGTGCCTGACGCTGGACCTGTCCGGCCCCGCCTGAACGCCCGCCCTATTTCACCACGTCGCCGCCCTTCATCACGTGCTGCACGTTTTCCAGCACGGTGATGTCGGCCAGCGGATCGCCGCTCACCGCGATCATGTCGCCGAAATGGCCGGGGGACAGCGCGCCGACGTCCTTCGACCAGCCGAGCAGGTCCGCCGAAACCGTGGTGGCGGACTGGATCGCCTGCATCGGCGTCATGCCGTAGCGGACCATGTACTTGAACTGGCGCGCGTTGAGGCCGTGGGGATAGACGCCCGCGTCGGTGCCGAAGGTCAGCTTCACCCCGGCCTTCACCGCCTTGCGGAACCCTTCGCGCTGCGCGTCGGTGGTGTCCACGTTCTTGCGCAGCATGTCCGCCGGCCAGCTGTGGGCCTTGCCGTAATCGTTGATGAAATCGCCGTTGTAGATGTCCATGTCCAGGAACACGCCCCTGGCCTTGGCCAGCGCGATGCCCTCGTCATCGATCAGCGAGGCGTGCTCGATCGATTTCACGCCGGCGCGAATCGCGGACTTGATGCCTTCCGCGCCGTGCGCGTGCGCCGTCACCCATGATCCGCGCGCGGCGGCGGTGGTTACGGCGGCATGCATCTCTTCCTCGGTCAGTTCCTGCTGGCCGGGTTCGGTGCCTTGCGCCAGCACCGCGCCGGTGGCGATCAGCTTGATCGAATCCACGCCGTGCTGAAACAGGTAGTTGACCTTCTCCACCGTGTTCGCGGCATCGGTGACCACGCCCGCGCGCATGTCGTCGGGCACTTTCACGTCGGGCGAAAAGCCGGTCACCTCGCCGCCGCCGCCGGGGATGGTTACATAGGCGCCCACCGCGCTCATGCGCGGGCCGATCACGTCGCCCCGGTTGATCGCGTTGCGCAGCTCGACATCGGCGAAGGCGCGGAAACAGCCGACATCGTGGACGCTGGTGAAGCCGGCCAGCAGCGTGCGCCGGGCGTTGCGCGCGCCGATATAGGCGATTTCCATCGGCGCGTGCAGCAGCGGTTCGGCCACGTTCTCGCTCTGCTCCAGATCGGCAAGGTGAACGTGCATGTCGATCAACCCGGGCAGCACGGTATAGGCCGACCAGTCGACCACACGCGCGCCCTGCGGAACCGGCCCGTCCGCCGTCACGGATACCACGCGGCCATCGTCCACGCGGAACAGGCGCGCGGGCAGCACGGTGCCCTTTTCGGTATCGACCAGCCGACCGGCGCGGACATAGACCGTCTCCGCCAGCGCCGCGCCCGGCGCCACGGCCTGCGCCAGCACGACCGCCGCCAGCACCGCAAAACCCTGTTTCATGCTATTTTTCCCGTCTCCAGCGCGATCCCGCGCGGAGACTGGCGGACTCCGGTTGCAGATGCAACGATTTAGGCGGGGTGGGGCGTTCGGCGCGGTTTGACGGTCTGGTTCCGTCCGGGGACGATCAGTGGGCGAAGGGAGAGAGGGGCAGTGGTGAGCGACCATCCTTCACGGTGTTATCGATTTGCTTGTTTGGCAGGGCTTTAACGAGCGTTACGAACGGGTCATTTTGACGGCAGGCGTAAACAGCCCAACCTTTCCTAAAAATGATCATCGAATCGAGTCTATTTTTTCTCGATCTCCGACTCTCGAGCCTGCTTCCTAAATTGAATAATATGACCATTTCCCAAATACCACACTCCCGCAATTGAGCAAACGATGGCATATTTAGGAAATCCAGATATATAGAATCTATCTATTAAATATTGCGCAAAATACATAACACCAAAGAAAATTACAAACCAAACGAGAATAAAAAATATATCGTATTTTCTAGACATATTATTATACTCTACAAATTTTCACACTTATTTCATGCGAAAATTTATCAATCCCTGTGCTATGATACGTTACCGGAGCTACGCTTGCAATGGCACAGGAAGCGTCCTGAAAACCTCCCCACCCGTTCGTCCTGAGCCTGTCGAAGGACGCGCGCGATGCTGGCCTCGCATGGCAAACTGACCCAAGATCAACCGTATCGCGTGTCCTTCGACAGGCTCAGGACGAACGCGGATTGGGATGCCCGAGACCCAGCGACAGCCTCGTGTCCGGACAGCCGCCTAAATCGCAACCCCTTCCGGCAGCCGTTCCAGCAGGATCAGCGGGCGTTCCTCGCCCATGTCCTCCACGGCATAGCGCACGAAGCCCAGCCGGGCGGCGAGCGCGAGCGAGGCGTCGTTGCCCTCCTCGATCATGCAGGCGATCCGGCGCGGGCCGATCGCGGCGTCGAACCAGTCGATCGCGGCGCGCATGGCCTCGCCGGCGATGCCCTTGCCCCAATCCGGCTGCGCCACGATCCAGCCCGCCTCGATCGCGTCGTCCAGCCCCTTGCCGAAGCCGCGCCACGAATGGAACAGGCCGCACAGCGCCACCAGCCGGCCGTCGGCGCGGTCGCGGCAGATGAACGTGCCGTAGCCATAGAGCGCCCAGCTTCCGGCGTTCCGGATCAGCCGTGCGAACTCGTCCGCCTCGCTCGTGGGACGATCGCCCAGGAAGCGCCGGACTTCGGGCGGCGCGACCATCGCGAACAGTTCGGCCCGGTCGGACGCGCGCGGCTTCCACAAGGCCAGGCGTTCGGTCAGCAGGAAGGGTTCGTCGTCGTTCATAGCAGCACGTCCACGGCATGGATCGAAACACCGACCAGCCCGCCCACCAGCGTGCCGTTGATGCGGATGAACTGGAGATCGCGGCCGACCGCGCCCTCGATCCGGTCGGTCACGGTGCGGGCATCCCAGCGGCGCACCGTTTCCGATACCAGCCGCACGATCTGCCCGCCATAGCGCGTTGCCACGCCTACCAGCGTGCGCCGGGCGAAGCGGTTGACCAGCAGTTGCAGCCGCGCGTCGTGCTGGAGCGCCCGGCCCAGCTCGCCCAGGCTGGCGCCAAACTGGCCCGAGAGGACGCCATCGGGCTGGCGCACCGCCTTCAGCAGGCCGGCGCGCCCGCGTTCCCACACGGCATCGAGCCAGGCAGCAAAGGCGGGATTGGCGAGTACTTCTTCCTTCATGCGCTCCACCCGCGCCCGCATCGCATCGTCGTGCACCAGATCGTGCGCCAGCTGCTCCAGCCCTTCCTCGATCTTCCGGCGCAGCGGATGGTCCGGCATCACCACGGTTTCCGCCAGCAGCTTGTACAGGCCATCGAGAATGCCGTTGGCCAGCCGCTCGTCCAGCCCGGTCCAGCGCAGGATCGCGTTGGCGCGATCGTGGATCATGGTGCGGACAAGTTCCTCGTTCGCTTCCAGCGCCAGCGCCGCGCGGCGCGCCAGCCCCTCGATCACCGGCATATGCCGGCCATCGGCGATCATCGCGCCCAGCAGCTGCCCCAGCAGCGGCGCCAGATCGAACTTCGCGATCTGGCCGCGCAAGGCCCCCTTGGCGAGGCCGCCCAGCTTTTCCGGATCGAGCGATTCGAGCACATCGGCCACGAGATTGGCGGCGCCCGCGCGCACCCGGCCTTCTCCGCCGCGCGGATCGGCGAGGAAGCCGCCCGCCATGGCCGCCGCGTTCATCCCCGCCAGCCGGCGCGCCACCACTTGCGGGGTGAGGAAGTTTTCGCGCAGGAACGCCGCCATCGAATCGGCCAGGCGGTCCTTGTTTTCCGGGATGATCGCGGTGTGCGGAATCGGCAGCCCCAGCGGATGCCGGAACAGCGCCGTCACCGCGAACCAGTCGGCCAGTCCGCCGACCATCGCCGCCTCGGCAAAGGCGCGCAGGAAGCCCCACGCGGGCGGTCCGCCGCCCTGTTCGGCCTGGCGGGCGAGGAAAAACAGCACGGCCATGATCAGCAGCAGGCCGGTCGCGAACAGGCGCAGCCGACGTGCGCGGTCATCGGCCCGATCATCGGGAAGGAGTGTCCCTTTCAGGCGCGCGGCCGTGCGGGTCCGGGAAGAGGCGCGGGGAGGCATCGCCTCCCCCGCCGGATCGTCGGAGAAATCCGTCACTCGGCCGGTAACGCTCCGTCGGCGGTTTTGTGCCGGGGATCATGCGGATCGTAAGTGAGCACGCGCCGGCCCAGCCACGGGCCGATGCGCTTCTCGACGCCGTCGGCCAGGCTGAAGCCCGCCGGCACGATCAGCAGCGTGAGCAGCGTCGACAGCGTCAGCCCGCCGATCACCACCGTGCCCATCGGCGCGCGCCAGCCGCCATCGCCGCCCAGCGAAATCGCGGTGGGCACCATGCCCGCCACCATGGCCACCGTGGTCATCACGATCGGCTGCGCGCGCTTGTGCCCGGCTTCGAGGATCGCCGCCAGCTTGGGCGTGCCCGCTTCCATTTCCTCGATCGCGAAGTCGATCAGCAGGATCGAGTTCTTGGCGACGATGCCGAAGAGCATGAGGATGCCGATGAACACCGGCAGCGATTGCGATTGCCCCAGCACCAGCAACAGCAGCAGCCCGCCCAGTGGCGCCAGGAACAGCGAGCCCATGTTGACCAGCGGCGAGATGAAGCGGCGGTAGAGCAGCACCAGCACCGAGAACACCAGCAGCACGCCTGCGGCCAGCGCGACGAAGAAGTTGTTCAGCATTTCCTGCTGCCAGCGGTCCTCGCCCGCCGGCGCGTTGGACACACCCTGCGGCAGGTTGCGCATGATCGGCAGGTTCTTGATCGCTTTGTCGGCCGTGCCCTTGACCACGCCTGGCGGCAGGTCCGCGCCAACGAAGACGCGGCGGTTCTGGTTGTAGCGCTGGATCGTGGTGGGGCCGGAGCCGAACGAGATCGTCGCCACGCGGGCCAGCGGCACCGATCCGCCGGACGCGGTGGGCACCGGCAGGTTCTCGTACGTCGACAGATCGCGGCGCGACAGGACCGGCAGCTTCACCCGGATCGGTACCTGCCGGTCGGACAGCGAGAACTTGGCGCTGTTCTGGTCGATTTCGCCCTGCGTGGCGATGCGGATCACCTGACTCAGCGCCTGGGTGGTCACGCCCAGCGAGGCGGCAAGATCCATGTGCGGCGTAATCACGATTTCGGGACGGCGCAGGTCCGCGCTGATCCGCGGCGCGACCACTTCCTTCAACCCGCTCATCTGTTCAACCAGCGTCTGCGCGGTCTTCTGCAGCAGTTCGGGATCGGAGCCGGACAGCATCACGCTGATCGGCCGACCCGATCCGCCGCCGGGGCCGCCACCGTTCTGCGACTGGAAGTTGACGCGCGCGTCCGAAACCTGCTGCAGCACCGGCGTCAGCTTGCGCTCGATGTCGAGGCTGCTTTCCTTGCGGTCCTTCTTCCAGTTGAGGAACACGCGGCCGTTGCCTTCGCGGATGCGCTCCAGCGCCACGCCCAGGTCGGGCTGGTCCTTCACCAGCGCCAGCACCTCGTCCACCTTCTGTTCGGTCTGCTCGATCGTGGTGCCGGGCACCATGTCGATGGTGATCGTGCTGAAATCGTTGTCGGTATCGGGGAAGAACTGCTGCGGGATCACCATGAACATCACGCCGGTCAGCAGCAGCGCGGCAAAGCCGATGCCCATCATCCACAGGCGATGGTCGCGCAGGCGCGCCATGGTCCAGTGGCGGAAGCCGGGACGGATGCCCCGCGCGCGGACCGAGGCGAGGTAGGCCTGCACGCGCGCGGTATCGAGCGACCACGTCAGGATCTTCATGTAGCGGTCCATCCACGGCCCACCACCATGTTCGGCGTGGCCGTGCGCTTTCAGGAAATAGGCCGCGACCATCGGCGTGATCATGCGCGCCACCAGCAGGCTGAACAGCACCGCCACCACTACGGTCATGCCGAAGTTCTTGAAGAACTGGCCCGAAACGCCTGGCATCAGCGCCACCGGGAAGAACACCGCGACGATCGAGAACGTCGTGGCCAGCACGGCCAGCCCGATCTCGTCCGCCGCGTCGATCGAGGCCTGATAGGCGGATTTGCCCATGCGGATGTGCCGGACGATGTTCTCGATCTCCACGATCGCATCGTCCACCAGCACGCCCGCGACCAGGCCCAACGCCAGCAGCGACATGGTGTTCAGTGTGAAGCCCATCAGGCTCATCACCCAGAACGTGGGGATGGCGGACAGCGGGATGGCGATCGCCGAAACGATGGTCGCGCGCCAATCGCGCAGGAAGAAGAACACCACGATGACCGCCAGCACCGCGCCTTCCACCATCGACGACATCGAGGTGCGGTATTCGTCCTTGGTGTAGCCCACGCTGCTGAACAGCTGCTGGAAGCGGACCTTGTTGCCCTGTTCCGCCTGCAGCTTGGCCAGTTCCTTGACCGTTTCGTCATAGACGCTGACGTCGGATTCGCCGCGCGCGCGGGCAATGCTGAAGGTGACGACCGGCTTGCCGTTGAACTTGGCGATCGACGTGATTTCGCTGTAGCTGTCGCGCACGTCGGCCACGTCGGCCAGCTTCACGGTGCGCCCGCCGCTCAGCGCGATTTGCGTCTGCGAAAGGTCGAAGGCCGACCGCGCATTGCCCAGCACGCGCACGGACTGGCGCGCGCCGGCCACTTCCGCCTTGCCCCCGGCGGCGTTCAGGTTGACCTGGCGCAGCGTGGCGTTGATCTGGTTGGCGGTGACGCCCAGCGACTTCATCCGCATCGGATCGAGCGTGACCGCGATTTCGCGGTTGACCCCGCCGGCACGCGCCACTTCCGCCATGCCCGGCAGCGCCAGCAGCCGCTTGGCCACGGTATCGTCGATGAACCACGAAAGCTGCTCGATCGTCATGTCGTCGGCCGAAACCGCGAAATAGGCGATCGGATCGGACGAGGTTTCCGCCTTGAACACCGACGGTTCCAGAATGCCGTCGGGCAGTTCGCCGCGCACCTGGTCGACCTTGTTCTTCACCTCGCTGACGGCCGCGTTGATATCGGTGCCGATCTTGAACTGGACCATCGTCTGGCTGCTGCCTTCGGATGCCGTCGAGGTGATCGTATCCACGCCCGCAATCGTGCGAACGCTGGATTCGACCTTCTGGGTGATCTGGTTCTCGATCTCGGTCGGCGCCGCGCCCGGTTGCGAGATCTCGACGATCACCATCGGGAACTCGATGTCCGGATTGTTCTGGACCTTCATGCCCATGAACGAGACCAGCCCGGCCAGCGTCAGCCCAAGGAACAGGACGATGGGGACCACCGGGTTGCGGATGGACCAAGCCGAGATGTTGCGGAAGTTCATGGCGCCGGGCTCCGGTTCAGTGGCCGGTGGCCGGCTTGGCTACCGTTGTTCCGCCCGCCACCGGGCGCACGGTGTCCCCCGGGTTGAGGAAGCCGCCCGCGCGCAGCACGATCCGTTCGCTGCCGTTCAGCCCTTCGCGCACGACGATGCCGGCCGCCGTCACATCGCCGACCTTCACGGGGCGGCGCTCCACCTTGTTGTCCTTGTTCACGACATAAACGAAGGCGCCGTTCTGGTCGTTGAGGATCGCCGATTCGGGCAGCATCGGCGCGGTCACCGTGCCGCTGCGAATCGTCGCGCTGGCGAAACCGCCGGGCCGCAGCGCATCGTTATAGGGCAACGCGATGCGGGCGATGCCTTCGCGCGTGGTCGCGTCGATGGTCGGCGCCAACTGCCAGATCTGGCCGGTAAACGGCGTGGCCGTGCCCACCGGCGTCACGTCGGCGCTGACGCCCACGGACAGCTTGGCCATGTCGGCTTCGGCGAGACGCGCCTGCATTTCCAGTTCGCCACCCTTGGCGATGCGGAACAGCACGCCGCTGCCGCTGCTGACCACCTGCCCCGGCTCCACGCCACGCGTCAGCACCAGGCCCGCTTCGGGCGCCAGGATGTTGAGCCGCGCGGTGCTGGCGCGCAACTGGCCCAGCGTGGCCTGCGCCACGCGCACTTGCGCGACCGCCGAATCGCGCGTGGCGGTCAAGCGATCGACGTCGGCCTTGGAAATGAAGCCCTTGTCGACCAGCTTGAGCGCGCGATCGAGATTGGACTGGGCGATCCGCGCGTTGGCAGCGGCCACTTCCACGTTGGCGGCCTGGCTTTCGACCTGCTGCGCCTGCACCGACCGGTCGATGACCGCCAGAACCTGCCCGGCTTGCACCCAGTCGCCCGCGTCGACCAGCACGCTCGCCACCTTGCCGCCTTCGCCGGCGACGCCGACGGGCATCTCGCGCCGCGCGGCGATCGTGCCGCTGGCAACGATGGTGCCCTGCACCGAGGTCATGCCCGGCGTGATGACCGTAACCGTCTGCGCCTGCGCCCCGCTCTGCGCCGCATCGCCCGTCGCTGCCGCGTTGTGGTGCTTGAAGTAGTAGGCGCCGCCCAGCGCGAGCAGGACAAGCGCCACGACCAGCAGCACGCGGCCGCGCGACCATCCGCCGCCGGTCCGCCCGACTTCCATGTACCCCGACGCGACACCCGCATCGGCGGCATCCGCCTGCCGGCCGGCGTCGTTCATGTCCGCACTGATGCTGGTTTCGTAGTTCATCGTTTTCACGCGTCGGTCTCCACGGTGGCCGGGGAGACCTGCCCCTTCCTTCAAACCAAGGTGTATTATACGTGTATGGCAGTGGCCGCAAGCAGGCCGTCCGCGCAAGCTTGGCACCTTTGTTCATGGCAATAGACGTCGAAACGACGAGTGGCAATTCTGGCTCGACGAAGAACGATCCATGCCCTTGAAGGCATTCCGCCGTTGTGGACCGGTCCCATCCGCTAGCGGGGACTGTCCGCGCCATTATTCATCGTCGCAGCACGCGCGCGCGATCCCGGCTTGGCCGAAGCACCGCCCAAACGGAAACAGCCGCCCCTGAAAACAGGAGCGGCTGCCCGTGGATAACCGGTAGGAAGCGTCAATACTTGAGCTGGCGCTCGTACAGATCGCGGTAGTGCTGGATGCGCGTGACGCGCAGGCCCTGCATGCCGGAGCGGTCGACCGCCCGCTGCCACGAGGCGAATTCCTCGATCGTCAGGCTGTAGCGTTCGCACACTTCGTCGATCGTCAGCAGCCCGCCATTGACGGCGGCCACGACTTCGGCCTTGCGCCGGACCACCCAGCGCTTGGTGTTGGGGGGCGGCAGGCTATCGACCGTCAGCGGTTCGCCGAGAGGTCCGATAACTTGCGCCGGTCTGATTTTCTGGTTCTCGATCATGGCAATACTCGTCGATCAGCTCGGCTCGACAGGGGGGGAGGGCGGCGTTTGCTTCGCCGGCAATGTTCCTCCTTCCGCTTTGCCATTCGTTGAACGGGTTGGGTTAACGGGAATTTCAGTATTTTCGCCGGCCGTCAGGAGGCTTGCGGCAAGCCCGTGAAAGCTGGCAGCACCCTGCAGCGTGGTGCTGCTGGGCAACGCCTGTTTCACCGCCTTGCGCAGATCCTGCGCCGCGACCAGACGCGCGCACAGTTCGTGCCAGCCGAGCGGACGCAGGCGTTCGCCCTGGCCCCCGCTTTCGACAAGGCACGAATCACCCGGTGGCCGGATATCGTTGAATCCCATTTCCATGAGCGGGTCTCTACCCCGGGCAGTCATAAGGGACGGTAAAGGCCGCCTTTACCAAGAGTTAGGAATAGCCATTCTGGCGGCAATTAATTGCTGCCATCGTCCGGCACATCGGCGGGGCACGGCCGGGAATTGCGCATTTTTCCTGCATTCCCTCCGCAAATGTGCTTATGGGACGGCGCATGGCCAGTCTTTCCTCCGTTTACGATTACGCTACTTTTTTTGATCTGCCGCAGCCGTTGAACGCGCGGCGGATCGTCGTGGCGATGTCGGGCGGCGTGGATAGCTCGGTCGTGGCGGGCCTCGCCGCCGCCAGCGGTGCCGAAGTGATCGGCGTGACGCTGCAGCTCTATGATTACGGCGCCGCCACGGGGCGCAAGGGCGCCTGCTGCGCGGGTGACGACATCCGTGACGCGCGCGCCGTGGCCGACCGGCTGGGCATCGCGCATTACGTGTTCGATCACGAATCCAGCTTTCGCGAGGACGTGGTCGAGCGATTCGCCGACGATTATCTGGCCGGTCGCACGCCGATTCCCTGCATCCGCTGCAACATGGGGCCGAAATTCACCGACCTGTTGCGGATGGCGCGCGAACTGGGCGCGGACTGCCTGGCGACGGGGCATTACGTACGCCGCGTGATCGGCGCGGCGGGGCCGGAACTGCGCCGCGCGCTCGATCCCGCGCGTGACCAGAGCTATTTCCTCTATGGCACCACCGAGGAGCAGCTCGCCTTCCTGCGCTTTCCGCTGGGCGGCCTGCCGAAGACCGAAACGCGCCGGATCGCCGCCGAACTGGGCCTCGGCGTCGCGGCCAAGCCCGACAGCCAGGACATCTGCTTCGTTCCCGATGGCGATTACGCGCGCGTCGTGCGTTCGGTGCGCCCCGAAGGCGACGCGCCGGGCGAGATCGTCCATGCTGCCACCGGCGAAGTGCTCGGCCAGCATCGCGGTATCATCCATTACACGGTCGGCCAGCGGCGCGGGCTGGAGATCGGCGGCCAGCCCGAACCGCTCTATGTCACCGCGCTCGATGCGCCGCTGCGGCGCGTGCTGGTGGGGCCGAAGGCCATGCTCGCCGTCGGCCGCGCGCGAATCGTCGAGACCAACCGCGTCGGACCCCTGCCGCAGGATACGCCGCTAACCGCCAAGGTCCGGTCGCTGGCCAAGCCGGTGCCGGTAGTGCTGGAAGGGCCGTTCGGAGAGGGTGCGGACACCGCCATCCGGTTCCTGCAGCCGGAATACGGCGTCGCGCCGGGGCAGGCGGCGGTCCTTTATGCCGGCGATCGGGTGGTCGGCGGCGGCTGGATCGCCGAAACCGGCCGCTGGCAGGATGCGGCCTGACGCGGTTCCGGATCAGTTGTTCCAGGGCTGGAGCACGCAGCCCGATCCCTCGCGGTACGTCGCGGTCTGCCGGGCCAGCAGCGGAAAGCGCGCGGTCACGCTGCGCGCCTGCGTGTCTTCCGACAGGGTGATCATGTCCATGCCCGCCTCGAAATCCTTGCGGCAATCGCTGAGCGCGCGCCCGCCGACATAGCGGCACGAGCAGCCAACGCGCGCGCCATAGGATGCGCCGGTAATCGCGTATCCATGAATCCCCGGCCAGAAATAGGCGAGGATGGCCACCAGCAGCGCCACGACGGGAAGGATCAGACGCCAGCGTCGTCGCCGGCGCGGTGGCGCGCCATTGGCCGGGAAGCCGGCCGGGTTCGATCCATTCCGGTCGGACTTTGCGGAAGAAGGTGCGTTTGCGGTTGCCATGTCCGGGCCATCTGGAGGAAAGGACTGGCGCCATGGCCCGCCCGCGCTTGTCCCATATCCTGCCCCTGCTGATTGTGCCAGCCTTGATCGGCTGCGGCAGGTCCGGGGAAGCGCCCGCACCGCCGCCCCCGCCGCTTTCAGACGCCGCGATGAAGGCGGTTGTCGAGGAACCGGGAACGAATCGCGAAGGCCTGGCCCGCGCGGTCGATGCACTGTTCACCGATGCGGCGGCTTCGGAAACGCGCGCGGTGATCGTCATGCGCGGTGGACGGATCGTGGCCGAACGCTATGCCCCCGGCTACCACGAGAACACCCGCTTCGTGAGCTGGTCGATGGCCAAGTCGATCACCGGCGTGATGATCGGCATGCTCGTCTCGGACGGACGGCTGCGCCTCAACGAATCGGCGCCCGTCCCTGCCTGGCAGCGCCCCGGCGATCCGCGCGGGGAGATCACGCTGCGGCAGCTTCTCCAGATGCGCTCAGGCCTCAAGCACGTCGAGGCGGGCGATCCCGTCTATCGGTCCGACGAGGTGCGGATGCTGTTCCTCGACGGGCGCGACGACATGGCGCGCTATGCCGAGGACCAGCCGCTCGACAGCGAACCGGGCAAGACCTTCCGCTATTCTACCGCGACCAGCGTGATCCTGTCCGATCTGGCCGCGCGCGCGCTGGCGCCCGTGCCCGATGCCGAGCATCGCCGCCGCGCCGTGGCCGAATACCTGCGCACGCGCCTGTTCGAACCGGCGGGGATGCGCTCGATGCTGCCGGAATTCGACGCGGCGGGCACGCTGATCGGCGGATCGCTGATCCACGGCACCGCGCGCGACTGGGCGCGGTTCGGCGAGTTCCTGCGCAACAAGGGATCGGTGCGCGGGGCGCAGATCATCCCGCGCCAGTGGATCGACTTCATGACCACGCCATCGCCCCGTCAGGCGCAATACGGCGCGCAGATCTGGCTGAACCGCACGCCCAGCGGCAAGGACCGGCCCGCGCTGTTCCCCGATCGCGGCCCGAAGGACCTGTTCGCCTGCATCGGCCACCTTGGCCAGTACGTGCTGGTTTCGCCCAGCCGCAAGCTGGTGGTGGTGCGCCTCGGCAAGACACCCGACGACAAGCTGGGCGCGGTGACCGGCCACCTTGCCGACATCGTGGGCACGTTCAGGTAGAAAGTCCCCCCGCTGGCAATGCTTGGGCGGGAGCGCCCTGCACCGCCAGCGCCGGGCTTTCCCCGTCCGGCCCCGGCGCGAGAAGATCGCGCGCGCCCAGCGGCGCCTCGTTCACCAGGCCTTCGGGATCGGGGTGAATCAACACTTCCACACCGGGGAAGGCCTCCATCAGCTTTTCCTCGATCTCGTCCATCACGCGGTGCGCCTCGGTCACGGTCATCTTGCCGTCCACCCAGACGTGGAACTGCACGAAATCGCGATTTCCGCTGGTGCGCGTGCGCAGATCGTGCAGGCCCTTGAGTTCGGGATGCCGCGCCACAACCTCGAGGAACCGTTCGCGCTTTTCAAGCGGCCATTCGTGGTCCATCAGCTGCTCGATGGCTTCCTGCGAAGCGCCCCACGCGCCCCAGCCCAGCCACAGCGCGATGCCGAACGCGAAGACCGCATCGACGCCGGCCAGCGCGAAGTAATGATCGAGTACGAGCGCGGCGATCACCGCGAGATTGAGAAACAGGTCCGATTTGTAGTGGACGTTGTCGGTGCTGATCGCGAGGCTGCCGGTCTGGCGGATCACATGTCGCTGATAGGCAAGCAGCGCCACCGTGGCCACCATCGCCACAACCGAGACGATCACGCCCGATTCGGCCTCTGCCACCCGCTCTCCGCCCAGGAACTGCCCCACCGCGCGCCAGGCCAGGCCCAGCGCCGAGATCGAGATCAGCACGACCTGGAACATCGCCGCCAGCGCTTCGGCCTTGCCGTGCCCGAAGCGGTGGTTGTGATCGGCCGGCTGCGCCGCGACCCATACCCCCAGCAGCGTGGCGGCGCTGGCCACCAGGTCCAGCCCGGTATCGGCCAGGCTTCCCAGCATCGCGGTCGAATGCGTGGAGATCACCGCCCACAGTTTCAGGCCGGCCAGCAGCGTCGCCACGGCCATGCTGGCCATCGCCGCGCGCCGGTTGAGATCGGAGGGGATCGCGCTCATGCCATTCGCTTTACGGGTAAAGCAGCGTGCTGGTCCAGCCGCCGGCGCCATCGGTCACGAAGCGGCGGCGTTCGTGCAGGCGATGGTCGCGGTCCTGCCAGAACTCGATGGCGGCGGGCTTCACGCGATAGCCGGACCAGTGCACCGGCCGCGTGACCTCTCCGTCCGGGTATTGCGCGCGCAGGGCGTCCACCCGGTCAAGGTAGGTCTGCCGCGAATCGAGCGGGCGCGACTGGTCCGAGGCGGCCGAACCCAGCCGCGATTCGGGATGCCGGCTGGCGAAATAGGCGTCCGCCTCGGCCGCCGTCACTTCGGTGATGGTGCCTTCGACGCGAATCTGCCGGCGCAGCGATTTCCAGTGGAACAGCAGCGCGACGTGCCGGTTCGCGGCCAGT
The DNA here is from genome assembly GCF_005145025.1 of Novosphingobium sp. EMRT-2. Classification (NCBI taxonomy): domain Bacteria; kingdom Pseudomonadati; phylum Pseudomonadota; class Alphaproteobacteria; order Sphingomonadales; family Sphingomonadaceae; genus Novosphingobium; species Novosphingobium sp. EMRT-2. Next base: position 2,410,651 of record NZ_CP039695.1, on the reverse strand, counting down.
TCGCCGCCCTTGCGGCTGTGGAAGTTGGTGTAGAACACGAAGCCATCCGGCCCATGCCCTTTCAGCAGCACCATCCGCACCGACGGCACGCCTTCGGGCGTCGCGGTGGCGAGCGCCATGGCGTTGGGATCGTTGGGCTCGCTGGCCCGCGCCTGCGCGAACCATTCCTCGAAGATGGCGAACGGATCGGCATGGGGGATGGCATCGCGCGCTTGTTCAGGTTTCACGGCATTTTCCTGACGAAGTTGACAAAGTTGACACGGTCCAGAGGCAAACGGTCGCCCGCTTCGGACACGCTCATGTTAGGCTGGCAAGGCGCGGGATGGCCATGACGGGGATCAAGGTTCATGCACACCGCCTATCCTACCCCCGTGCGGTAGGAAAGCGCCGCTTGCGGCGTTGCGGAATTGGTCCACGCCGCCTAGCTAGGGAACCATGGCAGATCCCTATTCCATTCTTGGCGTAAACCGCAGCGCGAGCGAAAAGGACGTGAAATCCGCGTACCGCAAGCTTGCCAAGGAACTCCATCCGGACCGGAACAAGGACAATCCCAAGGCGGCCGAACGGTTTGCCGAGGTGACGCAGGCCTATGACCTCCTGTCCGACGAGGACAAGCGCGCCCAGTTCGACCGGGGCGAGATCGACGCGGAGGGCAATCCCACCAGCCCCTTCGGCTTCGGCGGCGCGGGCGGCGGCTTTGGCGGGGCGCAGCACGGCTATCGCCATTCGGGCGGCTTCGAGGGCGCCGGTGCCGAGGGCATCGATATCGGCGACATCTTCGAGGGCCTGTTCGGCGGGCGCGGCGGCCAGCCCGGCGGCGGTGGCGGTTTCGGCGGCTTCGGCGGCGCGCGGCGTGGCCCGCCGCCCAAGGGCGCCAACGTCGGCTACCGGCTGCAGGTCTCGTTCACCGACGCCGCCAGCCGGGCCAGCCAGCGCATCACCCTGTCAGACGGCAAGACCATCGACCTCAAGCTGCCCGCGGGCGTGGAAAGCGGCCAGCAGGTGCGCATTCCCGGCAAGGGCGAACAAGGCCCCGGTGGCGCCGGCGACGCGATCGTGACGATCGAGGTGGGCAGCCACCCGTTCTACGAGCGCGATGGCGACAACATCCGGCTCGACCTGCCGGTCACGCTCGACGAGGCAGTCAACGGCGGCAAGGTGAAGGTGCCGACCGTGGATGGCCCGGTGATGCTCACCGTCGCGCCCGGCAGCAGCAGCGGCCGCACGCTGCGGCTGAAGGGCAGGGGTTTTACCCGCAAGGACGGCACGCGCGGCGATCAGCTGGTGACGCTGCAGATCGACCTCCCGCCCGCCGACGGCGAGCTGGGCGCCGATCTCCAGACCCGGCTCGCAGGATGGCAGGACACCCGGAACCCGCGCGGCAAGCTGGGCGTTTAAGACGGCATGACTCCCGTATCCGGCCTTTCGCCCGGGCCGGGCGATGACGGAACGGAACGGGCTGCATCCTCGCCGGCCGGGCCGCCGATCGCACCGCTGATCGATGTTCCCGACCTTTCGCCCGAAGCCCGCCGCCGCGCCGCCCTGCGGCTCCCCCCGGATGCGCAGGGTTTTGTAGCGCCCGTGCCGCCCACCCGCCACGCGCGGGCGCTGGAAGTGATCCGCCGGGTGTGGACCGGCGTCTATCACGACGGGTTCATCCACGCCGGCAACTTCGCCTACATGGTGCTGATCGCACTGTTCCCGTTCTTCATCACCGGCGCGGCGATCTTTTCCGCGCTGGGCGAGGCCAGCCAGCGCGCCGCCGCGATCAACACCGTGCTGATCGCGATGCCGCCGGTGGTGGCCGAAGCGCTCGATCCGGTGGCGCGCAGCGTGGTGGAGATGCGCACCGGGTGGCTGCTGTGGGTGGGCGGGCTGATCGGGCTGTGGACGGTGGGCAGCCTTGTCGAAACGATCCGCGACATCCTGCGCCGCGCCTATGGCACGCGCTGGGAGCACGCCTTCTGGCGCTATCGACTGGCGTCCACCGGACTGATCGTGGCCTCGGTTATCCTGATCCTGCTCTCCATCGCCGCGCAAGTGGCGATCGGCACCGCGCAACAGGCGATCGAGGCGTGGATGCCGCAGTTCAGCGGATGGATCGCCAGCCTGTCGCTGTCGCGCTTCGTGCCGGCGGTGATCTTCTTCCTGGCGCTGTGGCTGCTGTTCATTTCGCTGACCCCCGGCGCCTACCGGGGCAGGCGCTATCCCAAATGGCCCGGCGCGCTGCTGGTCAGCCTGTGGTGGCTGGCGGTCACCGGGGCACTGCCGGGAGTGTTGCGCCATTTCTTCACTTACAACCTAACGTACGGAAGCCTTGCCGGCGTGATGATCGCGCTTTTCTTTTTCTGGCTTGTCGGCTTAGGGATGGTGGTAGGAGCCGAACTCAACGCTGCGCTCGCGGAAACGCCCGAAGAGCGCGATGTGGTGGGGCAGGCTGACGATCGCGCGCGCAGGGCGCGCCGGATGAGCATCGAGCAAGAGGGCGCATGACCGGACTGATGGAAGGAAAGCGGGGCCTGATCATGGGCCTTGCCAATGACAAGTCGCTGGCGTGGGGGATCGCCCGCAAGCTGCGTGAACAAGGTGCCGAACTGGCCTTCTCCTACCCCGGCGAGGCGCTGGAAAAGCGCGTCCGCCCGCTGGCGGCTAGCCTGGACAGCGATTTCCTGATCGAATGCGACGTATCGGACATGACGGCGCTCGATGCCGCGTTCGAAACACTGAAGGCGCGGTGGCCGACGATCGATTTCGTGGTCCATGCCATTGGCTTTTCGGACAAGAACGAGTTGCGCGGCCGGTATTATGACACCTCGCTCGACAATTTCCTGACGACGATGAACATCTCGGCCTACAGCCTCGTCGCCGTGACCAAGCGCGCCATCGCGATGATGCCCGAAGGCGGATCGATCCTCACGCTGACCTATTACGGCGCCGAAAAGGTCGTGCCGCACTACAACGTGATGGGCGTGGCCAAGGCGGCGCTGGAAACCAGCGTGCAGTACCTCGCCAACGATTGCGGGCCGCAGGGCGTACGCGTCAACGCGATATCGGCCGGTCCGATCAAGACGCTGGCGGCCAGCGGAATCGGCGATTTCCGCTATATCCTCAAGTGGAACGAGCTGAACTCGCCGCTGCGGCGGAACGTGACAATCGAGGACGTCGGCGGGGCGGGGCTCTATTTTCTGTCGGACCTGTCCTCGGGCGTGACCGGCGAAGTCCACCATGTCGACGCGGGCTACCACACGGTCGGCATGAAGCAGGAAGACGCGCCCGACATCGCACTGGGCTGATGACGAGACGCCCTTCCGTTCGTTAGCGGGAGGAGGGGCTGTCCGTCAGGGATGCGACGGTGTGATGGCCGGCGGCGGTGTCGCCGCGCCGGCGGCATCCTCGGCCGCGCGTTCCTTGGCCAGCTTTTCCTCGTACTGCTTTTCCAGCACTTCCACCCGCGCCTGTTCGGCGGCGGTATCGGCGTCGATCGTCTGCAGGCGCTTGGCGCGCTCCTCCTCGATCAGCCGGCCGAACTGCACGTCGCTCGACTGCTTCTTCTCGGCATAGGCGGCGTTGATCAGGCGCGAGACGCAGCCCGATGCCCCGCCCGAACCGACCGGGGAGCAGGAGTTCACGCCAGCCGCGCCCACCGTTTCATAGGCCCGGACGCGCTCGGTCCAGCCCTGGTTGGCCGAAGCGTTGGGATTGTCGCGCAAGGGCGCCGGAATGCGGAAGCGTTCGGATTCGTCCTTGCGCGCGCAGACCGTGATTTCGCCCGCGTTGGAGGCCGGGCAGGGATCGTCGCCATAGATGATCAGCTGGTTGACCTTCTCGCCCGATGTCGCGTCCTGCGCCAGGACGGGCTGCGATGCCGCGATGCCGGCGGTGGCGATCAGCGCCAGGGCGGTGATCCGGGGGTAGAAGCGCGTCATCGTGACTCTCCAGCTGGGTCTGGTGCCGATATAGGGCCGCACCCTCTTGAATGGTAGATGAAGCCCCGTCGCTGACCTGAATCAATCGGGCGTTCTGCCCGACCGGTCAGATCCGCTTCGAAAGGGCGATCGCCGCGCGGCAGCCGAAGCGGATGGCGTGGAACAGCACCGGATAGGCCGGCGCGCGCTCGGCCCCGGCGGCGATCGCCGCATCGCGGTGCTCGCGCTCGTCATCGCGGAACTCGCGCACCATGGCGGCCAGCTCCGGGTCGTCCTCGCCCAGTTCGTCGAGCTGTTCGGTATAGTGGCGGTCGATCTCGGTTTCGATGGCTGCGGTGCAGGCCATCGCCGCTTCCGGCCCGATCAGCGCGGTGGCCGCGCCCAGCGCGAACCCGGCAACCGACCACACCGGCTGGAGCGCCGTCGGCCGCACGCCGCGCTGCGCCAGCAACGCGTCGAACCGCTTGCGGTGATCGGCTTCCTGCGCCGCCATCGCCGCGACTTCGGCCGAATGCGGCGCGCGATCGCCCATCACCGCCATCTGCCCGGCATAGATGCGCACGGCGCCGTATTCGCCGGCCTGATCGACCCGGATCATCGCGGCGAACCTGTCATTCATGCCTGCAATCCTCCGGCGGAACGGCGGGCGCGCCCCAGCAGTCTGAAGACCGCGATCGCGCCGGCCATGGAAATGAGAAAGTTGTAGCCCGCCAGGCTCACCCCGAACAGCGTCCACGGCGCGACATCGCAGCGGATCACCGGCGCCGACATGATGGCGGCCAGCGGATCATTGCCCAGCTTGTGCGAGGAGCATGTGGTGATGCCTTCCCACCAGCCGTATTCGACGCCGGCGTGGAACGCCCCGATCAGCCCGCTGATGCCCGTGGCGACGGCGGCCAGCGTCACCAGCATGTCGCCCCCGCCGGTACGGCGCTGCGTCTGCGCGATCAGCGCCATGACGATCGCGGCGATATGCGGATAGCGCTGCCACCAGCACATCTCGCACGGCGGCAGGCCGAACGCGAACTGCGCGATTAGCGCCCCGCCCATCAGCGCGGCGGGGATCAGCAGCGCCAGGGTGTAGGCGGCGTTGCGGGACTGGGCCGGCGTCATCGCGTCAGCGCCTTCCCGCCGCGGCCTTCACGGCCAGCGCCTGCGGCGCGGTCCGGCCCAGCGTCTGCACCGCGTAATAGAGCTGGAAGTCGTCGATGCCCTTGGCCTTCAGTTCCTCGGCGGTCATCTTGAAGCGCGGATCCTCGCCCTTGTCGGTCTCGAGATCCTTGTCGTCCTTCAGCTCGTTGATCAGATGCCCGCGCAGATCGCTTTCGCGATAGGAGCGCAGCGCGCGCTTGCGCATGTCGGGGTCGGAAATCTGCGGCACGCGCACGTCGGGATCGATGCCGCCTTCCTGCACCGAACGGCCCGAGGGGGTGTAGTAGCGCGCCGTCGTCAGCTTCAGCGCGGTGTCGCGCGTCAGCGGGATCAGCGTCTGCACGCTGCCCTTGCCGAAGCTGCGTTCGCCCATGATCGCCGCGCGGTGCTGGTCCTGCATCGCGCCGGCGACGATTTCCGACGCGGACGCCGACCCCTGATCGATCAGCACGATCATCGGCACGCCCTTGGCGATATCGCCCGGCGTGGCGTTATAGACCTCGTTGTCGCGGGCATAGCGGCCGCGCTGCGAGACGATCGGCCCCTTTTCGAGGAACAGGTCCGAGAGCGAGACGGCTTCGTCCAGCAGCCCGCCGGGGTTGCCGCGCAGATCGAGGATCAGGCCGGCCGGGCGGTTGCCCGTCTTGGCGCGGATATCGCGCCACGCGGCGGCGACCTGCGTGCCGACGTTGGCGCTGAAGCTCGATACCGAGATCACGCCGACGTTGTCCTTCACCTTCCATTCGACCGGCTTCAGCTCGATCACCTGGCGCGTGATGGTAAGGTCGAGCGGCTCGTCGCGGCCGGGGCGGAACACGGTGAGGCGGATCTGCGTGCCCACTTCGCCGCGCATCTGGTCCACTGCATCGTCGAGCGAGCCGCCGTAGATCAGCTTGCCGTCGAGGTGGGTGATGTAATCGCCCGCCTTGATCCCGGCGAGATCGGCCGGCGTGCCCTTCATCGGCGCGATCACCTTCACCGCGCCGTCCTCCAGCGTCACCGACAGGCCCAGCCCGCCATAGGAGCCATCGGTCTGCGTGCGCAGGTTCTCGAAATCGCGCGCGTCGAGATAGGAGCTGTGCGGGTCGAGCGTGGCCAGCATGCCGTCGATCGCGCCCTTGAACAGCTTGTCGTCGTCCACCGGCTCCACGTAATTGGCCTTGATCCGTTCGTAGATCGCCATCAGCCGGGTAAATTCGGGGCCGGTCTTGGCGTCCACGGCGGCCAGTCCGGCGGTCGTCACCGGGATCAGCGCGATTGCCGACACGAGCGCGGTGGCACGGAAGAGGGAGGCCACAGTCTTCGCAATCGGGGTCTTCGCCATCGGGGACTTTCGCTTCAAGGGGGCCATGGGGCGGCGTTCTATAGCGGCGGCGCGATGAACGCCAGATGGCGCGGTGCGGTGATTGTCATGCGGGGATCATCATCCGCGCAGCGCCTGCAGCGGATTTACCGGCGCACCATCCTTGCGCAGTTCGACCGTCATCGTCGGACGGCCCGGCCCGGCCGCGCCCAGCGGCGCGCCCTGCACCACGGTTTCGCCCACATTCACGTCGAGCCGGCCGAGATTGGTGACGAGCGAGGTCCAGCCGCCATCGTGTTCGATGATGACGATCCGGCCATAGCCGCGATAGGGGCCGGCGAAGGCCACGCGGCCCGCGGCCGGCGCGACCACTTGCGCGCCCCCGACCGGCGCGAAGGTGAGGCCGGAAGACAGCCCGCCCGCGCCGCGTTCGCCAAAGCCGGTCACGATCCGCCCGCCGACCGGCAGAATCCACGAAAGCGCCGCCGAAGCGGTGGGCGTGGGGCCGGTATCGGCCACCATCAGGGCATCGCCCGGCCGTTCGGGGCGCGGCACCGGGCCGGGCAGCGCGGCCAGCCTCTGCCGCAGCGAGCCATCGGCCTGCAGCTGGTCCATCAGCGCGCGCAGATCGCGCGTCTGTTCGGCCAGCGCGAGCGCGCGGTCCGCCTCGCGGCTGGCCGTGCCTTGCGCGGCGCGCGATTCAATGCGCTGGCGGCTTTCGAGAGCGACAAGCTGCTGGCGCCGCGCGGTCAGCCCCTGTTCGCCTTGCCGCAACTGGTCGGCGGCCAGCCGCGCGCTGGCCTGCAAGGCGCGGCCGCGCACGATTTCCTGCCGCAGCCCGGCGGTGCGCTGCCGCACTTCGGGCAGCATCGTTTCCAGCACCGCGCGCAGATAGACGGTATCGCGCAGGGTATCGGCGCGCATCAGGCTGAACGCGAGCGGGCGGCGCGCCATGAGCTGCAGGGCCGCCGTCAGCCGCACCACCGGTTCCTGCCGCGCGGCGATGCGCAGCCGCAGCGCTTCGCGCTGGCGGTCGATCAGCGCGATCTTCGCCTGCGCCACCTGGATTTCGGCTTCGGACTGCTGGATGCGCGCGGCCACCGCCGCCGTTTCACGCGCGGTGCGGTCGGCCGCTTCGGTGGCCTTGCGCGCTTCCGCCTCCAGCTGTTCGCCGCGTGCCCGCGCCATCGTCAGTTCGCGGGTTGCCTGGCGCAGCGCGTCGCCCGCCTGCCCGGCATCGTCGAACGGCGCCGCCTGCTGTGCCACGGCAAGCTGCCAGCCTAACACGCCGGCCAGCGCGGCCATGGTGGCGAGAAGAAGCGTGCGCGACGTCATGACGCGGCGCTTATCCTTCGCGGTGGTAGGGATGGCCAGCGATAATGCTGGTGGCGCGCCACAATTGCTCGGCCAGCATGGCGCGGGCCAGCATGTGCGGCCAGGTCGCCGCGCCGAAGGCGAGGAGAAGATCGGCCTTGTCGCGCAAGTCCGCGTCGTGCCCATCCGCCGCGCCGATCAGGAAGCGCGTCTCGCGCACGCCATCGTCGCGCCAGCGGCCGAGAATGCCCGCGAACTCGGTCGAGGTGAGCTGGCGCCCGCGCTCGTCGAGCGCGACGGTGCGGACGGGCGTGGCCGCGGGCGGCGGGATTGTGCCGCCGCGATCGGGCAGTTCGGTCACCTTGAGGCCCCAGGCGACGCGCTTGGCATAGCGGTCGACCAACTCGGCCTCGGGCGAGCGCCCGATCTTCCCGCGCGCGATGATGTGCAGCAGCATCCGATTTCCGATCGGGAACGCTCTTTCCCCTCCTGACGGAAGGGCGAGCGCGCGTGCTTAGGCCGCGCCCGCGTCTCCGAACGCCCACATGCGTTCGAGGTTGTAGAAGCTGCGCACTTCCGGGCGGAACAGGTGGACCACCACGTCGCCGGCGTCGATCAGCACCCAGTCGGCGGCAGGCAGGCCTTCCAGCCGCGCGTTGCCGTAACCGCCCTGCTTGATCCGTTCGGCCAGCTTCTGCGCCATCGCCGCGACCTGCCGCGTCGAACGGCCGGACGCGATCACCATGTAATCGGCGATCGAGCTTTTGCCTTCGAGCGGGATCGAGACGATTTCCTGCGCCTGATCGTCATCCAGCGATTGCAGGACGAGATCGTGCAGCGATGCCGGCTTGGCCTTGGCGCCGGAGCTGGAAGTGGCGGCCCCGGCCTGGGCCGGAATGGTCTGGACAGTTGTCATCGCGGTGAGATGGTCTCCGTGGCTGGATTGTCAATGAAAAGGAAGCGGGCGCCGGTCAATCGTCCGGACGCCGAAACGGGCCGGACCGCCGGAATCCCGGCGACCGACCGCAAGGGAAGTACGCCGCGGCTCAGGGCTTTCCTGCCCCGCCGAAGCGCGTGATGCCGGAGGATGGGCCGGTTTGCAGAACGACCGGCCGATGCGTGAGGGCATCGAACGGCTCCGCGTCGACGAAGCGGCGAAACCATTCCGGATCGGCGGCACGAATGGCCGTGGCCGAACGAGGATCGGGATCGAAACGCAGGATCGTCAGCGCCGGGGCGCTCCGCTTTGCGCCGTCAATCAACTGTCCGGGCCGCCGGCGCCAGCGGCGCAACCAGGCCGTGGCGGGGCTCGCCAAGGCGGGTGCATCATAGCCCGGACGCGCGATAACCGCAATCGGCGTCTCCCGCGCGATCCGCCGCCAGTCCTTCCAGCGGTGGAACTGTGCCAGATTGTCGGCCCCCATCAGCCAGACGAAGCGCTTTTTCGGGTAGCGTCGGCGCAGCGCCGCCAGCGTATCGACGGTATAGCGCGTGCCCAGCCGCGCCTCGATCGCGGTCACGCGGATCGGCGCGCGGCGCGCGGCCGCCCGCGCCGAACAATAGCGCGCCGGCAGCGGGGCCATGCCATGCTCCGGCTTCAGCACGTTGCCCGGCGAGACCAGCCACCACACCTCGTCCAGCCCCAGCGCTTCGCGCGCGAACAGGCTGATGCGGCGGTGGCCGCCATGGGCGGGATTGAAGCTGCCGCCCAGAAGGCCGATTCGGGGCAGACCGCTTCGGGTCGGGCCGACGCGGGGGGAAGGAATCGGACCGGTCAGAACGGAACTCCGCCGATTCGCCTAGCGCGCCACGCGCCGGGGCGAGGCCGCCTTGGCGCGATAGGCGCCCTGCATGGCGAACATCCAGCCGGGGTATTCGCGCGGCAGGGCCGAGAGGGCATCGAGCCGGGCAAGCTCGTCCGCCGTCAGTTCCACCTCGCAGGCGGCGATGTTGTCGGCCAGCTGGTCGGCGCGCTTGGCGCCGACGATCACCGTCGTCACCACCGGCTGATAGAGCAGCCAGGCGAGCGCCACCTGCGCCACCGTGGCCGGCTTGCCGGCTGCGGTCTTTCCAGCGGCGATGGCCTGCATCGCCTCGATCAGGTCATAGGCGCGATCGAGTTCCACCGGCGGGAAATCGAACACCGCGCGGCGGCCATCGCCCTGGTTGGGGCCGCTGTTGCCGCCGTCGGTGGCGCGGGTGTACTTGCCCGAAAGCAGCCCGCCGGCCAGCGGGCTCCACACCATCAGGCCCAGCCCCTCGCTTTGCAGCAGCGGCACGATCTCGCGCTCCAGATCGCGGCCGGCGACGGTGTAGTAGGCCTGCAGCGAGGCGAACTTCTCGAGGCCGAGCCGCTCCGAAATGCCCAGCGCCTTCATGATCTGCCAGGCCGCCCAATTGCTGACGCCGATATAGCGCGCGCGGCCACTGCGCACGATGTCTTCCAGCGCGCGCAGGGTTTCCTCGATCGGGGTCAGCGCGTCCCAGCCGTGGATCTGGTAGAGATCGACATGGTCCATGCCCAGCCGGGCCAGGCTGGCGTCGATCTCGTGCAGCAGGTGGAACCGCGAGGCGCCGGCCTCGTTCAGCCCCGGCCCCATCGTGCCCATGGCCTTGGTGGCGACGACCACGTCGGGCCGCTTCACCCCCAGATCGCGCAGCGCCTGGCCGAGTATTTCCTCGGACCGGCCTTCCGAATAGACATTGGCCGTATCGATGAAGTTGATACCGGCGTCGATCGCCTGGCGCACCAGCGCGGTCGATGCCGCCAGGTCCAGTCCCGCGATCGGGCCGAACCGGCCTTGCGATTCGCCGAACGTCATCGTGCCCAGGCACAGCTCCGAAACGATCAGGCCGGTATTGCCGAAACGGTTGGTACGCATGGAAGAATCCTCTGCCTTCGGGTTTGCGGCCAACCTAGCGGTCGGCCTCGCGCTTGTCGAAGGGGGATAGGGCGATCAGGGCCGGATTTGGCCCGAACCGCGCACCAGCCACTTGTAGGTGGTCAACCCCTCGAGCGCCACCGGCCCGCGCGCGTGCAGCCGCCCGGTGGCGATGCCGATCTCCGCGCCCAGCCCGAATTCGCCGCCGTCGGCGAACTGGCTGGAAGCGTTGTGCATCACGATCGCGCTGTCCACTTCGGACAGGAAGCGGTCGGCGGCGGCCTGGTCCTCGGTCACGATCGCGTCGGTATGGCCCGAGGAATGGCGCGCGATATGGCCCAGCGCCTCCTCCAGCCCATCGACCACCGCGACCGCCAGGATCGCGTCGAGGTATTCGGTGTCCCAGTCGTTCGCCCCGGCGGGGCCGATGCGCGGATCGATGGCGCGGGCGCGGGCATCGCCGCGCAATTCGCACCCGGCGTCGAGCAGGGGCGCGATCAGCCCGTGCGGATCGGGATAGGTCGCGTCGATCAGCAGCGTTTCCATCGACCCGCACACGCCGGTGCGGCGCAGCTTGGCGTTGAACACGATCGCCGCCGCGCGGGCCGGATCGGCGGCGTGGTCGACGTAAGTGTGGTTGATCCCGTCGAGATGCGCCAGCACCGGCACGCGCGCATCGGCCTGGACGCGCGCGACCAGGCTCTTGCCCCCGCGCGGCACGATCATGTCGATCAGGCCGGCCGCCGTCAGCATCGCGCCCACGGCGGCGCGGTCCTGCGTGGGCAGGAGTTGCACCGCATCGGCGGGCACGCCGGCTTCGGTCAGCCCGGCGACCAGCGCCTGGTGAATCGCGCGGTTGGAATGCACCGCCTCGCTGCCGCCGCGCAGCAGCACGGCGTTGCCCGAGCGCACGCAGAGCGCGGCGGCGTCCGCCGTCACGTTGGGGCGGCTTTCGTAGATGATGCCGATCAGACCGATCGGCACGCGCACGCGCTGCAGCACCATGCCGTTGGGCCGCGTGGCGCTGTCGATCACCTCGCCCACCGGATCGGGCAGGCCGGCGACCTGCTCCACCGCCTCGACCATCGCGGCCAGCCGGCCGGAATCGAGCCGCAGCCGGTCGAGCAGCGCGCCGGACAGGCCATTGGTTTCGGCACTGGCGACATCGCGCGCGTTGGCGGCGAGGATCTCCGGTTCGGCGCGGCGCAGCGCCGCCGCCGCCAGCCGCAGCGCCTGTTCCTTCGCCGGTGCCGGCATCCGCGCCAGAACGCGCTGCGCCACGCGGCCGGCACGGGCGAGCCCTTCGACGAGATCGATCACGGAATCGGCGGAAATCTGGGGCTGGCTGGACATGGGCGCGCCCTACCACGCGCCCGGCCCCCTGTCAGCCCGCATCGAAGTCCTGCGCGTGCCGGATGTCTTGGCGAGTCGCGGCCGCCAGCACGGCGAATCGAAACGATTCGTTGCCGGAATCACACAGTGCCAACGCTTCATCGAAGGACTCGCACGATTCAACCCGGCAAAGGGGGATCGGATTCGACCTGCGCCCTGCGCGCCGGTAATCGGCCGCGTCCTTCCGGCGCATCCGCAGGGACAGCAAAGATAAAGCCAGAGATGCCGCACCGGGGGTCGTCACACGTGTCAGCAACAGCCAGAGACGGGCTAGTCGCCCGGCTGAAGCGCTGGTTTCCCGAACGCGAGTTTTTCATGCGTTCGCAGGGCCAGGTCCGCTTCATCCGGATAACCAGCCGGCTCCAGATGATCGTGGCCGCCGCCATCGCCGCCGCGCTGGGCCTGTGGCTGGCGATGATGGTGACGATGCTGGTCTCGCGCTATCTCGACGCGCGCGACCGTGAACGGCTGCTCCAGCGCGAGGCCGCCGTCGCTTCGGCCGAAACGCGCGTTTCCAAGTACCGCAACGGCCTGGGCGAAGTGGCCGACGACCTGCAGAAGCGGCAGGATTTCATCGAGAAGATGGTCGAAAGCCACGTCGGCGCACTGCCCAACGATCTGCCCAAGGGCACGGTCAGCGACAGCAGCGCCGAAGCCGGCAAGACCGTGAAGAAGATTTCGATGGAACTGCCCGAGGCCGCAGGGCTCGCGCGGATCGAGGCGCGCCAGCTGGCCTTCATCGAAAAGCTCACCCGTTTTGCCGATGCCCGCGCCGCGCGCGCCGAAACCGCGATCCGCCGCGTCGGGCTCAACCCCTCGATGATCATGGCGTCGAACCGCGGCGCGCAGGGCGGCCCGCTGATCCGGCTGGTCACCGGCCCCGGCAACGATGTCGATCCGCGCTTCGCGCGGCTGGGCGCCAGCCTTGAGCGGATGAGCGGCCTGGAAGACGGCCTGGCCCGCATTCCCAACACGCTGCCCGCCAGCCTCGAATACATCTCGAGCGGCTTCGGCTATCGCAGCGATCCCTTCACCGGCGGCGCGGCGTTCCACGCCGGTCTGGATTTCCGCGGACCGGTCGGCGCGCCGATCTATGCCGCCGCCGCCGGCACCGTCAGCTTCGCCGGCATCCGCCAGGGTTATGGCAACTGCGTGGAAGTCAGCCACGGCAACGGGCTGATGACCCGCTACGCCCACATGTCGCGCATCGGCGCGCGCGTGGGGGAAAAGGTTGCGGCCGGCGCCGTCATCGGGCAGATCGGCAGCACCGGCCGTTCCACCGGCCCTCACCTGCATTTCGAAGTGCGGATCAACGACCAGCCGGTCAATCCGCGCCCGTTTCTGGAGGCAAGACAGAATGTTTTCCAGGAAGGCCGCGCCGGCCGGCCGGCCGGCAACCGGAGCTAGCACCATGGCCAGCCGCAACAGCGCGGGCGCGACCTTCTCGATCCTGGGCGCGGACCTCGTCGTCACGGGTGACGTCGTCGCCACGGCGGACCTGCATATCGACGGGCGCGTCAAGGGCGACATCGCCTGCGCCGCGCTGGTGCAGGGCGAGGCGAGCGTGATCGAGGGCGCGGTCAAGGCGCAAAGCGCGCGGCTTTCGGGCACGGTCCACGGCGCGATCGAGGCTGGCGAACTGGTGATCCTGCGCACCGCGCGCATCCACGGCGACGTTAGCTATGACGCGCTGACGATCGAACAGGGCGCGCAGGTCGATGGCCGCTTCGCGCCGCGCGCCGCGCCGGCCGGCGAATCGACGCTCACGCTGGTCAGCTGATCCTGGTTTCCATCCCCGATCATCCCTGCGTCCATGGGGACGCGGGATGATCGAAGACTAGCGTATCAGGCAGCGGTGACGTTGACGCCCATGCTGGTCAGGTAGCGCTTGATGTTGCGCGCGGCCTGGCGCAGCCGCTGTTCGTTCTCGACCATGGCGATGCGCACGAAGCCTTCACCATCCTCGCCATAGCCGACGCCGGGAGCGACCGCGACTTCGGCATGGGTCAGCAACTGCTTCGAGAATTCGAGGCTGCCGAGGTGCTTGAGCGCGGGCGGCAGCGGCGCCCAGGCGAACATCGACGCGCGGGGGCTGGGGATTTCCCATCCGGCGCGGCCGAACGCCTCGACCATCACGTCGCGCCGCTTCTGGTAGAGCTGGCGGTTCTTCTCGACGATATCCTGCGGCCCGTTGAGCGCGGCGCAGGCAGCGGCCTGGATCGGCGTGAACGCGCCGTAATCGAGATAGGACTTCACCCGCTTCAGCGCGGCGATCAGGCGCGCGTTGCCCACGGCGAAACCGACGCGCCAGCCGGCCATCGAGAACGTCTTCGACATCGAGGTGAATTCCACCGCCACGTCCTTGGCGCCGGGCACTTCGAGGATCGAGCGCGTGGGATTGCCGTCGTAATAGAGTTCCGAATAGGCAAGGTCGGACAGGATCCAGACCTTGTTCTCCTTCGCCCACGCCACGAGCCGTTCGTAGAACGCGAGGTCGACCGTCTCCGCCGTCGGATTCGACGGGTAGTTGACGATCAGGATCGAGGGGCGCGGCACCGAATACTTCATCGCCCGGTCGAGCGAATCCCAATAGCGCTCGTCGGGTGTCGTCGGGACCGAACGGATCGTGGCCCCGGCGATGATGAAGCCGAAGGTGTGGATCGGATAGCTGGGGTTGGGCGCGAGCACGACATCGCCCGGCGCGGTGATCGCGGTGGCGAGGCTGGCGAGCCCTTCCTTGGACCCCATCGTCATGACCACTTCCGTTTCCGGATCGAGATCGACGTTGAAGCGGCGGCCGTAATAGTTAGCCTGCGCCTTGCGCACCCCGGGAATGCCCGAAGAGGCCGAATAGCCGTGCGCATCGGGCTTCTGTGCGACTTCGCACAGCTTGTCGATCACGTGGCTGGGCGGCGGCAGATCGGGGTTGCCCATGCCCAGGTCGATGATGTCCCTACCGGCGGCGCGTGCTGCGGCCCGCATGCCGTTGACTTCGGCAATGACGTAAGGCGGCAGGCGCTTCATGCGGTAGAATTCTTCGTCCACGGCAGGGATACTCTTGATGGCGCGGCGGGATTGCCGCTCCCCGGCCCTTACGCCAATCCGGCGCGGGTGGAAACCCAAGTGCCGCCATTGCCGCAGGGTATGGCGGCACAGGGGGCGCGACGGGGGTGGGGCCGAGGCGGCAAGACTGCTACGGATTGATCCGGAGTGGACGATCGCGGAAGGCGCGGGCGGAGCGACAGTCTTCACGGTGGCGGCGGGCGGTGTATAGATCGGTACAAGCGGCAGGGGCAAACCGGCCGGCGTGCGTGGCCGGCTTGGCGCGAAAGCGGGAAGGAATGCGAATGGAGCAGGACAAAACCACCGACGCCGCCGTGATCGAGGACCTGTTCCGCCAGCAGGGAGAGGCGATGCAGGCGCTGTTCGCGCCGTTCCTGCCCACCGCCGACGCCCACGTTCCCGATCCGATGGACCTTCAGCACTGGGCGATGTCTGCCGCCAAGCTCCAGAAGATGTGGCTGGATTTCGGCGTGGAACAGGTGGGGCAGAGCGAATCGATTCTGGCCCGCGCCAGCGGCGCGGAAGGCTTGCAGGCGAAGTGGAACAAGTGGCTGTCCGAAATCGCCGGCGCCCTGCCGTTGGCCAATCCCGATACCCGGGCGAAGCTGTGGGAAGACAGCGTCACGCTGTGGAGCGCGATCCTTGAGCAGTACGGCAGCGGGCTTCAGCCCCGCAAGAGCGGGGCGCCGGACCTGCCCCGCAAGGATCGCCGTTTTGCCGATCCGCGCTGGCGCGAGCAGCCGGTCTTCGCACTGATCCACCAGACCTATCTGCTGCTGGCCGAACGGATCAACGCGATGGCGAACGATCTGTCCGGAGTTTCCCCCGAACGCCACGAACAGATCCGGTTCCTGACCAAGGTGGTCACCGATGCGCTTTCGCCGGCCAATTTCCCGCTGACCAACCCGATGGTGATCGAACGGACGCTGGAAACGCGTGGCGAGAATCTGGTCAAGGGCGTGGAGCATCTGCTGACCGACCTGCGCAAGGGCCAGTTGACCCATACCGACCCTGACGCGTTCGAGCTGGGGCGCAACCTGGCGACGACGCCGGGCAAGGTCGTGCACGAAACCCCGCTGTTCCAGCTGATCCAGTACACGCCGACCACCGAGACCGTGCTGGCGGTGCCGCTGGTGATCTTTCCGCCGTGGATCAACCGGTTCTACATCCTCGATCTCAACCCGCAGAAAAGCTTTATCCGCTGGGCGGTGGAACAGGGTCTGTCGGTGTTCATCGTCTCGTGGAAATCGGCCGACGCCGCGATGGCCGAGGTGCTGTGGGGCGACTATATCCGCGCGCAGGTGGAAGCGATCGACGTGGTGCGCGCGCGGCTGAAGGTGCCGGCGGTCCACGCCATCGGCTATTGCGTGGCGGGGACGACGCTGGCGGCGACGCTGGCGTTCTTGGCCCGGCGCGGCGAGGCGGACAAAGTGGCGTCGGCCACGTTCTTCACCGCCCAGGTCGATTTCGAGAAGGCCGGCGACCTCAAGAACTTCATCGACGACCAGCAGCTCCAGTTGCTCGAAAGCCTAGCGACCGACGGCTTCCTCGACGGGCGCTACATGGCCGCGACGTTCAACATGCTGCGTGGGCGGGACCTGATCTGGAGCTACGTCGTCAACAACTACCTGCTGGGCGAGGAATACCCGGCGTTCGACCTGCTGCACTGGAACGGCGACACCACCAACCTGCCGTTCAAGTGGCAGAAGGCCTACCTGACCGAACTCTACCGCGACAACCGGCTGGTCGTGCCGGATTCGCTGGTCATCGACGGCACGCCGCTCGACCTGCACCGCATCGCCACCCCGCTCTACATCCAGGCCGGGCGCGAGGATCATATCGCACCCGCGGAAAGCGTATGGAAGCTGACGCGGCACGTGGCCGGTCCGTGGAAATTCGTGCTGGCCGGATCGGGACACATCGCCGGCGTGGTCAATCCACCGTCCTCGGGCAAGTACCAGTACTGGCTCAACGATGGCACGCCGGCGACGCTGGAGGAATTCATCGCCGGAGCGCGCGAAACCAAGGGCAGCTGGTGGCCCGACTGGATTTCGTGGATCGTCGCCCAAGACGATGCGCGCGTTCCCGCCAGGGGCCGGCGGGTGCCCGGCGGGCGTGGCGACAAGGTGTTTGGCGACGCGCCCGGCAGTTATGTGAAGAGCCGTTGACCGGGCGGAAGCGCCCCATCCATTGCTTCCATTCCGGATATTGTGCACTGCACAAAAATTCTTGACTTCGCGCGTGCGATGCCTATTTGTGCATTGCAGCAAAGCAGTCGGTGCCCCGTGCCCCGGCTTTTTTGCGCATAGCAGGAGTCGCCTCGGTCATGACCGACGAAGTGAAGGACAGCACTGTTACCACCCCTGCCGAAACGGTTTCCGTTCCGGTGGAAACGCCCGTCGTTGAAGACGGGAAGGCAACGGCCGTTCCCGAAGCGCCGGTGGCAGAGACGACCGTGGTGACCGAATCCGTTCCCGCCAAGAGGAAGGCCGGTCGCCCACGCAAGGATGCGGCAAAGGCAGCGCCTGTCGCGGCGCCGAAGGCGGAAAAGCCCGCCCCGGCAGCCCCGGCACCGGTCCAGAAGGCCAAACTGGCCCCGAAGACCACCAAAGCGCCAGAGGCTTCGGTTTCGCCGAAGCCGGTAGCGGCTGCCAAGCCTGTAAAAGCCAAGCCGGTGAAGTCCCCGGCGATCAAGACGCCCGTCGCAAAGGCACCGGTCGTCAAGGCAACCAGGCCTGTCACTGTCAAGACCGCCACCGCCAAGCCCGCCGCCATCAAACCGGTTGCGGCAAAGTCCGCGCCGATACGGACCAGCGTGAAACCCGCCGCCGCCGCCGCGCCGGCCCCCAGGAAGGAACTTTTCATCATGGCTACCACCACCGAATTCACCGACAAGCTGCAGACCACGTTCAAGGACGCCGCCGAGAAGGCCAAGGCTGCTTTCGAAAAGAGCCAGGGCGCGTTCGGCGAAGCCGGCGAGTTCGCCAAGGGCAACGTCGAAGCGCTGGTCGAATCGGGCAAGATTCTCGCTTCGGGCCTGCAGGAACTCGGCAAGGGCTACGTCAGCGAAGGCAAGGCTTCGTTCGAAACGATGTCGGCCGACATCAAGGACCTCGCTTCGGCCAAGTCGCCCACCGAGTTCTTCGAAAAGCAGAGCGCGCTGCTGCGCAAGCAGTTCGACGCGGTCGTCGCCACCAGCTCGAAGAACAGCGAAGCGTTCCTCAAGCTCGCCAACGAAGCGTTCCAGCCGATCTCGACCCGCGTTTCGCTCGCGGTCGAAAAGGTGAAGAAGGCTGCCTGATTTCGGATTCGCGGCGTGTGCTTGCGCGCGCCGCACCGAATTCTCCCGTGACGGACCGGACCGAGCGATCGGCCGGTCCGTTCGCGTTTTCAGCCGGTCGCGCCATTTACCCCCCGGCAACCTCTTTCGCGCATGAGCGGGGGTGCCCCCCTTGTCGCCGGGGCATCGCGATGCGATATTCGGACTGCAATGGCCTTTGACCCCGTCTCGATTTCCGGAAGCCGGCCCGGCTCGGCCGCAGTCCCTTGCGGCGGCGCGCCCGCCTTTGCCATGTCGCACCACAATCTGATCGTACGTGACGGCCCCGGTGACGACGGCAACGGCGATCACGGCACCGATGGCGATGATCTGGTTGGCATCGCCACCAAAACCCGCGCGCGTCCCAAGAAGCCCAGCATGTTCAAGGTGCTGATGCTCAACGACGATTACACGCCGATGGAATTCGTGGTGATGGTGCTCAAGCGCTTCTTCCACATGGATCTGGAACAGGCGACGCGGGTCATGCTGCACGTTCACCAGAAGGGCGTGGGCGTGTGCGGCGTCTACCCTTACGAAATCGCTGAGACCAAGGTGAACCAGGTGATGGATTTCGCCCGGCAGAACCAGCACCCGCTGCAATGCACGCTGGAAAAAGCCTGACCCGCGACGGGTAGTCCTCTCAGTACCGCTTGAGCATCGCGTGCGCCAGCGCGCGGAGCAAAGCAGCCAGCCAGGCCATCGCCTGCGAGCGCGCGGCGCGGCAATCGGCGACGGCCCCGCCGGGCAGAGTCACTTGCGCGCTGTGCAGGCCATCGGCCCGGCGCCCGCCGGAATAGACCGCGTCGGACGGCATGATCGCCATCGCCGCGCTTTCATACGCCCCGGAATCCGCCAGCAGGCTGACCCACAGCATCACCGGATCGGCGCTGGCCAGCCCCGGAGCCGCCTTTCCCGGGGCAAGACCCCCTCCCGGAGCAAGGCCCCCTCCTGGAGTAAGGCCCCCTCCTGGAGCAAGGCCAACGTCGGCGAGCAGGCGCAGCACCTGTTCGAACCCGATATGCTGTTCATCGGGATGCAGTTGTTCGCACTGCCGCGCCAGAAGGTGCAGATCGTCCGGCTGCGCGCAATTGCGCGCCAGTTGCCGCTTCCACCATGCGGCTCCAGTTGCCTGCTGGTTCACAACGTTCCATCCCCCGCGATCATGGCCCTGTCCGCTGCCAGCCCCTCGCATCGGCGCAACCGCGCCATCAGGCATTGCGCTGGCGCAACGAAGCCGGATCGGATGCAGAAGAAGCCAGGCGCCGCTTCCGGCTTCGGTCCATGCGGGCGTGTTTATTCCGCCGCCGCTGCGTTCTGACAACCGCCTTGTTACGTTTTTCCCAAAGCGTAACACCGCGATTGGCACTTTCGCGCGCACGGTTTCCCCGCTAGTCGGGGCGATGCGGGACGCTGGACCCGCCGGATTTTGCACGACGAAGATCGCCCCAGACGTGAAATTTCTCACCGCCACAGACCGTTACATTGCCCGGCTCGTGATCGTGCCGATGCTGTCGGTGTTCGCGATCGCGGCGTCGCTGCTTGTGCTCGACAAGATGCTGAAGCTGTTCGATTTCGTGGCGACGGAAGGCGGGCCGGTCAGCGTCGTGTTCAAGATGCTGGCCAACCTCCTGCCAGAATACGCCAGTCTGGCGATTCCCCTGGGCCTGATGCTGGGCATCCTGTTCGCCTTCCGCAAGCTGGCGACCAGTTCCGAACTCGACGTGATGCGCGCGGTGGGGCTGTCCTACACGCGGCTGCTGCGCGTGCCCTATATCTTCGCGATCGTGCTGGCGGCCGTGAACCTGCTGATCGTCGGCTATCTCCAGCCGCTTTCGCGCTATTACTACGAACAGCTCCAGTTCGAGCTGCGCTCGGGCGCGCTCGGCGCCTCGATCAAGGTCGGGGAATTCAACTCGCTGCAGGACAAGACCGCGCTGCGCGTGGACTCAAGCCGCGACGAGGGGCGCGACCTGCGTGGCATCTTCGCCCGGATCGTGACCGAAAAAGGGCAGACGCTGGTGGTTTCGGCGCGAGAGGGCCGCTTCTTCGCCAACCGCGAGAACCCGGACACGGTGATCCTGCGCCTGACCGACGGCCAGATCGTGCAGGAAGGCAAGGGCATCAATTCGCCACGCGTGCTCTCGTTCGCCAGCCACGACCTGCCGATCGACCTGCCGAAGATCGAGCAGTTCCGCCAGCGCGGCAACGAGGACCGGGAATACTTCCTGCCCGAACTGCTCAAGATCGGCTGGAACGACAAATATTCCGAGCAGATGCGCAACGAGAGCCGGGCCAGCCTGAATTACCGCCTGGTGGAAGTGGTGATGATGGTCCTGCTGCCGCTGCTGGCGGTGGCGCTGGCGGTGCCGCCCAAGCGATCGACCTCCTCGCTCGGCGTGTTCCTGTCGATTGTCATGGTCGTGGCCTATCACAAGGTGAACCAGTACGGGCAGGATGTCGCCAGCCTGGGTCGGATCGATCCGACGCTGGCGCTGTGGGGGCCGTTCCTGCTGTTCGCCGCGCTGATCGTGTGGATGTACTGGCGGCTGGCCTACGTGCCGGGCGGTCAGCCGATCGGCGCGCTGGAGCGCGGCTTCGCCAAGCTGGCCGGCGCGGTGGGCAAGCTGTTCGCGCAGCGCCACGAACGCGCCACGCCGGCGGCGAGCGAGGCGGAGACGACCGGTGCAGTTTGAGTTCTTTCCGTCGCGGACGATGACGCTCTACATCGCCAAGATGTTCGCGGTGCGGATCGTGGCGGTGCTGCTGATGCTGGTCATGGTCCTGCAGATGCTGGACCTGCTCAGCGAAAGCGGATCGATCCTGGCCGCGCCCGGCAACGGGCAGGCCCAGCTGCTGACCTACGTGAGCCTGCGCTTCCCGCAGCTGGTCAGCCGCTTCCTGCCCTATTCCGTGCTGCTCGCCACGATCATCACGCTGATGACGCTGAACCAGAACAGCGAGGTCATCGCGATGAAGGCGTCCGGCCTTTCCGCCCATCAGGTGCTGGCGCCGCTGTTTCTGGTGGCGGCCGTGACCTCGCTGGTGACCTTCGCGTTCAACGAACGGGTCGTAGCGCGCTCCACCGCCACGCTGAAGGCGTGGGAAGCGGCGGACTATGGCCCGATTCCGATCGATAGCGGGGTCAAGACGAACGTGTGGCTGCAGGACGGGCAAAACATCCTGTTCGCGCGTTCCGTTGCCGGCGAAGGCGCCGCGATCCGCATGAGCGACGTGAGCTGGTTTCGCCGCGATCCCACCGGCATGGTAACCGAGATCGTGACCGCGCCTTCGGCCAGCTACGCCAGGCCGGGGTGGCGGTTCGACCGCCCGGTGGCGTTCGACGTGCAGAGCGCGCGGCAGACCGACCTGCCGGGGCCGCAGGTCTATGCCCAGGGCGTCGAGCCGGTGCAGGTGGTCATCAAGAACGTCGATGCCGATGGCGAATCGGTCACGCACCTCTCGCGCTCGATCGAGGCGATCCGCGCGGCCGGGTTCCGCACGGGCGAGATCGACGGCAAGTGGTGGCACAAGTTCAGCGGGCCGCTTTCGGCACTGCTGATGCCATTGCTGGGCGCCACGGCCGCGTTCGGCCTGGCCCGGTCGGGCCACCTGTTCATCCGCGCGATCGGCGGCATGGCGCTGGGCTTCGCCTATTTCGTGGTGGACAATGCCGCGCTCGCCATGGGCAACTTCGGCGGATACCCGCCGCTGCTCGCGGCCTGGGCGCCGTTCTTCCTGTTCCTGCTGATCGGCGAAACCGTGCTGGTGCGAACCGAAGAGTAGCGCCGGGGAAGCGGGCGCGAACGGTTCGCGCCCTTTCCGACGTATCAGCGCGCGCCCATCGTGCTGCGTGCCAGCCGGCCGACCAGCGGCAGCAGCCCCGGATAGTTGGCCTGCTCGTAGGTCGATCCCCCGCCCAGATGCGCACGCAGCCGCCGGTGCGCTTCGCCCAGCGAATGGTAGGGCATGCTGGGCAGCAGGTGATGCAGCGCGTGATAGCGCAGGCCCACCGGCGCCCACAGCGGCGCGAGCAGCGCCGGCGGCGGCACGTTGACCGAATCGAGATACTGCCCCGTCACGGTCATGGCATCGCCCTCGTTCTCCCACAGATGGGCGACGAGCGTGCGGATCTGGTTGAGCACCGCCGTGGCGGAAATCACCGCCAGGCCGATCGCCAGCGGCCGCCAGCCGTGCGTGGCCGACCAACCGAGCAGGAAGATCGCCCAGGCGGACGCGCCCAGTTCCTGCCAGAACACCATCCGCGCGAAATCGCCTTCGGGCGGGCGGCGGCGGAACGCGGGGTTGATCGCCAGCGCCGAGGCGCGTTCCCACACCAGCGTCCGCAACGGCGGGATGACCACGCCCAGCGGCACCAGAATGCCCGAACGGATCAGCAGCGCCAGCGGCAGCAGGATCGCCGAGATCAGGAACACCGGCAGCGACCACGGCTTCATCAGCGCCAGCGGCAAGTATTCCGGATCTTCCGCCGTGCCATAGCGCGTGCGGGCGTGGTGCAGGGTGTGCACGCCTTCGTACATGAACGAGGGCGTCAGCATCGGGATGCCGACCAGCAGGTTCCACGCCAGGCGGAAGCCCGGCAGCGCATTCTTGTGGATGTGCGTCAGTTCGTGGATGAACAGCAGCGCGCGGTAGAGCGCCAGCGCGGCGAGCGCGCCGCAGGCGAGCGCGGCCCAAGGGCTGGCCACCAGGATCGCACCCGCCAGCGCGGCATAGCCCAGCGCGGCCGAAGCCAGCATGTCCGGCCAGTAGATGCCGGGCCGGGCCGTCGCGATATCGCGCGTGAGGTCCACGGCGGCGCGCAGCATGTCCTTGTCGTCAGGCGTGCCGGCCAGGCTCCGCGCACTGGCGACGCCGGACGGCGCGGCTGCCGGGTTTTCGAGAATGTCGGAAACAATCATGTCTTTATTCCACAGTGACCCTGGCCGGCCTGGGAACCGGTTCCTGATTCGATGCCGGGCTCTCACGCTCCGTCCGGCTTGACAAGTTGCCGGGACCAACCGCAGGTCGCCGGTGACGACCCTCTAATCGCAAACAAAGGCAAGATCGTGGCTCACGGCGAAGTAGTCATCACTCCCGTTTCCGGCAAGGCGGAGCGCGAGGCTTTCGTGGACCTTGCCTATCGGATCAACGCCGACGACCCGAACTGGGTGCCGCCGCTGCGGATGGAAGCGCTGGAACTGGTCGATCCAGCGAAGAATCCGTTCTTCGGCCATGCCGATGTCCAGTTCTTCCTCGCGCGGCGTGGCGATCGCATCGTCGGCCGCATCTCGGCGCACCTCGATCATCTGGCGCTGGCGATGGACCCGCAGCAGGGCATGGGGCCGGGCGTGGGCAACTGGGGGCTGCTCGAGGCGGAGGACGGCGACGTCGCCCGCGCGCTGATCGCCACCGCAGAAGACTGGCTGCGCGGCAAGGGCATGACGCGCGTGCTCGCGCCGCTGTCGATGTCGGTGTGGGAGGAGCCGGGCCAGCTCACGCGTGGGCACGATCATCCACCCACGGTGATGATGGGGCACCAGCCCAAGCGCTACCAGACCTATATCGAGGCGCAGGGCTATACCCCGGCCAAGACGCTCAAGACCTATGAGCTGGACATTTCGAAGCCGTTTCCGCCGCTGATCCAGCGCATCGTCCAGTCAGGCGAGAAGAATCCGAAGATCCGCATCCGCAATGTCGACAAGAGCAAGTTCGATGCTGAGGCAGCGCTGATTCTCGACATCCTCAACGATGCCTGGTCCGACAATTGGGGGTTCGTGCCCTTCACCGACCGCGAAATCGCCTACGCCGGCAAGAAGTTCAAGCCGATCGTGCGCGAGGATCTGATCATGGTCGCCGAATACGAGGGCGAACCGGTCGCGTTCATGATGACGCTGCCCGATCTCAACGAAGTGCTCCGGCCGATGAAGGGCAAGCTGTTCCCGTTCAACTGGATCAAGCTGCTGCTGTGGCTGCGCAAGCCCAAGGTGCGCACGATGCGCGTGCCGCTGATGGGCGTGCGCAAACGGCTGCAGGCCTCGCGCCTCGCCAGCCAGCTCGCCTTCATGATGATCGAGTACATCCGGCGCAATTCGGTGGCCAACTATGGCGCAAGCCGCGGCGAGATCGGCTGGATCCTGGACGACAACCAGGGAATGATCGCCATTGCCGACGCGATCGACAGCCATGTGAACAAGGAATACGAAATCTACCAGAAGGCGCTGTAAGCGCCGCCCGCCTCCCGGTTGTTGTCCGGCCGGATGTTTTTCGGCCCCGTTCTTCCGATCCGGGACCGGCGCTGACAATGTCATCAAGGAAAAAGGCTCTCGCCGGGGGTACCGGCGAGAGCCTTCAGGGATCGTGTCACGGCCGCTTGGACGGGAGGGGGGTCTCGGCAGTGACATAACATAAATGCGCTACACGGCGGCGGGTTCCCGGCCATGGAAAAATATTTCCGACTGTTTTGATCCATAATAGTCCGCGCCAAGAAACCATGTTCGATGCCGGCGGGAACCAGATGCGAGGCACGCGCGTTTAGGGGCGATATCCGATCGATCGGGAAAGGATTTGCATGTCATTGGGTGCCAAGGTCGCCACCAATCTTCCCTATTTGCGCCGGTACGCGCGCGCGCTGACGGGCAGCCAGTCCACCGGCGACGCCTTCGTGCGCGCCACGCTGGAAGCGGCGCTGGCCGATGGCGAACTGCGCGCGCTGATCGGCGAAGGCCGGCCGCAGCTGTACCATGCGTTTCACCGCGTGTGGTCGAGCGGTTTCGTGGATACCGGCGATCGCGCCGGTGCCGGCGTAGCCGGGCTGCATGAAGCGGCCGTGCAGGAACGCCTTTCGGCCATCACGCCCTTGAACCGCCAGGCCTTGCTGCTGACGACGCTGGAGGATTTCTCCACGCCGGAAGCCGCCATGATCATGGGTGTCGACGAAGCCGCGATCGAGGATTTCGTGCGCGAAGCCGTGGCCGAGATCGATCTGGAATCGGCCACGTCGGTCCTGATCATCGAGGATGAGCCGCTGATCTCCATGCAGCTTGAAGACCTGGTGCGGTCGCTGGGGCACGACGTCTGCGGCATGGCGGCCACGCGCACGCAGGCGCGCGCGATCGTGGCGGACCACACGCCGGGCCTGGTCCTGGCCGATATCCAGCTGGCCGACGGCAGTTCGGGGCTGGACGCGGTGGATGACATCCTCGCCATCGCCGACGTGCCGGTGATCTTCATTACCGCCTATCCCGAACGTCTGCTGACGGGGGATCGGCCCGAGCCGACCTACCTGGTGACCAAGCCGTTCCAGGAAGCGACGGTGCGCGCGGCGATCAGCCAGGCGCTGTTCTTCGGATCAAGCCAACCGCTGGCCTGAGGCCGCGCAAGAGCGATGGAGGCCCGTTTCCGCAAGGAGGCGGGCCTGCCTTGTAGCGGGCGCCTGCAATCGGTCCTGGCCCTAGGCCTTGCTCTCGCGGATCGCGAAATCGCCGCGACGGCGCACCGGCACGGTCAGCGTGCAGGACACCCCCTCCGGATCGAAGCGCAGATCGACCGGATTGCGCAGTTCGTGCGCGACGATCTTCTCGATCAGATCGGTGCCGAAGCCGCGTTCGCGGCGCCCGGACACCGAAACCGCCGGGCCGCCGCGCTCCTGCCATTCGATCCGGGCCAGATTGTCCGCGACCATCGCCCAGCGCACCGACACCTGCCCATCCTCCACGCTTAGCGCACCATACTTGGCGGCATTGGTCGC
Source organism: Novosphingobium sp. EMRT-2 (assembly GCF_005145025.1). NCBI lineage: Bacteria > Pseudomonadati > Pseudomonadota > Alphaproteobacteria > Sphingomonadales > Sphingomonadaceae > Novosphingobium > Novosphingobium sp. EMRT-2. Next base: position 2,384,553 of record NZ_CP039695.1, on the reverse strand, counting down.
CAGTTCGTGAATGGCAAGGCCGAGCGAAAGCGCGTCGTTCGGGGCAAGATCCACGTCCGGCCCGCCCAGAACAAGGTGGCGTTCCGCATCCTGCGCGTAAGGCGCCATTTCGGCCTTCACGATCGCGCGGATCGGCGTTGCGCCCCATTCGGACTGGGTGAGCAGGTCGTGCGTGGCGGACAGCGCGCGAATGCGTCCCTCAAGGCTGTCCGCGAAGCTGTCGAGGCTGGTCGCGCGCCGGCGTGTCAGCGCGATGATCGACAGCACGTTGGCCAGCGTGTTCTTGACCCGGTGGTTCAGTTCGCGCGTCAGCGAGTTGCGGATCGAGGCCTGCTGCTCGAACCAGGCCAGCGCCTCGCGGTCTTCGGAAGCCTGATGCGTCAGCACGCGCGCGAGGACCAGCAGCAGGGTGGCCACCAGCAACCCGAACAGCAAGGTCATTACCGACATGCCGCTGAGCATGGCCGAAGCCGGCGCTTCCACTTCCAGCACCCAGCGCCGGCCGGCGAGATCGATCGCGCGGCGGGCGACAAGGCCCGAGCGGCTGGCCAGCGGCACTTCCGCCAGCAGGTTGGCCGGGGCGACCGCCTGATCGTAGAGGCGAATGCCCGCCGGTTCCATGCTGACCGTGTCGATCGAGGCTTCCAGGAACTGGCGGGCGTTGAACGGACTATAGACGAACCCGCGCAGGTTCTGTTCAATCCGCGTTCCGCCCAGGCCATAGACCGGCATGTAGATGAGAAATCCGGGAGAACCGCCGCCGGGGCCTTCCTGTTGCAGCACGACCTTGCCCGTCGCGGTGGGGCGGCCCAGGCGTTCCGCGGTCTGCATCGCGCTGCGACGGACGGGCTCGGAATGCATGTCGAAGCCGATCGCGCGGCGGTTCCGCTCGCTGTCCGGCTGGAGATACATGATCGGCACCACGAAGCGTGCGCTTGCCGCCGGACGGGGACGGATGGCAAAGGCGGGATCACCGTTGCGGCGGATCACATCCTCCACCGTGGGAATATCCTGCCGGTTCACTTTCATGGCCCAGCCGATGCCGTCGGAACCGGCATAGGTGCCGTTGAGATGCAACTGGCCAATGAACGTCTGGAACAGCGGCGCTTCGACCACGCGCTGCGTCGCGAACAGCGCGGCGCCCGACCGCAGATAGGCGGAACTGGCATTGGCGCGCCGTTCGAGGCCGGACGCCACGGACTGCGCGATCTGGCCGAGTTGCGCGGTTTCACGCTGCCGTTCGGCGCGCTCGATCGCATAGACGCTGACGCCGGTGATCGCCATCGTCAGCACGAAAATCCCCACCGGCACGGCCCGGGGAAACCGGGCATACCAGCGTGACTTCATGGTCCTGCGCGACAGGCGTGTCTCCACCCGCTTGTTATCCTTGCTTGCGGCTGATCACCGTCGATGATCGTGCCAGACTACCATGCCAAACGTTTATGGCCGGCGCACGGGTCCATGTCTTGCCCGATCGGGCGTTCCCGGCAATTTCGGGGGAACTTCCCGCCGCCGGTTTCGTTCCACAATCAAACGTCCCGTCATGATCGCTGGCTTGCCGGCTCCGTGGCGGGCTAATGCTCACATCGCCGCGTTGCGGATCCTTTTTGCCATGATCCTCAAAGGGGGGGGGAGGCTCGCAAGAACGAATGCCGAAAGAGAAACCCATGAAGTCCCTCGATGCGCCTCATCGGCCCGGTGCGAAGTCCACGAAGCCCGAATGGGCCGAAGGATTGAAGCGTCTTTACGATTCCGTCGTGGAGGAACCGTTGCCCGACAGCTTCGCGCGCCTGCTTGACCAGCTCGATGACGACCAGCATGGCTGAGCCCGCCCGGATCCCGGAGAGCGGCCGGCGTGAACGCGTGGCGAACGGAGACGACGCACCCCGAAAGGACGCGACCTCTTCCAACGCCGCGTCGTTCAAGCGCGAACTGACCGCTGTGATCCCCCACCTTCGCGCTTTCGCGCGGGGGCTGTGCGGACGGCCCGACCTTGCCGACGATCTCGTGCAGGAAACGCTCCTCAAGGCGTGGGCCGCGCAGGACCGGTTCGAGCCGGGCACCAGCATGCGCGCCTGGACCTTCGTGATCCTGCGCAACGCCTATCTCACCGATATGCGCCGCAACCGCTTTCGCGCCGACTACGACGAAGTCGTGGCCGAGCGTATCCTCGTGGCCCCCGCCGGGCAGGAAGCGCCGCTCCACCTTTCGGACATGCACCGGGCGCTGCTGACGCTGCCCCCGGAACGGCGCGAGGCGCTGCTGCTGGTGGGCGCTGGCGGGTTCAGTTACGAAGAAGCGGCCCAGATCTGCCAGTGCGCGGTGGGAACCATCAAGAGCCGCGTCGGACGCGCCCGCGCCGCGCTGGCGCAGATGATAGAAAGCGGGCAGTTGCCGCGCCGCAGCGGAAACGACGTGGCCCATGATGCGATCATGGCGGAACTGGACGCATCGGTGCAGTCCGGCGCGTAAGCGTGACCGCGCCCGGCGGCAGCGCCGGGTGGGCAGGATAGATCGCGGGATCGACCCCATGGCCGACCATCGCGGGGCTTGAACCGGCGCGGCACCCTTGCGTAGGGTGGCAGCGATCCCATCCGAAAGCGCGTGCCGTGCCGCAGCCTGAAGACCGACCCGCCACCCTTCCCGCCGGCGCCGATGCGGCGACCGATCCGCAGGCGCGCCTGCAATCAGCGATCCTGCTGCTGCTGGGCGCCGGGCTGTTTCTGGCGCTGCCGTTCGTGCTGTCGATCGGATCGGTGGTGTTCCTGCCGCCGGTAACGGCGATGATCTTCACCATCGTGCTCTCGCCGCTGGCCGATCGCCTCGTCCGGCTGGGCCTGCCCAACATGCTCGCCTCGTTTGTGGCGATCATCACCATGATCGCGGTTATCGTCGCCGCGCTGACGCTGATCCTGCAACCGGCCTTCGTCATGGTCGACCAGGTGCCGCAGCTGGTGCGGCAGATCAGCCAGCGGTCGGCGGAACTGCGCGACAACTTCGCGTGGCTGGGCGATATCAACCGGCAACTGGGGCGCATCGCCGGCCATCCCGCGCGCGAGGTCGTGCTGGCCGGGCCATCGGTGATCGAACAGGTCGCCTTCGCCACGCCCAGCGTGGTGCTGGAAACGCTGCTGACGCTGCTGATGGCGTTTTTCATGATCGAGGCGCGCATCCGCATGAAGCGGCGCCTGCTGCTCGACCGGCACAGCTTCGGCGCGTCGGTGCGGATGGCCAAGGTCATGCGCGACGTGCAGGACCGCGTCGCCTCGTACATGCTCACGGTGGCGCAGATCAACCTGGGGGTGGGGCTGATCGTGGCGGGCGGCGCCTGGGCCTATGGCCTTGCCGCGCCGATCATGTGGGGCGGCCTGGCCTTCGTGCTCAACTTCCTGCCCTATATCGGGCCGCTGACGATGATGGCGCTGCTGGCGCTGGTGGGTCTGGGCACCGCCTCCACCGTGGCGCTGGGGCTGCTGCCGATGCTGCTTTACCTGGGCCTGCACGCGATCGAATCGAATCTGATCACGCCCTCGATCCTGGGCGCGCGCTTCACCGTCAATCCGGTCTCGATCCTGCTGGCGATCAGCTATTTCACGTGGATCTGGGGCGTGCTGGGCGCGCTGCTCTCGGTCCCCATCCTGCTGACCATTTCGGCGCTGCTGGAGCATCTGGGGTGCCCCAACGTGGTGGGCTTCCTGTTCGGGGAACCGCTGTTCGAGCCGGGCATCGACACCGCGGAGCCGGAGGGGCCGGCGCCATCGCTGGGCCACGCGCCGTTCCAAGCGGAACAGGGCCAGCCCTGACGGGCCGGCCCTGCGCATCACGTCAGACCGTCATTTCAGACCGGCTATCAGGCCGGATAGGTCCAGAGCGCGCCACGACCGAAGTTCTCGGCGGCGAATTCCCAGTTCAGGTGATTGTCGATCACGTCCTTGAGGTAGTTCGGGCGCACGTTCTTGTGGTCGAGATAGTAGGCGTGTTCCCACAGGTCGATCACCAGCAGCGGATTGCCGCTGAGCGTGGTGTAGGTGGCGGCATCATGGGTCTGTTCGACCGAAAGCTTGCCGTTCTTTTCGACCAGCCACACCCAGCCCGAAGCGAAGTGCGCCGTGCCCTGCGCCGCGAGTTCCTGCTTCAGCGCGTCGAACGAGCCGAACGAGCTTTCGATGGCGGCGGCGAGATCGCCGGTCGGCGCGGCCGACGTCGGGGCGAGGCTGAACCAGTAGAAGCCGTGGTTCCAGGTCTGCGCCGAATTGTTGAACAGGCCCTTGTCGCCCTTGGCCTCGGCGGCGGCGACGATGTCTTCCAGCGGCTTGTCGGCCAGGTCGCCACCCTCGATCGCGGTGTTGGTGCGATCGACATAGGTGCGATGGTGCTTGCCATGGTGGGTCTGCACGGTGGTCGCGGAAATGGCCGGGGCCAGCGCGTCTTCGGCATAGGGCAGGGTAATCAGGGAAATCGCCATGGTCGCTCCAGATCGATCGTGGGGAGAAAACGGTTCGTGCAACCAACGCCGGGGAAGGCGTTTGGTTGCCCGCCGCCTATGGCATTCGTGCCGATTTTCCAGCGATTTTTTCTAATCAGCGATGGTGCGTTTGCCGATTACCGTGGCTCCTCGTCTCCCGCTGTTCCCACTGCGCGATCGATCACGGCGGTGATCGCCACGTCCATCGTCACGTTGCCCAGCGTGCGCATCAGATCGGGCAGCACTTCCACCGCCACCAGCAGCGCCAGCGGCTCCACCGGCACGCCCATGGCGATGGCGATCGGGCCGACCGAGGCGATGAAGCTGATCGTGCCCGGCAGGCTGACCGAACTGAGCGAGACGAGGATCGCCATAGCCCAGCCCGAGACGATCAGGGCGGGGGCCAGCGGCACGCCATACCAGTGCGCGACATAGATCACGACGGCGAGGTTCATCGCCGGGCTGGTCGCGCGGAACAGCGCCACGGCCAGTGGCAGCACGAATTCGGCGGTGGTTTCGCGCAGGCCCAGCGTGCGGCAGGCGCCAAGCATCGCCGGCAGCGAGGCGAGCGAGCTTTGCGTCGAAAGCCCCAGCGTCTGCGCGGGCAGGACGGCGCGGGCGAAGCCCATCAACGGCTTGCGCGCGATCAGCGCCGCGATCGCGTATCCGGCCAGGAACACCACCGATCCCGTGAGCACCACGATCACCACATAGTGCGCCAGCGCGCCGATCGCCGACGTCCCGCTTTTCGCCGCGACCGACAGGCTGAGCGCGAACACGCCCAGCGGGGCCAGCGCCAGCACCCAGCCGATCACCACCAGCATGGCGGAAGCAAGCCCGGCGAAAAAGGTGGCCAGCATCTCGCGCTGCGGCCGCGCGATGCGGGTGCTGGCCAGCGCGAACACCGCCATGAACAGGATCATCGGCAGCATCCGGTCGTTGGCGGCGGCATCGATCACGTTGGTCGGCACGATCGAGCGCAGGAATTCGCCGATTCCCGGCACGGCGCCGGTCACAGGCGCGCTGCCGGCAAGGCTGGTGCGCAGCGCCGACCCGGACCCGCCCGGGATCGGCAGCAGCGCCAGCAGCGCGGGCGTCACTACCATCGGCATCGCCGCGCTGAACGCCAGGAAGGCCAGGAACGCGCCGAGGCTGCGCCGCGCCATGGCGCCGGCCTGCGCCGTCGCCACCGTCTGCACGATGCCCGTGAACAGTAGCGCGGCCACCAGCGGCACGATCGTGGCCTTCAGCGCGCGCAGCCACAGGTCGCCCACCGGCTCCACCACGCCCAGCACGGCGGGCAGGGCGTGAGGCGCGACAAAGGCCAGCGCCAGCCCGCCCAGCAGGCCCGCCGTCAGCGCGGCAAAGGTCCACAGGGCGGGCACTTGCGCGATCGGCGGCAAGGGGGAGGGCGATGACGGATCGTTAATCGCTTGGTTCATGCGCTGGTGACATTTAATCGTGTAGGGCAAGAGCGCAATGCGCGGCGACCCGCCAGGGCGCGCGAACAGGGATAAAGGGTTTTCATGGGACGGAAGTTCTTTGGCACCGACGGCATTCGGGGCCGGACCAACGCCGGGGTGATGACGGCGGCCACGGCGATGAAGGTCGGCCAGGCCGCCGGCAGCTATTTCCAGCGCGGCGATCACCGCCATCGCGTGGTGATCGGCAAAGACACCCGCCTTTCGGGCTACATGATGGAAAGCGCGATGGTGGCGGGGTTCACCAGCGTCGGCATGGACGTGGTGCTGCTGGGGCCGATGCCGACGCCGGCCGTGGCCATGCTGACCCGTTCGATGCGCGCCGATCTGGGCGTGATGATCTCGGCCAGCCACAACCCGTTCGAGGATAACGGCATCAAGCTGTTCGGCCCCGATGGCTACAAGCTGTCGGACGAGGCGGAACTCGCGATCGAGGCGATGCTGGAGCAGGACCTGCCGCTGGCCGACGCCACCGAAGTCGGCCGCGCCCGCCGCATCGAGGATGCGCGCGGCCGCTATATCCACGCGGTCAAAGCTTCGCTGCCCGACAACGTGCGGCTGGACGGCCTGCGCATCGTGCTCGATTGCGCCAACGGCGCTGCCTATCACGTCACGCCCTCCGCGCTTTGGGAACTGGGCGCGGAAGTGATCACGCTGGGCGTCGAACCTAACGGCAAGAACATCAACCTCGCCGTCGGCTCCACCCACCTGGAAGCGATCAAGGCCAGGGTGCGCGAAGTGCGCGCCGACATCGGCATCGCGCTGGACGGCGATGCCGATCGCCTGATCGTGGTCGACGAAAAAGCGCAGACGGTGGACGGCGACCAGATCATGGCGCTGATCGGCAGCCAGCTGGCTGCGCGCGGCGAACTGCGCGGCGGCGGCGTGGTAGCCACGGTCATGTCCAACCTCGGCCTCGAACGCTTCCTCAAGAGCAAGGGGCTGGACCTGATCCGCACCGCCGTCGGCGATCGCTACGTGCTGGAGAAGATGCGCGAGGGCGGTTACAACGTGGGCGGCGAACAATCGGGCCACATGATCCTGGCCGATCACGCCACCACCGGCGACGGCACGATCGCCGCGCTGCAGGTGCTGGCGGCGCTTGTCTCCTCGGGCAAGCCGGCCAGCGAACTGCTCCACCTGTTCGATCCGGTGCCGCAACTGCTCAAGAACGTGCGCTTCGCCGGGGGCAAGCCGCTGGAGGCCGACACGGTGAAGGCGGCGATCGCCGATGCCGAAGCGCGGCTGGCGGGCAAGGGCCGGCTGGTCATCCGCCCGTCCGGCACCGAACCGGTCATCCGCGTGATGGCCGAAGGCGATGATGCCGAAGAGGTGGAACGCGTGGTCGACGCGATCTGCGACGCCGTGCGGAAGGCAGCGTAACGCCCACGCTTGTTGAAGGCGCGCTTGTAGAGGGCATGGTTTTGTGCTTCGCGGCCAGGGGGTGTTGGTAGCCGTGCGTACCACAGGCCCACCCCGCTGCGACTAACGCCACCTGCGGCGGCGCAAGTCTCGCTCCCCTCCCGCTTGCGGGAGGGGTTGGGGGTGGGCGGGGACGCAGGCGCCCTTGCGGAAGGAACTGGCGATGCTCGAAATGCGCCCCGATTGCGAACGCTGCGGAACCGACCTGCCGGCCGAAGCGCCCGGTGCGTTCATCTGCTCGTTCGAATGCACCTTCTGCGCCGAATGCGCCGAGGAACTGGACGATCGCTGCCCCAATTGCGGCGGCGAGCTGATGGACCGGCCCACGCGCGCCAAGGCGCTTCACGCCAAGCATCCGCCGTCCAGCGAGCGCAAGTTCAAGGCGTGATGGCCCGCAACCTCTGCCCGCAGCCATGATTCCCCCGCCCCGCATCCTCACCATCGCCGGGTCCGATTCGGGCGGTGGCGCCGGCATCCAGGCCGACATCAAGACGATCACGATGCTGGGCGGCTATGCCATGAGCGCGATCTGCGCGCTGACGGCGCAGGATACCACCGGCGTCCATGGCGTGCTGCCGGTCGATCCGGCAATGGTCGCAGCGCAGATCGATGCCTGCGTGGACGACATCGGCGTCGATGCGGTGAAGATCGGCATGCTCGGTTCGCCGGCGATCGCCGCCGTCGTGGCCGATCGCGTCGAACGGCTGGCCGTGCCGGTGGTGTTCGACCCGGTGATGATCGCCACCAGCGGCGCGGCGCTGGCCGACGCGGCGACCATCGACGCGTTCGAGCGGCTGATGCGCGCGGCCACGCTGACCACGCCCAACGTGCCCGAACTCGCGGCGCTGGGCGGGGACGCGGCGATGCGCGCGCGCGGCGTCGCCTATATCGCCAAGGGCGGCGATGCCGATGGCGACGAGGTGGTGGACCGGCTGGTCGTGCCCGGCCGGACGGAACGGGTCTGGACCGCGCCTCGCATCGTCACCCGCCACACCCACGGCACCGGCTGCACGCTATCGAGCGCGATCGCCACGCTGCTGGCGCGGGGCCTTGCGCTGGCGGACGCGGTGGACGGCGCGCGCCGCTTCGTGCGCGCCGCGTTGGAAGCCGCGCCCGGTTTCGGCGCCGGGCACGGCCCGCTGGGCCATCAGGCGGTGCGCCAGGACCGCGATCCCGGGTCCTGACGCCGTCCCTGACTCCGGCCGCTCAATCGCATTCGAGATCGTAGAAGCCGGTGATGTGGCGCCAGGCGTCCTCGGCGCTTTCGACCATGTGGAACAGCTTCAGATCGTCGAAGTTGATCACGCCTTCCTCGGCCAGCGCCTCGAAGTTCACCACGCGGTTCCAGAAATCCTTGCCGAACAGCAGGATCGGGATGGGCTTCATCTTGCCGGTCTGGATCAGCGTGAGCAGTTCGAAGAATTCGTCGAACGTGCCGAACCCGCCCGGAAACACCGCCACCGCGCGGGCGCGCAGCAGGAAATGCATCTTGCGCAGCGCGAAGTAGTGGAACTGGAACGACAGGTGCGGGGTGACATAGCCGTTCGGCGCCTGTTCGTGCGGTAGCACGATGTTGAGCCCGATCGATTCCGCCCCCGCCTCCGCCGCGCCACGGTTGGCCGCTTCCATGATCGAAGGCCCGCCACCCGAACAGATCACGAACTGGCGCTTGCCGTCTTCCACCACGGCGCAGCGGCTGGCGATGCCGGCCAGCTTGCGCGCCTCGTCGTAATAGTGCGCCTTGGCGGCGAGCCGCTCGGCCACGGCCTTGCGCTCGGGCGAGGTGGCGGCGGCCAGCAGCCCCTCGACATGCTCGGGCGAGGGAATCCGCGCCGATCCGTACATCACCAGCGTGGAGCCGATGCCCGCTTCGTCCAGCAGCATGTCGGGCTTGAGCAGTTCGAGCTGGAACCGCACCGGCCGCAATTCCTCGCGCAGGAGGAAGTCCGTATCGCGGAACGCCAGCCGATAGGCAGGGTCCTGCTGCTGCGGCGTGGTTCTGGGGTGGGATTCGACAAAGCCCGCTTCCTGCTCGGCCTTGTAGAACTTCCGGTTGATAAGCTCCCGGTTCTTTTCTTCTTCAGTCATGCCTGCCTACGTCGTCATTCATGCGGCAAAGCGCAATGCCGAACTTGGTCCGGCAGCGCGCTGCGGTTGCCAAGAGCGATGCGAAACGCGCGATAGGGAGAAATGGAGGCCCGAGCCGGAATCGAACCGGCGTATACGGATTTGCAGTCCGCTGCGTCACCACTCCGCCATCGGGCCTCGATGCGCGGCAAGCGCGTGGAGAGAGGGGCGGTTAGCCGGAACGCCGGTTGGCCGCAATCGGATTCTTCCGATTTTCGCAAGTTGCCGGTTCCGGACGTGGGGCCGGATGTGGGGCCGGATCAGGGTGCCAGGCTGAAGACCAGCCGCCCGGTGGCGGAGTCGGCCTGGTCCAGCCGCACCGCGATGCGGGTGCCGGGGAGGACGCCGGGCACCCGGACGCGCGCGACGACCGGCAGGCCGGCAAGCTGGATGCGCGCCGAATCGCCCTCGCTGTCGGTGACGACGGCGTCGAACCGCTCCCCGGTCCGGTCGCGCAGCATCACGGTTTCGGCCAGATCGATCACGCCGCGCTCGATCCGCCCGGCCAGGGCATCGGCCCGCGCCATCACGTCGGGCAGGCCGGCAAAGGCGCGGGTCACCGCTTCAGGCACCGGATCGCCGTTGCACACGGCGAGCGCCGCGCGGATCACGTAGCGGTCGGCCAGCCGCCGCAACGGCGCGGTGGCGTGGACATAGGAGGCGGCGATGGCGCTGTGCCACGGCGGCACGCCCGGCTGGAGCGGGGCATAGCCGGCGCCGTTGCCGGCGCGGCGAACTGCCATCATGAACGCCGCCTGCCGGGGCTGTGCCGGATCGAGCGTCTTTTCGAACTGGGCCAGCGGCATCGCCAAAGGCCAGTCGAGCGCCAGCGCCAGCGCGGTTTGCCGTAGCCGCGCGACCGCCTTGTCGTCGGGACCGGCCATCACGCGGAACAGGCCCGTGCCGTGCGCTAGCAGGGCCTGCGCCACGGCAAGGTTGGTCGCCAGCGACAGCGCGGCATTGCGCCGTTCGGACAGCAGCAAGGGGCGGTAGGCCAACGCATAGCGCCCCTGCCCCAGCGCGACCACTTCCTGTTCAGGCGGATCGACCCGCGCCGCCCCGCGCCGCGCTTCGGCGGCAGCGACGCGCGCGGCGAGTTCGCTGAAATCGGGCGGCAGATCGCCATCGCGCACGGTGGCATAGGCCAGCTTCGCCCGGCTGCGGATCAGCGCGCGCTCCACCCCGTCCAGCCGTGCTTCGCCATCGGGCGCCACGCGAACGGTGAAGACCACGGCCGGGCGTGGCCCCGCCGGCAGCAGGCTTGCCGCCGCTTCGGCCAGCACCGGCGGGTAGAGGCCGGCCTTGCCATCGGGCAGATAGAGCGTTTCGCCGCGCCGCCACGCCTCTTCGTCAACGGGATCGCCATCCTCCACGAACCACGCGACATCGGCGATGGCATAGCGCAGCACGAGGTCCGCGCCCGATCGCGCGATGGTGAAGGCCTGGTCGAGATCGGTGGACGAGGCGGGATCGAGCGTGACGAAGGGCTCGGCCGTCCGGTCGACGTGAAGCGATGGCACGCGCTTCGCCGCCTGTTCGGCCGCCGCCAGCACCGACGCGGGAAAACCCTGCGGCACCTGGAAGCGGTCGCGTATAGCGGCGAGGCCCTGCGACAGGATGCCCTGCGGGTCGTGCAATGCCTTCATCGTGTGGAGTCAGCCCTGGCCGTGCGTGCCGTGTTCGCCGCCATCAGGGATCGATGAAGTCCGCGGCGCGCTTCTGCAGCCCCGCCATTACCGCCTCGCGCTGGTTAGGGCTGTACATCAGTTCCTGCTGGGCGACGCTTTCGGCCAGCAGCACGTCCGCCTCCGGCAGATCGGGAACACGGTTGCTGAGCTGCTTGGCCGCGCGCACCGCGTGCGGGCTCTTGCCGGCGATGGTGTGCGCCAGCGCCAGGGCGGCGCCCAGCGGATCGGCATCGGCATGCGTGGCGAAGCCCAGCCGGACCGCTTCCTCGCCACTGAATTCACGGTGGGTGTAAGTCAGTTCGCGCAGCACATCATCGCGCACGTTGCCACGCCACAGGGCGTAGCCGGCCATGTCGGGCACCAGCCCCCACTTCACTTCCATCACCGCCATGCGCGCGTCGGGCGCGACGATGCGTATGTCCGCGCCGCTCGCCACCTGCAGCCCGCCGCCGAAGCAGACGCCATGCACCGCCGCGATCACCGGCATCGGCAGCTTGCGCCACACCATCGCCGCCTCCTGCGCGCGGTTGGCGTTGCCGTGGGTGCGATCGACCAGCGAGCCTTCCTTCCAGCGATCGGTGTTGCCCATGCTCGAAAGGTCCAGCCCCGCGCAGAACGCCCGCCCCGCGCCGGACAGGACGACGGCGCGCACGCCGCCAAGATCGAACAGGGCGTGGCCGGCATCAACGATCGCGCCGAACATGGCATCGTCCAGCGCGTTCATCTTGTCCGCCCGGTCCAGCAGGACGTGCGCAACGTGGTTCTCGACAGTGATGGTGACGCGATCGGCAAAATTCATGGCGTGATCCGGCTGCTATCCTCTTCCGGAGTTCTTGTTCGCGCAAATGGAAGCGCCGGTCCATAGGCCACGAACACGAAAAGGCCGCCGGAATCGCTCCCGGCGGCCTTTCTATGTTATCGCTCAAGGGCGGCTCAGCTGTCCGACACGCCTTCGGCGCGGCGCGCTTCGAGCCAGGCGCGGGCCTCGGCCTCCTGCGCGGCTTCCACGGCGGCCTTGTGCTGGGCCTCGCGCTCGGCGCGCAGTTCCTCGATCAGCGCGTCGCGATCCGAACCCAGCCGGTTGTCGCCGCCGGCGTCCTCTTCGGTAATGCCCGCACGCTTGGCCGCCTTGGCGACCAGCCCGTCCAACTCACGCTGCGAACACAGGCCCAGCGTGACCGGGTCCTTCGGGTTAATGTTCTGGATGTTCCAGTGGCTGCGATCGCGGATCGCGGCGATGGTGTTGCGCGTGGTGCCGATCAGCTTGCCGATCTGCGCGTCCGAGATTTCCGGGTGATGGCGCAGGATCCAGGCGATGCCATCGGGCTTGTCCTGGCGCTTCGACACCGGGGTGTAGCGCGGCCCCTTGGTGCGGTTGACCGACAGCGGGGCCTTCTGCATGCGCAGGCGATAGTCCGCGTTTGCCTGGCCGCGCTCGATCTCGATCTGGGTCAGTTCGCCCGAGCGCACGGGATCGCGGCCGGTGTACTTCGCGCCAGCCAGATCGTCCGCCATCGCCTGCACTTCAAGGAGGTGCAGGCCGCAGAATTCGGCAATCTGCTCGAAAGTGAGCGCGGTGTTGTCGACAAGCCAGGACGCCGTCGCGTGCGGCATCAGCGGATACGCGGGCTGGTTGCTCACGGGAAAGTCTCCGAATGCGGATACAATAAGGGCCGCCCCTTGCGGAGCGGCCGTGCAGGCTGCCGATGTAAGGCACGCGCCCGAAAACGGCAAGCTCTATCCGGCAAACTTCGGAAATACCGTCGAAAATCCGGCGCGGAAGGGGGTCACCCGATATCCGCGGTGGCACCGACCGCCAGCACGATCTTGCCGATATGGCCTCCCGATTCCATCCGCGCGTGCGCGGCGGCGGCATCGGCGAGCGGAAACACGCGGTCCATCACCGGGCGCAGCGCGCCATCGGCCACCAGCGGCCACACCAGCTCCATGATCTCGCTGGCCAGCAGCGCCTTGAACTCGTTCGAGCGCGGCCGCAGCGTCGATCCGGTCAACGTCAGGCGCCGGCGCATCACTTCGGCCATGTTGATCTCGGCCCGGACGCCCCCCTGCACCGCGATGGTGACATGCCGGCCATCGTCGCGCAGGCACTTGAGGTTGCGCGCGACATAGTCGCCGGCCACCATGTCGAGCACGATATGGACGCCGGCGCCATCGGTGATCCGCGCCACTTCCGCCACGAAGTCGGCCTGCTTGTAATCGATCGCGTGGTCCGCGCCGATGGCCAGCGCCGCCGCGCACTTGTCCGCCCCGCCGCAGGTGACGATCACCGTCATGTCGAACAGCTTGGCCAGCATGATCGCCATCGAGCCGATCCCGCTGGTGCCGCCATGGACCAGCAGCGTCTCGCCCTCCCTGGCCCAGCCGCGCTCGAACACGTTGTGCCACACGGTGAACAGGGTTTCCGGCATCGCCGCCGCTTCCGCCATCGACAGGGCCTCGGGCACGGGCAGGCACTGGCCGGCTTCGGCCAGGCAATATTCGGCGTAGCCGCCCCCGGCCACGAGCGCGCAGACCTTCTGCCCCGGCAGCAGCGTCACCACGCCCTCGCCGATGGCCGCGACCTGCCCCGAAACTTCCAGCCCCGGCAGCGGCGACGCACCCGGCGGCGGGGGATAGAAGCCCTGCCGCTGGATCACGTCGGGCCGGTTGACCCCCGCATAGGCGACTCGCAGCAGGACCTGCCCCGGTCCGGGTTTGGGCACCGGCACGGTTTCGGGGCGAAGCACTTCGGGACCGCCCGGGGCATCGAAGCCCACCGCCGTCATCGTCTCCGACACCGTTGTCGCCATGGTCCAACCCCCTTTTCGCGTCGAAACCCCCGTCAATTGCAAGGACTAGCCACGCACCCCGTTGACAGCAAGCACTTGCCGTCCAAGATTGTGCACTGCAATGGATGAAGAAGACCGCCCCCGTCGCAAAGGCGATCTGGCCAGCCAACTGGCCGGGGAAGTGCTCGACACCTATTCGCGCGCCGAACTCGACGCGCGCATCGCGCTGCTGAAGCAGGAAATCGAACGGGTTATCGCGCACCGGGAACGGGCTTCAGCCCACCGCGCCGCGGCCGAAGCGCTGTTCCGAAGCTCTCCGCCGGACGGCACTCCGCGATGAACCGGGCCGCCCTTCCTCTTTCCGGGCGGCATACCCATATATCCGGTATGGTCACCGCAGCGATCCGCTTCGGTGCATTCTCACGGCACTTTTCCGGTGCCGTATCCGCGGCTGGTTTGGCCCCTGTTAACCATGTCCGTGCATTTTTGAAGAACGGGGACAACCCGGCGCAAGCCAGAAAGTAAGAGCCTATGCCCAGTTTCGCACAGAGCCTTGAGAAAACGCTGCACGCCGCGCTCGCCAACGCATCCGAGCGCAGCCACGAATACGCGACTCTCGAGCACCTCCTGCTGGCCCTGATCGACGATCCCGATGCGTCGCAGGTGATGCAGGCGTGCGGAGTCGACCTGGGTGACCTGGGCGATGTGGTGCGCCAGTACCTCGATCAGGAATACCAGTCGCTAAAGACGCAGGAAAAGGCGGACCCGCAGCCCACGGCCGGGTTCCAGCGCGTGATCCAGCGCGCCATCCTGCACGTCCAGTCGTCCGGCAAGGATACCGTGACCGGCGCCAACGTGCTGGTGGCGCTGTTCTCCGAACGTGATTCCTACGCGGTCTATTTCCTGCAGCAGCAGGACATGAGCCGGCTCGACGCGGTGAGCTATATCAGCCACGGCATCGGCAAGGGCGGCCGCCAAGTGGAAAACCGCAATCCCAAGGGCGCGGACGAAGACCAGCCCAAGCAGGAGGAAAAGGCCGAATCCAAGGGGCAGAAGAAGGATTCCGCGCTCGACCAGTTCTGCGTCAACCTCAACGAGAAGGCGCTGGGCGGAAAGGTCGATCCGCTGATCGGGCGCGGCCCCGAGGTGGACCGCACGATCCAGATCCTGTGCCGCCGCTCCAAGAACAACCCGCTCTACGTGGGCGATCCGGGCGTGGGCAAGACCGCCATCGCCGAAGGCCTCGCGCGCAAGATCGTGGAAGGCGAAGTGCCCGAGGTGCTGGCTAACGCGGTGATCTATTCGCTCGACATGGGCAGCCTGCTGGCCGGCACGCGCTATCGCGGCGATTTCGAGGAACGCTTGAAGCAGGTCGTCTCCGAACTGGAGAAGATGCCGCACGCGATCCTGTTCATCGACGAGATCCACACCGTGATCGGCGCCGGCGCGACCAGCGGCGGGGCGATGGACGCGTCCAACCTGCTCAAGCCCGCGCTGTCGGGCGGGACGATCCGCTGCATCGGCTCCACCACCTACAAGGAGTTCCGCAACCACTTCGAAAAGGACCGCGCGCTGCTGCGCCGGTTCCAGAAGATCGACGTGAACGAGCCTTCGGTGGAAGACACGATCAAGATCCTGAAGGGCCTGCGCACGGCCTTCGAAGATCACCACAAGGTCAAGTACACGGCCGACGCGATAAAGACCGCGGTGGAGCTTTCGGCGCGCTACATCAACGACCGCAAGCTGCCCGACAAGGCGATCGACGTGATCGACGAGGTGGGCGCGATGCAGATGCTGGTGCCGCCGAGCAAGCGCAAGAAGACCATCACCGCGCGCGAGATCGAGGCCGTGATCGCCACGATGGCGCGCATCCCGCCCAAGTCGGTTTCGAGCGACGACAAGAAGGTGCTCGAACACCTCGAACGCGATCTCAAGCGGCTCGTGTTCGGGCAGGACAAGGCGATCGAGGTGCTGTCGAGCGCGATGAAGCTCAGCCGTGCCGGCCTGCGCGATCCCGACAAGCCGATCGGCTCGTTCCTGTTCAGCGGCCCCACCGGCGTCGGCAAGACCGAAGTGGCGCGCAGCCTGGCCCAGATCATGGGCATCCCGCTGCAGCGCTTCGACATGTCCGAATACATGGAGCGCCATTCGGTCAGCCGGCTGATCGGCGCGCCTCCGGGCTACGTGGGCTTCGACCAGGGCGGTCTGCTGACCGACGCGATCGACCAGCAGCCGCACTGCGTCCTGCTGCTCGACGAGATCGAGAAGGCGCACCCCGATCTGTTCAACATCCTGCTGCAGGTGATGGACAACGGCCGCCTGACCGATCACCACGGCAAGACCGTCGATTTCCGCAACGTGGTGCTGATCATGACCACCAACGCGGGCGCATCGGACATGGCCAAGCAGGGCATCGGCTTCGGCGACGTGTCCAAGGCCGACGCGGGCGACGAGGCGGTGAAGAACCTCTTCACCCCCGAATTCCGCAACCGTCTCGATGCGATCGTGCCCTTCGCCTACCTGCCCGCCGAAGTCGTCAGCCGGGTGGTGGACAAGTTCATCCTCCAGCTCGAACTCCAGCTGGCGGAACAGAACGTCCACATCCAGTTCGACAACGACGCCCGCGCCTGGCTGGCGAAGAAGGGCTATGACCGGCTCTATGGCGCGCGGCCTATGGCCCGGCTCATCCAGGAACGGGTCAAGAAGCCGCTGGCCGAGGAACTGCTGTTCGGCAAGCTGGCCAACGGCGGCGAGGTCCACGTCAGCCTGAAGGACGAGGCCGGCACCGACGGCGCGCTGTCCTTCGAACTGACCCCGGCCGCACCGAAGCTGGTCAAGAAGAAGGAACGCAAGGGCGGCAAATCGGCGGGCACCACACCCGAACCGAGCGCCGACGAAGCCGAGTAAGGCGGGCCTAACAAGCCTCGATGAAACAGAAGGGGCGCGTCCTGCGGGGCGCGCCCTTTTTCATGGCGAAAGCCCGCCCCGCTGCAACTATCGCCGCCTCTGGCGGCGCAAGTCTCGCTCCCCTCCCGCAAGCAGGAGGGGTCGGGGGTGGGAACGTCTTCAATACTCAGGGAATCGCCGAAGGCTCCGGCGGCGCGGGATGCGGCGCGTTCCATTCGGCGCGATCGATGAAGCCATCGTCGTTGGCATCGATCCGGTCGAACCGCGCGTTGTTGAACGCCATCCATTCGCCCAGCGTCAGCTTGCCGTCCTCATCGGCGTCGGCCAGCGCGAGGATGCGCTTGGCGTCCAGCCCGTCCAGATCGCCCAGTACGCCGCGCGCCGCCTCCAGTTCCTGCAGCGTCACTGTGCCGTCGTGCTCCATGTCGATCATCTCGAACAGCGATTGCGCCGCCCGCGCATATTCGGCGGAGGAAATCCGACCATCGTGATTGGCGTCGAGCCTGTCGAAATCCGACAGCGGGTGGACCGTGGGCGGCACCGCCGTCACCGCCGGCGCGGGCGAAGCGACAACCGGCGCGGTGGTGCGCGTATCCTGTTCCTCGGGTCCCGTTTCCTTGTGCTCGCACCCGGCCAGCGCGATCAGCCCCACCAGCAACGCGATCCTGGCAATGGTGCGAGTCATCGTCGGGGCTCCTCGGGTTCGGCCGGACAAGGACGGCCAGACCGGGGTGGCCAGACCGGGGGGATGGACGGCGCGCACCCTAGCGGACGAGTCTGAACGGGTCCTGTCCGGGACCTGCATGGCCCCGCATCGGCCGGCGCTGCCCGAACAGGCGGCTGGCCCGAATCGCCCGCGCGCGCCATGACGTGCATCAATGGCCGAAGATTTTTCCTGGATTCGCCCGGAGCCGACCGGGCTCCGGATCGTTCCGGCCGACGTCTGGATCGATCCCGCGCGTGCCGTGGGCACCGCGCTGGTCACGCATGGCCATGCCGATCACGCGCGGGGCGGGCATGGCCGCACGATCGCCACGCCCGAAACGCTGGCGATCATGGCCTTGCGCTATGGCGTGGCGGAGGGCGCATGTACCGCACCGCTGCACGCGCCGATCCCCCTGCCCGGCGGCGTAACCGCCACGTTCGTGCCGGCGGGGCACGTTCTCGGCTCGGCACAGATCCTGCTCGAACATGCCGGCGAACGGGTGGTGGTGACGGGCGACTACAAGCGCCGGCCCGATCCGACCTGTCCGCCTTTCGCGGTGACGCCCTGCGACCTGTTCATCACCGAGGCGACGTTCGGCCTGCCGGTTTTCCGCCATCCGCCGATCGGCGAGGAAATCGCCCGGCTGCTGGCCGCGCGCGCCGCGCAGCCCGATCGCTGCGTGCTGGTGGGCGCCTATGCCCTGGGCAAGGCGCAGCGCGTGATCGCGGAACTACGCGCGGCCGGCTACCACGATCCCGTGTGGCTGCACGGCGCGATGGAACGGATGTGCCGCCTCTATGAAGAGCAGGGCGTGCCGCTGGGCGACCTGCGGCTGGTGTCCGATGCGCCGAAGGGCGCGCTGGCCGGCGCGATCGTGCTTTGCCCCCCGTCCGCGCTGAACGACCGCTGGAGCCGGCGTCTGCCCGATCCGCTGACCGCCATGGCATCGGGATGGATGCGCGTGCGCCAGCGCGCCCGCCAGCGCAACGTGGAACTGCCGCTGGTCATTTCCGACCATGCCGACTGGGACGACTTGACCGCCACGATCGCGCAGGTGAACCCAGCCGAAACCTGGATCACCCACGGCCGCGAGGAAGCGCTGTTGCGCTGGTGCGAACTGCACCAGCGCAAGGCCCGCGCGCTGGCGCTGGTGGGGTACGAGGACGAGGATGACTGAGAGGACCACCTCCTAGTGGAGCGCTTCGCCGCCCTGCTCGACGCGCTGGTGTTCACCCGGTCGCGCAACGCCAAGCTGGCACTGATCGCGCGCTACCTGCGCGAAACGGCCGATCCCGATCGCGGCTGGGCGCTGGCCGCGCTGACCGACGGGCTGGATTTCCCCGCGGTCAAGGCCGGCACGATCCGCGCGCTGATGGCGGAGCGCGTCGATCCCGTGCTGTGGACGCTCTCGCGCGATTACGTGGGCGATACGGCGGAAACCGCCAGCCTGCTCTGGCCGGCATCCGGTCATGACGTCATGCCCGCGCCCGGCGTCTCGGAAGCCGTTGAAATTCTGCGCGCGACCAGCCGCTCCACCGCGCCGGCCGCGCTCGCCGGGCTGCTCGACCGCCTTGACGCCAACGGCCGCTACGCCCTGCTCAAGCTCGCCACCGGCGCGATGCGGATCGGCATTTCCGCCCGGCTCGCCAAGGTAGCTTTCGCCGAGGCCTTCAGCGTGCCGGTCGATCTGGTGGAGGAATACTGGCACGGGCAGGAGCCGCCCTATCGCGCGCTGTTCGCCTGGGCCGCCGAAGGCGCGGCGCCGCCACGCACCGACGACCGGCCGCTGTTCCGCCCGTTCATGCTGGCGCATCCGCTGGAGGACGGGGCTGCCATCGACCTCGAAAACTTCGCCGCCGAATGGAAGTGGGACGGCATCCGCGTGCAGATCGTCCATGCCGCCACCGATCTCGGTGGCGAAACGCGCGTCTATTCGCGCGGCGGCGACGATATTTCCGCCACCTTTCCCGAAGTGGCCGGCGCGCTGGCCGAACCGGCGGTGCTGGACGGCGAACTGCTGGTGCGTGGCGCGCACCAGGGCGGCGAGACCGGCGGCGCGGCCAGCTTCAATGCCTTGCAGCAACGGCTCGGCCGCAAGACCGTGTCGAAGCGGATGCTGGAGGATTTCCCCGCCTTCGTCCGGCTGTACGACGCGCTGGTGATCGGCGGCGAGGACTTGCGCGATCGGCCCTGGACAGACCGCCGCGCCCGGCTGGAAGCGTTCCTGCCCCGGCTCGATCCGGCGCGCTTCGACATTTCCACGCTGATCGCGGCCCGCGACTTCGCGGAACTTGCCGACGTGCGCGCCCGCGCGCGCGAGGATGCGATCGAGGGCGTCATGCTCAAGCGGCGCGATTCACCCTATGTCGCGGGGCGGCGCACCGGGCTGTGGTACAAGTGGAAGCGCGATCCGCTGTTGGTCGATTGCGTGCTGATGTATGCGCAGCGCGGTTCGGGCAAACGCTCATCGTTCTATTCGGACTTCACGTTCGGCTGCTGGGACGGCGATCCAGACCAAGGCGCGGACCTGCTGCCGGTGGGCAAGGCCTATTTCGGCTTCACCGATGCCGAGCTGAAATGGCTCGACAGCCACGTCCGCCAGCACACCGTCAACCGCTTCGGCCCGGTGCGGGAGACCGACAAGTCGCTGGTGCTGGAAGTGGCGTTCGATTCCGTCCATGCTTCCAAGCGCCACAAGTCGGGCGTTGCCATGCGCTTTCCGCGCATCAGCCGCATCCGCGCCGACAAGCCGGCGCACGAAGCCGACCGGCTGGACACGCTGAAGGCGATGATCGCGGACCCGGTCCGGTAACAACGTTTCCCGCGCGAAATTGACCGGCATCAAACCGCCTTGCTCCTCGGGCTGGTAGCGACAAGGGTCTCGATCCCCGTCCGGAGTTTCACGCCTTGGCCACCGCCGTCGAACAGCCGCAGGACCGTTCCCAACCCGCCACGCCGTTCGAACGGATCGGCGGCCATACCGTGCTGCGCCGGATCACCGACCGGTTCTACGACCTGATGGAGCAGGACCCGGCCTATGCCGAGCTGCGCGCAATGCACGCGGCGGACCTGGCGTCGATGCGCGAATCGCTGCCCGCGTTCCTTGCCGGGTGGGCGGGAGGCCCGCGCGACTGGTTCGAGGCCAACCCCGGCAAGTGCATGATGTCGATGCACGCACCCTTTCCGATCAGCCGGCAAACGGCGGGCCAATGGGCCGAGGCGATGCGCCGCGCCGTGCAGGATGCCGCGCCGGAGGACACCGAAATCGCCGAGGCCTTCATCGACGTGCTGACGCGCATGGCGCTGGGGATGGCGCGCGGCTGAACGCCGTTCCCGGCCCATACCCAGGTGTGCTTGCCTCGTCAGGGTGCCCCCGCCTATGAGGCGCATGGGACCCTGACGAAAGCCATGCCATGCCGTTTCGGTCTATCCTGAGGTACATTGTCGCGCCCGCGCTGCTGCTGCCGGCCACACCCGCGTTCGCCGCGCCCGAGGAAATCCAGGTCTATATGGACGAGATGAACCGGCCCGGCGCGGTGGGGCTGGACGTGCACGTCAACGACGTTGTCCGCGGCAACGGCACGCCCGATTATCCCGGCGCGGAAACCCCGCTGCACCGCTGGCGCATCACGCCCGAGTTTTCGCTGGGGCTGACCAACCAGTTCGAGCTGGGCGCCTATCTGCCGCTGGCCACGGTGGCGCCCGATGGCGTGGCGCGCGTGCAGGGGGTGAAGCTGCGTCTCAAGTGGCTCGCGCCGCACGGGCCGACCGGGGCCTTCTGGGGCGCGAATCTGGAAGTGGGCAAGGTCGGCCACCGGCTCGACCAGAATCCGTGGAACGGCGAGTTGAAGCTGATCGGCGGCTGGCGGAACGATCACTGGGTGCTGGCCGCCAACGGCAACTTCGATTTCGTGATCGCAGGGCCGAACCCCGGCCCGATCACGCTCGATATCGACACCAAGGCCGGATACCGCCTGACCCCCAAGGTGACCGTGGGCGTGGAAAGCTACAACGAAGTCGGCCCGCTGCGCGATCCCGGCCATTTCGGCAATACCGAGCATTCCACGTATGCCGCCGTGGATGCGCAGATCGGCAAGTGGGATCTCAACGCCGCCGTGGGCAAGGGATATGGCGCCAATGCCGACAGCGTGATCGTGAAGTTCATTATCGGCGTACCGATCTAGGCCATTATCCCCTAACGTTCGGCGCATGATCCGCTACGACCGCAATCGCCGCCGTTTCGCCGTCGCGCTGGCCGCGATGGCGGGGTTCGTCGATGCTGTGGGCTTCCTGTCGGCCGACGGTTATTTCGTCTCCTTCATGTCGGGCAACACCACGCGGCTCGGCGTGGATTTCGGCACCGACGTGGTGCGCGCGGTGACGCCCGCGTTCCTGATCGCCGGCTTCGTGGCCGGCGTGACCGGCGGCGCGCTGCTGTCGATCCGCGCCGGGCGCTATCGCAAGCCCGCCGTGCTGGCGCTCGTCGCCGCGCTGCTGCTCGCCGGCGCCACGGCGCGCGCGCTCGGCCTGCCGGCGGCGATGCTGGCCACGCTGGTCATGGCGATGGGCGCGATCAACAACACCTTCCAGCGCGATGGCGAGGTGGCGATCGGGCTCACCTACATGACCGGCGCGCTGGTCAAGCTGGGACAGGGATTGGCCGGATGGCTGGCCGGCCGCAAGGATACGGGCTGGCTCTCTTGGGCGGCGCTGTGGGGCGGCCTGCTGAGCGGCGCGGTGCTGGGCGCGATGGCGCAGGACCGGATGCCGATGGCCTGCCTGTGGATCGCGGGATGCTGGGCCACCGCGATGGTCGGCGTGGCCCTGCGGCTGCCGGCGGAAAGCTGACACGAAAACGCCGCGCGAACCGAAGTCCGCGCGGCGTCACCGGGATGGATGCGGTCAAAAGGCGGAATCAGAGACCGCGGCCGCCGATCTTCCAGGTGAGCTGGAGGAAGGCGCTGCGGCCGGTGCTGTCGAACCAGCTGGAGGGTTCGAAAAACTCTGGCGCTTGTCGGCCTGACCTGATTCACTGCCCTTGCGGATGAGCGGAGGCGATGATGGCGGGACAGCCCGGTTTCTTTGATCTTTCGAACCGGTACGAGGCCTTGAGCGCAGCGGGTGATCCGTTGGAGCGTCTGTCCGGGGTGGTCGACTTTGAGGTTTTCCGGGGGCCATTGATCGCCGCTCTGCGCCGCAGTGTTCGTGGCAAAGGCGGGCGGCCGCCGTTTGACCCGGTGATGATGTTCAAAATTCTGGTGCTGCAGGCGCTCTATTCGCTTTCGGACGAAGCGACGGAATTCCAGATCAAGGATCGCTTGTCGTTCCAGCGCTTCCTGGGCCTTGGGCTCGATGGCACGGTGCCGGATGCAACGACGGTGTGGCTGTTCCGCGAGCGCTTGGTGCAAGCCAAGGCAATCGACAAGCTCTTCGCCCGCTTCGATGCCGCACTGACCGACCGGGGCTATCTCGCCATGGGCGGCCAGATCATCGATGCTA
Organism: Novosphingobium sp. EMRT-2; assembly: GCF_005145025.1. Lineage (NCBI taxonomy): Bacteria > Pseudomonadati > Pseudomonadota > Alphaproteobacteria > Sphingomonadales > Sphingomonadaceae > Novosphingobium > Novosphingobium sp. EMRT-2. The sequence continues at coordinate 2,361,469 of NZ_CP039695.1, read as the reverse complement.
CCGTTGTGCCTGCCCCCAAGCAGCGGAACACCGACGAGGAGAAGGCAGCGATCAAGGACGGCCGGATCCCGGAGGCATGGAAGGCAAAGCCAGCCCGGCTCCGTCAGAAGGATCGCGATGCCCGCTGGAGCGTGAAGTACACCAAGGCCAAGGTGAAGGAGGGTGCCGATCCCAAGGCCTTCAAGCCGGTCGATCTCGCCATCCCGATGTTCGGCTACAAGAACCACATCGGCATCGACCGGGCTCACGGGTTGATCCGGACCTGGGATGCCAGTGCCGCCAATGCCCATGACGGCGCCCGGTTGCCTGACCTGATCAGCACGAACAACACCGGTTCGGGCGTCTGGGCTGATACCGCCTACCGGTCGAAGAAAAACGAAACCTTTCTCGAGAGGGGCATGTTCAAGAGCCACATCCACCAGCGCAAACCGAACCGCCGTGCCATGCCCGAGCGTGTCGCCAGAGCCAATGCGAAGCGATCGGCCATCCGCTCGGCAGTCGAACACGTCTTTGCCGGGCAAAAGCACCGCATGGGCCTGATCGTGCGCACCATCGGCATTGCCCGCGCCCGCATCAAGATCGGCATGGCCAACCTTGCCTATAACTTCCAGCGCCTCGCATGGCTTGAGGGGCGTACTGCGCCCGCGTGACCCAAAAACCGGCCCACGCAGCCGGCTCCGCCAAGAAAATAAGCAGATCAGCAACCCAAGCCTGGAGCTCGCCACCCGCTCCTGTGCCATCACATCGCAATTACGCCAAAATCAGACGGTTCTTCGAGGTGTCCAGCTGATGTCGTAGTAGGGATAGCTGGCGTACGTCGGGTCCCTAACCGGGTTCGTGTCGAACAGGTTCACCACGCTCAGCGACCCGCGCAGATGATCGGTGAAATCATACTGCAGCGTGGTGTTGAACAGGTAGCTCGCCTTGATGAAGGCGTCCTGATCGAAATTGGGCAGCTTGCCCAGGCGGCGGCCCTCGACCGTCCACTTCAGCTTCTGGATCGCCCAGGTCAGGCTCGCCGTGCTCTTGTCGCGCGGGATGTCGTAGCCGCTGTCGAAGGCCAGCTTGTTGATCGTGGGATCGCCCGGATACTGGCGGAACGTGTGATCGAACACATGGGTATGCGCCAGCGACAGCGAGAACGTGCCGAAACTGGTCGGCAGGTTGCCGTGGACGGCCACGTCGATGCCCGTGGTCTTCTCGTGCGCGATGTTGATCGGGTTGACCGCCACCGCATCGAGCTCACCGGCGCGCACGCCGCTGGTGAAGCGCTGCACGCGGGCGATCGCGTCAAGGCAGGTCGGCGAATTGACGTCGACGGCCTTGCCCGATGTCGTCTGCCCGATGCGGCAATCCGCCTCGTTGCGCAGCAGCTGGTCGGTGCTGAGGTCCTGCACCTGGTTGGCCATGGAGACGCGGAAGTAGCTGACCGAGACGTCGAACCGGCGCGACGGCGCCCAGACGATGCCCAGATCCAGCGACTTGCTGGTTTCCGGCTTGAGCCGGCGGTTGCCACTGCGCTGCGTGACGATGCCCTCATCAGCATAGGAGCAGTCACCGATATCCTCGTCCGGCTCCTGGGTGCGGCACAGATAATAATCCGTGGCGCTCGGATGGGTATTGCCCGGCCCGGTGAAGACATAGTGCAGATCGGGCGCGCGGAAGCCGGTGCCATACGAAGCGCGCAGCAGCAGCGAGCGCATCGGCCGCAGTTCCGCGCCGGCATTGTAGGTGAACTTGCCGATGCCGTTGCCCGCGAAGGCGAAGTGATCGTAGCGGCCCGCGCCCGAGAGTTCGAGGAAGTGGGTGACCGGCACGCGCAATTCGCCGCCCAGCGCCCAGTGCGTGCGGCTGCCCTTCCCGTCGCTGTCCTTGAGCGCGTAGTAATAGTCGGTCAGCGCCAGCGGATCGGGCTTCAGGTCGTAACCCTGCTTGCCCGCCTCGGCCACAGCGGCAAAGCCCACCGGCCCGGCCGGCAACCGGAACAGCTCGGTGGTGTTGATCGTCGCCGAGAAATTGTTGGTCCAGCTTTTGGGATGATAGACGCTGTAGGCCGTGATGCTGTCGTATTCGGACTGCGTCAGCGGCGTGTAGAGCCGCGCCGGATCGGCATTGAAGATCGGGTAGCCGCTATCCTCGTCGATGCCCTGCTGCTGCCCCAGGAACAGGGCATTGGCCTTCGCCGCGATCACTTGCGGAAACTCGACGCGCGCCTTGTATTCGCTATGGTTGAACGCGGCTTCATAGGTCCACTTGCCGAACTTGCCCTTGATGCCCGGCGTGATGCTGAAGGTCTGCTGGCGGTTGCGCGTCTCGACGCGGTTGAGACCGCCCGATTCCTCAGGGGTGAACTGGCGCGACCAGTCGTCCAGCCGGTTGTCGAAGCTGTTGTAGAAGGTGGTGTCGCTGCTGCCCGAACTGGGCTGGAACGACCATTGCAGCACGTCGCGCACCAGCGAAACCTTGCTGATGCCGAACTGCGCGTCGACGAACAGCTCGGCATTGTCCGACAGCTCGTAACCCGCCGAAGCGTAGCTGTTGAACCCTTCGCGCCGGGAAATGATCGTGCCGTAAGCGACCGAGGTGTTGCTGCCGCAGAAATAGCCAGGCCCGTAGTCTCCCAGCGCGTCGTCATACGCGCCATAACGCGGGCGCGAGGCGTAGTACGTCGAACCCTGGTTGAGGCGGCTGAGCGAGGCGCAGGTCGCCGCGCCGGGATCGACATATTCGTCCGCGTCCGGATCGTAGCGCAGGAACGTGCGCCGGGCGAGCGGCTGCGCGGTCGTGGGGTTGTCCGCCGTGCTGTCCTGAATGCCGCGCTGATACTGCCACAGCGGGCGCTGCAGCAGGTATTCGATGCCGCCGACGATATGGAACCGCCCACTCGACCAGCCGCCCGTGGCGGTGAAGCGGTGCGAATCGCCGCCGCCGTGCTCGGTCACGCCGCGCCGGTAGTCGAGCGTCAGGCCGTCGAGCTTCTTCTTGAGCGTGAAGTTGATGACCCCGGCGATCGCATCCGACCCGTAGATCGCCGAAGCGCTGCCGCTGAGCACTTCGATCCGGTCGATCATGCTGACCGGGATGTTGGAAACGTCGGTGAAGTTGCTGCGGCCCTGGAACGGCAGCGGAAAGTCGGCGATGCGGCGGCCGTTGACCAGCACCAGCGTGTGATTGGGGCCAAGCCCGCGCAAGTCCACCTGCTGCGCGCCGGGGGTGAAGCTGGCGCCGCTGAACGATTGCTGGCTTTGCGTTTCGCCGCCATTCTGCGTCAGCGCGCGCAGGATGTCCGGCACGCTGGCATAGCCGTTAGCGCGGATCGTATCCGAATCGACCACGGTGATCGGCGCCGGGCCTTCGATGTCCAGCCGCGGGATGCGCGATCCGGTGACGGTGATCTCGGGCGCGGTCTCACCCGTGCCCTCGCCGCCCGCGGCCGTCTGTCCAAAGGCCGGCCCGGCCAGAACGGTGAGCGAGCACCCCAATCCCAGCAGGTTGCGGAATACGCGGCGTCCAGTCTGTTTCATGCGGCACCCCTTCACTGCGCAACGGCGTAAACTTCCGGTGCCCCCGCACCTGCCGTTCGATACGTTCCGAACAGAATTGAAAAGAAATGGCAATCACATTGGCTTTCTGGCACATCATATTGTCAGCCAATGCGGCCAAAATGTAACAAGAATGCCCCGATCCGGTTGTTTTCAGGAGTTTCCGGTGCGCCTATCCTCCTTTTCGAGACGTTTCGCGCTCGCCCTGTCGAGCCTGTGCCTGGCCGTGACGGCCTTCGCCACGCCCGCGTTGGCGAAGGCCAAGGGCTACCGCCACTACCAGATCGGCACGCTTGCCAGCGCCACGCCCGGCCCGGTGTCGGGCGGGCTGCTGCTGATGGGCGGCGGAGACCGCAACCACGACGCGATGCACTGGTTCTTCGCCAAGGCGGGGCACGGGCACATCGTCATCCTGCGCGCGTCGCAAGCGGGGCAGGTCGGCAAGGAGTTCTACAAGGACATCGGCGGCATCCAGTCGGCCGAGACGTTTGTGTTCTCCGACCGGGCGGCCTCCAGCGATCCAAAGGTGCTCGACGCGCTGAAGCGGGCGGACGGCATCTTCATCGCGGGCGGCGACCAGTCCAACTACGTGCGCTACTGGCGCGGCACCCCGGTGGGCGAGCTGCTCGACGCGCATGTCGCCGCGGGCAAGCCGCTGGCCGGCACCAGCGCTGGCCTCGCCATGCTGGGCGAGAAGCTCTACGGCGCGATGGACGGCGGCAGCATCACCAGCCCCGAGGCGATGGCCGATCCGTTCGGCCCCGCCAACACCATCGAAAGCGATTTCCTGCACCTCGCCCTGCTGAAAGGCGTGGTCACCGACACCCATTTCAAGGAGCGCGACCGGCTGGGCCGGCTGTTCGCCTTCCTGGCCAAGGCGCAGGCGGATCGCCCTGCCGACGCGCCGGCCCTGATCGGCGTGGGCGTCGACGAAAGCGCCTCGCTGGCGGTGGAGCCGGACGGCACCGCGCGCATCTATGCCACCGCGCCCGACGGCGGCGCCTGGCTGGTCGATGGATCGACGCTGCGCGACCTGCCCCGGCAGGGTCCGCTCAACGCGCCGCGCATCCGCGTGACGGGCATCGATCACCAGTCCGTGCTGCACCTGCCGGGCGGCACGGTTGACCGCCCCTCGTTCGTGCGGAACTATGCGGTGGCCGACGGGAAGATCACGGGCGAGACTCCGGCGCCCTGAAATCCCGGCAGCGGTGGAGGAATATCTCGGCCATGTCGCTGACCCTGCCCGGTCCTTCCGTCTCGCTTGACGATACCGACGAACGGCTGCTGGCGCTGCTGCGCGAGGATGCCCGCCAGAGCATCGCCCATCTGGCCAAAGCGCTGGGCATCTCGCGCGGGCAGATCTATTCGCGACTGTCGCGGCTGGAGGATGCCGGGATCGTGGCAGGCTATACCGTGCGGTTGGGCGCGGCCTTCATCGGCCGCCGCGTGCGCGCGCATATCATGATCAAGACGATGCCCCGCTTCCACCGCGAAGTGGAACAGGCGCTCGGCCGGCTGGCCAGCGTGCAGGCAATCCACGCCATCAGCGGCGAATACGACGTGATCGCCATGCTCGAGACAGAGGATAATGCCCAGCTCAACGAACTGATCGACGATATCGGCCTGCTCGAAGGCGTGGAACGCACGACCACGTCGGTCATCCTGGCGACCAAGCTGGAACGATGATCCGATGCGCCGGAAAGCGTCCTTCCCGGCCGGAAGCGGGGTTGGTCGGGCCACGATCCTTCTGTATCACGACCACCAGCCTGCCCTGCATTCCCGAGGTGTTCCGATGACGCGCGTACCGCTTCTTCCGTTGGCGGGCATCCTGGCCCTGACGGCAGGCACGGCCCACGCGCAGCTGGCGCCGCAATACCGCGCGCTGCTGGACAAGACGATCGAATCGGGCAGCGATGCCGAGATCGACACCGTCGCCAAGTTCCTGAAGAAGACCGATCCGGCCGGCGTGGGCGAAGTGGACGCGGCGGTGGATGCCCACCGCGCGCGGACGGCCGAAGCGCAGAAGGAACGGCTGGCGCAGATGGCGATGTTCCAGGGCTGGAAGGGCGAAGGCCAGTTCGGCGCCTCGCAATCCTCCGGCAATGCCGAGACGGTGGGCCTCAGCGCCGGGCTGGCGCTGAAGCGCGAAGGCCTGCACTGGCGGCTGGGCCTGCGCAGCCAGGTCGATTACCAGCGCACCAACGGACAGACCAGCCGCAACCAGCTGCTGCTGGCGTTCGAGCCCGACTACCGCTTCAACGACCGCCTGTTCCTGTTCGGCCTGACCCAGTACGAGCGCGACCGGTTCGCCGGCTTTTCCACGCGCACCGCCGTTTCGGGGGGCATCGGCTATCGCCTGATCGCGGATTCCGGTTTCACCGTGGACGTGAAGGCCGGCCCTGCCTGGCGCAAGACCCGCTATATCAGCCAGCCGCTCGAAAGCGTCGTCACCGGGCTGGGCGCGGTCAATGCCAAATGGAAGCTTTCGCGCGCGGTCTCGCTGACCGAGGACGCCAGCGCGTTGACCGGCGCGCAGAATACCAATGTCACCTCGCTCACGTCGCTCAGCGCCCGGCTGAACGGCGCCCTTTCCGCGCGCACGTCCTATCAGGTAACTTACAACAGCAACCCGCCCGATACCTACAAGACGCTGGACACGATCACCCGTTTCACGCTGGTTTACGGCTTCTGAGCGCGGGCGGCCGGATCAATCCGGAATACACAGCAGCTTCTCGCGCGAAGTTGCGCCGCGCAACAGCACAACTTTGGAAGCGGCGACGCCCAGCGCCGCCGCGACCAGATCAATCACCGCGCCGGTCGCCTTGCCGTCCTCCGGCTTGGCGCGCACCTTCACCAGCACGCGCCCGTCCGCGATCTCGATACCTTCGCTCTTCGCCCCTGGCGTGACGCGCACCGCCAGCCGCCGTTCGGCATCGGCCAGCGCGCGCAAGGCCGCCGGCGGAGGGAGGTCAACCCTGGGCCGGGCCATCGAGCGCCGCCTTGTGGCGCTGGCCGTTGCGGACATAGTGCGCCACGCCCAGTTGCATGTCCGCCAGCGCCGCTTCGGTCAGATCGCGCATGAACGCGGCGGGGCGGCCGCCCCAGAGCTCGCGCGCGCCGATGCGCTTGCCCGGCGTGAGCATCGCCCCGGCCGCGAGCATCCCGTCGCTTTCGACGTGCGCGCCGTTCATCACGATCGCGCCCAGCCCCACGAAGGCGCGGTCTTCCAGCGTGCAGCCGTGGATCATCGCCATGTGGCCCACCAGCACATCATCGCCGATGATCGTCGGAAAGCCTGCGGGATGGCGCGGATCGGGGCTGTCGCAGTGGATTACCGTACCGTCCTGGATATTGCTGCGAGCGCCGATGCGGATCGTGTTCACGTCCCCCCGCAGCACGCAGTTGTACCAGATCGACGCTTCCGGCCCGATCTCGACATCGCCAATGATCCGGCACCCCGGCGCGATGAACGCGGTTTCGTGGATGCGCGGCACCTTCCCGTCGAGCGGGAGGATCGTCGCATCGGGGTATCGCGCGCGCGGATCGGCGGTCATTTGCATCACACTCCCAGCAGATTGTCCCAGCGGATATGCGGCAGGATCGAGGCATAGTCATCCTGCCAAGGTTCGTCACCCGGCGGCGCGTGTAGCGGCGTCCACGGCAGGTCCGGCCGGTCCGCGGCCAGCCGCTCCAGCCGCGCGCGATCGGGTGCGAGCGCGACCCAGTACGACGGCGTGAACCCGTCGCTATGCCGGCCGCTGTCATCGCGCAGCCACGCCGTCCAGCCCTGCGCGCGGGCGATGCCGGCCACGACGGGCCGCAGATCGAGATAGCGGTTGGAAATGTGCAGGATCAGCACGCCGTCGGGCGCAAGCACGCGGCCATAGACCGCCAGCGCCTCGCGCGTGAGCAGGTGGAGCGGGATCGAATCCGACGAGAACGCGTCCACCACCAACACGTCGAAGCTACCCGGCGGCGTCTTCGCCAGTTCCAGCCGCGCGTCGCCGATCCGGATCGCGGCATCGGGCGCGCAGGAATCGAGGAAGGTGAAGCGGTGCTGCGGCCGCGACAGCGCCACCACCGCCGGATCGATCTCGAAGAAGGTCCAGCGCTGCCCCGGCCGCTTGTAGCAGGCGAGCGTCGCCGTCCCCAGGCCGACCACGCCCACGCGCGCATGATCGCCGGCGGCGGTCAGCGCCAGCGCGACGCCCGAGGTCGGACCATAGTATGACGTCGAGCGCAGCCGGCGCGCGGCGTCGGTATATTGCGTGCCGTGCAGCGTGGTGCCGTGGGTGAGATAGCGTTCGTGCCGGCGCGCGCTTTCGGTGATCGTGTAGATGCCGAAATAGCTGCGCGTGCGGTTGCCCGAGAGGCTGCGGTCGAGCGTTTCCTCGGCTCCGCGCCCCAGCATCATCGCCAGCAGCACCAGCACGAAAGCCCAGCGCCGCGCGAACACGATCACCCCGCAGGCGGCGATCGCCAGCGCGGCCATCAGCACCAGCAGGGCATCGCGCCGCGGATCCAGGCCGCTCATCGACCAGCCCAGCGCGAAGGCGACGATCACCACCAGTAGCACGCCGCCCTGCCGCACGCGCGGGGGAATGTCCTCGATGCCCGACCAGTCGAGCAGCGGCACGCGCGGCAGCAGCGCGGCGGCGGCCAGCACCAGCAGCGGATGTTCCCACACCCAGTCGAACACCAGCGGCGCGATCAGCGCGCAGAACACACCGCCCAGCGCGCCGCCCGCGCTCATGACCAGATAGAAGAAGGTCAGGCGTTCCGGCGCGGGGCGCAGCGCATAGAGCCGGGTGTGGAGCGCCACCGCCACCACGAACAGCAGCGCCACGGCCGCGCCGGCCTGCGCCATGGTGCCCGAAGAGCGCGAGCTGACCGCCATCCCGCCCGCCAGCACCACCACCAGCGGCGCGGCGCGCAGGATCGCGCCCGCCAGCGCGCGATTCTCCGCGAAGGCGATGCTGAAGCTCAGCAGATACAGCCCCAGCGGAATCACCCACAGCAGCGGCATCGCGAAAATGTCGGTGGTGAGGAAGGTGGTGGTCGAGAGCATCAGCCCCGAAGGCACGGCGGCAAGCGCCAGCCACAGCGCCACGCGTCCCGCCGGCACCGAATCGCCCGCCGGCCCACCCACCGGAACCGCCACGCCCGGCGCGCCGGCCGCGCCCCGCCGCACCACGGCGCAGGCCGCGACCAGCGCGATCAGCAGCGCGTAGCCCGCGCTCCAGCCCCAGCCCTGCGCCTTCAGCGGCAGCAGCGGCTCCACCAGCAGCGGATAGCAGATCAGCCCGGCGAAGCTGCCGAGATTGGACGCGGCGTAGAGCGCGTAAGGGTTGCCGGCGGCGGGATCGGCGGCGAACCAGCGCTGCATCAGCGGCGCTTGCGCGGACACGAGGAAGAACACCGGCCCGATCGAGACCGCGAACAGGGCGGGCACCCATAGCGGCTCCCACCCCCGCGCGGGCGGCGGCAGATCGGCCAGGCGCACCGGCAGCGTCATCGCGGCCAGCGCCAGCAGCGCGAGGTGGATCGCGGCCTGCCGGCGGATCGGGAACCGTCCCAGCCAGTGGGCATAGGCATAGCCGCCCAGCAGCAGCGCCTGATAGACCAGCATCGCGCTGTTCCACACGTTCGGCGCCCCGCCCAGGCGCGGCAGCGCGGCGCGCGCCACCATCGGCTGCACCAGGAACAGCAGGAAGCTGCCGACCAGGATGGTGATGACGAAGCGCGTCCGGCTGGCTCGATCCGTCATGGTCCCTCCCGCACGATCAGGGGCGCTGGATGCGGTAGAGAACATGACGGCGCAAGGGGGCGATCACGCGCGACCTGCCTGCCATTGCGCGCGCGTGATCGCATAGACGATGATTCGCCCGCTCACCGGATCGAAATCACCGTTGGCGAAATCCAGGTCGGCGCGGCGCTCCATGCCCAGCCGGCGCATCAGGCCCCAGCTCGCGGCATTGCCCTCAACCGTCAGGGCAACGATATGCGGCGCGCCGAAATGCTCGAACCCGGCGGCCATGGCGGCCTCGGCCGCTTCGCGCGCATAGCCCTGCCCCCAGGCATCCTCGCGCAGGCGCCAGCCGATCTCGAAGTCCCCCAGCGGCCCGCCCGCCTGGTTGCACTTCTTCAACCCGCAGAACCCCAGGATCGCGCCATCGGCCTTGCGCTCCACCGCCCAGAACGTGTGGCCGTGATCGCGCGCGTAGCCCTCCAGCCGCGCCCGCGCCCCGCCCTCGGCCGCACGGTCCAGCACGCCGCCCAGCCAGCGCATGACGGCGGGCGTGTTGGTTCCCGCGAAGAACGGCGGCCAGTCTTCCCCGCGCCAGTCGCGCAGGACAAGCCGGGGCGTTTCGATCCGGAATTCAGCCATTCAGTAGCCGCGCGGCATGGGCGGCGTGGTAGGTCAGCACGCCCGAGCAGCCCGCGCGCTTGAACGCGAGCAGCGTTTCCAGCACCATGGCGTCACGGTCCGCCGCGCCGGCCGCCACCGCCGCCTCGATCATCGCGTATTCGCCCGAGACCTGGTAGGCGAAGACCGGAACGCCGAAGGCTTCCTTCACCCGCACCGCGATGTCGAGGTAGGGCAGGCCAGGCTTGACCATCACCGTGTCCGCGCCTTCGGCCAGATCCATCTCCACCTCGCGCAGCGCTTCCTCGGCGTTGCCGGGGTCCATCTGGTAGGTCTTCTTGTCGCCCTTGAGCAGCCCGCGCGAGCCGACCGCGTCGCGGAACGGGCCATAGAACGCCGAAGCATATTTGGCGGCGTAGGACATGATCTGCACGTTGATGTGCCCGGCATCCTCCAGCGCCTGCCGGATCGCGCCGATGCGCCCGTCCATCATGTCGGACGGGGCGATGATGTCCGCGCCGGCCGCCGCCTGGTTGAGGCTCTGCCCCACCAGCACCTCGACCGTGGCGTCGTTGAGGACATAGCCCTCGCCGTCGATCAGCCCGTCCTGCCCGTGGCTGGTATAGGGATCGAGCGCGACGTCGGTGAGCACGCCGATCGCATCGCCGCAGGCATCCTTGATCGCGCGGGTGGCGCGGCACATCAGGTTGACGGGATTGAGCGCCTCTCCCCCGTCCGCGCTGCGGCGTTCGGGCTGGGTGTAGGGAAACAGCGCCAGGCAGGGAATGCCCAGCGCCACCGCTTCCTTCGCCCGCGCGACGATCCCGTCCACCGACCAGCGCGAAACGCCGGGCAGCGCGCCGATCGGGTCTTCCACGCCGGTGCCTTCGGCCACGAACAGCGGCCAGATCAGGTCGGCCGGCGTCACGAGCACTTCACGGTGCAGCGCGCGGCTCCAGGCGGTGGCGCGGGTGCGGCGCAGGCGGGTCATGGGATAGCTGGTCATGCCAGCCTTCCTAGGACTTTCGCGCGCCGGCGCAATGGGCAGGGTCAGGACGAATTGCCTCACCCGCCTCTAGTGCGCGCGGGAGAGTCCCGGCTTCAGCGCCAGAACCTGCCGCAGCCGGGCCTTGTAGGCGGCGAGCTGGCCGGCATCGACCGCCTGGCGACGGACCACGAAGCGGACCGACATCGGATCGACCGTCTGGCCGTTGCGATAGAGTTCGTAGTGCAGGTGCGGGCCGGTCGAAAGGCCGCTGGAGCCGACATAGCCGATCACCTGCCCGCGCCGGACCTGCATCCCCGGCGAAACCGCGATGCGGCTCATGTGGCCATAGCCGGTGCCGATGCCGCCGCCGTGATCCAGCCGCACGTAATTGCCGTGGCCGCCGTGCCAGCCGGCATAGCTCACCGTGCCATCGGTCACCGCATAGACCGGCGATCCCCAGGCCGCACCGAAGTCGATGCCGGCATGCATCCGGGTGAAGCCCAGGATCGGATGGCGGCGCAGGCCATAGCCCGACGTGATCCGTCCCGCGACCGGTGCGCCGAGCATTGCGGAATCACTCGACTCTCCGCCGGTCATCCCGTCGAGCGAGAGAAAACCGCCGTCCGGCCCCCAGCGCAGCAATTGCACGCGCGGTTTGCCGTCGCGCGTCACCCCGGCATAGATCAGGTCGCCCGGCTGGCTTTGCCCGTCGGCGGTGCGCCGGTCGGTAAAGACAAGGTCGAACTCGTCGGTGGGCGCGATGTCCTCGAACGCAAGATACTGGTCGATCGTGCGCAGGTAATCCTGCACCGTGCTGGGCGGCGCGCCGGCGGCGCGGGCCGAGCGGTAAAGGCTGGTCCCCACGATCCCGCGGATGCGCAGCGGGCTGCTGTCCACCGCGATCGGCATTTTCGCCAGCACCAGCCCGGCGCCTTCGCGGCGGATGGCCAGCGCCAGATCGAAGCGCGGGCGGAAACCGATCGCCTGCAACGGGCGCGGCTCGGACGGTCCGGCGCGCGGCCCCAGCGTGATGTCGAAACGCGTGCCCGGCGCGATCGCCGCCGTCCCGGCCGCATCGGCCACCAGCGCGGTGACCCGGTCGGCATCGCCCGTGGCCACGCCCGCGCGTTGCAGCATGCGGCCCAGCGTGTCGCTTTCGCCCAGAGTCGCGGCAAGCTGGATCACGGGGCGTTCAGGGGCCGAATCGAGGCGGATGACCGCCTCGGTAGCGGCGAAATGGCGGCCATTGCCCGCGCCGGCGGCGAACGGGCGGATCGCCTGCGCGCGGAATTCGGCGCGCGCGGTATCGTCGAGCGTGACCAGCGGCGCGGCAGAAAGCGGGGCAAAGCTGGGCCAGAACAGCAGCGCGGCGCAGGCCAGCCCCAGCATCGTGCCCAGCCCGCGAAACCAGCGGGCGCTGCCGATGTCCTCGGCCAGATCGGGCGTCAGGTCATGCGCGCGGGTCCAGCGCTCCACGCGCCGGCACAGATCGTTCCAGCGCCGGGCAAGGCCCGGAAAAAGCGGAGGCGACGGCGGGCGAGACGGAACCGGGCGAGGCGCGGCGGACGGCTGCTCGGGAACGGGCGCCGCTATGGTCGCGGGCGGGACAGGCGCAAGCGGGCGCGCGCGGCCGAACACCACGTTCCCCGACCCTGCCAGTCCCTCGCGCGGACCGAACACTCCGGCTGCTCCTTTCCTGCGCCCGGCCGCGATCAATCCGCCGGGAAAGTTCGCCTCAGCCCTGCACCTTCAAGGTAAAGACCGCGTTAAACTCTCGTCGGGCGCGGGTCATTGTTGGCGGATTATCTGGCAGGACAGGGATACCGGTTGCGGAACAGGTCGGCCACGGCCGTCGCCACCGTGGTCTGGCCGCGCGCGCCGACCGGGTAGGTCCGCATCTGGCCGATCACGTCGTCGCTGTTGAACGGTGCGCGGCCCGTGGGCGGGCAACTGCTGGGCCGGCCGGCGGCCTGTTCGCCGCGCAGGCGCGCGCGATAGGCCTGCGCGGCCCCGGTCACTTCGCCCTTGAGCAGCGAATAGTCCGACGACATCAGCGCCAGCGGCCCCTTCGCGCGCAACGCATCGGCCTTGGACAGAAACGTGGCGACGGTCATGTCGCCGGGCGCGGCCGTCGCCGGCATGGCAAGGCACAGCAGGCTGGCTGCGGCGGCAATGGCGATACGCTTCATGGCTCCCGTCCCTTCGTTGTGCGGCCGCCTCATCGGGTTCGGCGCAAATCGTCGGCGCGGACGGTAGTCACTCGCGCGCGACTTGGCTATTCCTTCACGCAACGACGGGGGCAGCATGAACGAGAAAGTGCCGGCAAGCGCGGCGGGCGATGGCCATACGCACGAAACCGCGTGCCTGAACTGCGGAACCACGCTGATCGGCAGCCATTGCCACGCCTGCGGGCAGGCGGCGCATGTCCACCGCACGCTGGGCGCTTTCTTTCACGATCTGCTGCACGGCGTGTTCCATTTCGAGGGCAGGATCTGGCGCACGCTGCCGATGCTGGCGTGGCGGCCGGGCGACCTCACCCGCCGCTATGTCGCGGGCGAGCGCGCGCGCTTCGTCTCGCCGCTGGCGCTGTTCCTGTTCGCCGTGTTCCTGATGTTCGCGGTGATGAAGCAGACCGCAGGCGACGTCACGCCACAAACGAAGATCGAAGCCGACGGCAAGGCGCAGATCGTCGGCGACAACGAGATCAACGCCGTTTCCAGCGACATTCCGGCGATCGACCACGTCCTGCAGAAGTTCAAGGCCAACCCCGGCCTCGCGCTCTACAAGGTGCAGACGTACGCCTACAAGTACAGCTGGCTGCTGATCCCGATCTCGGTGCCGTTCGTGTGGCTGCTGTTTCCGTTCAGCCGGCGCTTCCACCTCTACGACCACACCGTGTTCGTGACTTATTCGATCAGTTTCATGACCATGCTGGCCACGGTGCTGATGCTGGCCAGCCTTGCGCATCTGCCGGGCATCGCGATCGTGGCGGCGTTGGCGCCGCCGCTCCACCTCTACCGGCAGGTGCGCGGGGCCTATGGCGTTTCGCGCTTCGGCGCGCTTTGGCGCACGCTGGCGCTCGGCATCGTCGCCTTCACCGCGCTGGTGCTGTTTGCCCTGTTCGTCCTGGCCGAAACCGGCGCCTGAGCCTTTCCGGCCAGCGCGCCGGGCGTCAGCAATCCAGCACGTAAGGCCCGATTCCGCGCGCTTCCAGCGCGGCATGGGCATCGGCCGCGCGCTCCAGCGGGAACCGCCCGCCGATCGCCAGCGGCAGCGCGCCCGATGCCATGGCATCGAACAGCGCGGCCGATGCCGTGACCAGCTTCTCGCGCGTGCCGACATAGGCCCAGAGGAACGGCCGCGTCAGCGAAAGCGACTTCGCGCCCAGCCGGGAAATATCGAGCGGCGGGATAGTGCCCGAGGCCTGCCCGTAATTGACCAGATGCCCGCGCGTCGCCAGCACCGCCAGCGATCCGTCGAAGGTATCCTTGCCCACCGCGTCATAGGCCACTTCCACGCCCGCGCCGCCGGTCAGTTCCATGACGCGCGCGACCACGTCCTCCTCGCGATAGCGGATCACCGCGTCGCACCCGGCGGCCTGCGCCAGCGCAACCTTCTCCGCCGATCCGGCGGTGCCGATCACAGTTGCGCCGCGCAACTTCGCCATGCGCGCGACAAGCTGGCCCACGCCGCCGCCCGCCGCCTGCACCAGCACGTTCGCGCCGGGCGAGACGGGATGGACATCGGCGACCAGCGCGTGCGCGGTCAGGCCCTTCAGATACCACGCCGCCGCCACGGCATCGTCAACGCCGGCGGGCACGGGCACCGCCAGCGCGGCATCGACCACGCGGGCGCGGGCATAGCCGCCGTACTTACGCTCGATATAGGCCACGCGGTCGCCGGGCGCGAAACCGATCACGCCCTCGCCCATGGCCTCCACCACGCCCACGCCTTCCAGCCCCGGAACCCCCGGCAGCGCCAGCGTGCGGTACGATCCCGAACGGACGTAGATGTCGTGAAAATTCACGCCGGCGGCGGTCTGCCGGACCAGCAGTTCACCCGGACCGGGTGGCGGCAGCGGCACGTCCTCCAGCACCATGGCCTCCGGCCCGCCATAGGCACGGATGACGATCGCTTGGGTGGTCTGGGTCATGGCAGGGGCCTCAAGAGGGGGAAAGGGCGGACCGGATCAAGCGAATTTCGCGCGCCCCTTCACGCCCCCTGCGGCTGTGCCCCCGCACCGCCGCCCGAGAAGCGGCGACCCGCGCGCGGCACGGCCGAGCCCTGCGACGCGACCGGGCGATAGCTGCCGGCGGGCGCATCGGGCCGGTCGATCTTGCCGGTGTCGAGCAGCACCTTGATCTCGTCACCGGTCAGCGTCTCGTATTCGAGCAGCGCGTTGGCGAGCAGGTGGAGCTTTTCCTCGTTGGCCTTGAGAATATCGACCGCGCGGGCATGTGCGCCATCCACCAGACCACGAATTTCGCTGTCGATCAGCTTGTTGGTCTCGTCCGACATCATCGTGCGCTGCGTGCCGCCCATGCCGAGATAGCCTTCCTGGCTGTCTTCGTACTGCAGCGGCCCCAGCTTGTCGGACATGCCCCACTTGGTGACCATGCTGCGCGCCAGCGACGTGGCGTACTGGATGTCCGACGAGGCACCCGAGGAGACCTTGTCGTAGCCGAAGATGATCTCCTCGGCCACGCGCCCGCCCATCGAGACCGAGAGGTTCGCGTGCATCTTGTCGCGGTGGTACGAGTACGAATCGCGCTCGGGCAGGCGCATGACCATGCCGAGGGCACGGCCGCGCGGGATGATCGTGGCCTTGTGGATCGGGTCGCTGGCCGGCTCGTTGACCGAGACGATGGCGTGGCCGGCCTCGTGATAGGCGGTCATCTTCTTCTCGTCGTCGGTCATGACCATGCTGCGGCGCTCGGCGCCCATCATGACCTTGTCCTTGGCGTCCTCGAATTCCTGCATGGCGACCAGGCGCTTGTTGCGCCGCGCGGCCAGCAGCGCCGCCTCGTTGACGAGGTTGGCGAGGTCCGCGCCCGAGAAGCCGGGCGTGCCGCGCGCGATCACGCGGGCGTTGACGTCGGGCGCCAGCGGCACCTTCTTCATGTGAACGGAGAGGATCTTCTCGCGGCCCTCAATATCGGGGATCGGCACCACCACCTGCCGGTCGAAACGGCCGGGGCGCAGCAGCGCCGGATCGAGCACGTCGGGCCGGTTGGTGGCGGCGATGATGATGATGCCCTCGTTGGCCTCGAACCCGTCCATCTCGACCAGAAGCTGGTTCAGCGTCTGCTCGCGCTCGTCGTTCGAATTGCCGAGACCATGGCCGCGATGGCGGCCGACCGCGTCGATTTCGTCGATGAAGACGATGCACGGCGCGTTCTTCTTGGCCTGTTCGAACATGTCGCGCACGCGGCTGGCGCCGACGCCGACGAACATCTCGACGAAATCCGAGCCCGAAATAGTGAAGAACGGCACGCCCGCCTCGCCCGCGATCGCGCGGGCCAGCAGGGTCTTGCCGGTGCCGGGCGAGCCGACCAGCAGCGCACCCTTGGGAATCTGGCCGCCGAGCTTGGAAAAGCGGCTGGGATCGCGCAGGAACTCGACGATTTCCTGCAGTTCCTCGCGCGCTTCGTCGATGCCGGCCACGTCATCGAAGGTGACCCGGCCCGAACGCTCGGTCAGCATCTTGGCCTTCGACTTGCCGAAGCCCATCGCGCCCGATCCGCCGCCTTTCTGCACCTGGCGCAGCGCGAAGAACGCCACGCCCAGGATCAGCAGGAACGGCAGCGACTGGGCCAGGATATAGAGCAGCAGGTTGGGTTCTTCCTGCGCCTTGCCGGCGTATTGCACGCCGTTGTCCTGCAGCAGCTTGGGCAGGTCGTTGTCGCCCGGAACCGGGATGGTCGCGAACTGCTGGTCGTTCTTGAGCGTGCCGGTGATGCGGTCCTGCCCGATCTGCACCTCGCGCACCGCGCCTTCGGCCACCCGCGCGCGGAAATCGGAATAGCGGATCAGCGTGCCGCCGCTGTCGGTACGCGCGCCGAACATCGACACCACGAGCAGGAGCGCCAGGAAAATGCCGCCCCAGACAAGGAGGCTCTTGATCCACGGATTACCCTGCGGCTGGTCGTCGTTCATCGCAATGCCTTCGAAAGGGCGGACTCGTCCCGCCCGCGCTCCCATCAATGTAGGAGCGCGAGGGTGAATAGCAATATAACCGAAAGTGCGAAATTCCGGTAGCCGCCGGCCCGCCCTTCGGCCCCCGGCTTACTGCGACGGCTGCAGCTTGGTGTTCAGCACCCAGCCGACGTTGTCGTTCTCGTCGGCCACTTCCCACCACAGGCCCTGCTTGTTGCCGGTGGGGAACACGATCGCGCCGGGGGGAAGCGTGCGGACCACCGCGCCGCCCGCCGCCGGCGTGCGCCGCATCGTGACCGGGGCGAACGCGGTGAAGCTGCGCGTCGGCGCGGCCTCGGCCGTTCCCGCGGAACCCGCCTGGACGCCGCCCAGTTCGGTCACCAGCTTGCTGTAGGCATCGATGAACGCCAGCGTGACGATCCGGCCGATGTCGGTGTTGTCGTAGCCCCCACCGACCACGCCCGCGCCCACGCCGCCGAAGAAGCCACCGCCGGCGCCGAAGCTGATGTCGTTCTTCGCAGCATAGCCTTCGACCGTGGCGATGGTTTCGGTGGTGCGGACATTGGTGACCGACAGCACCGTGTTGGCTTCCAGCTTGCGGCTCTTGATCCCGCCCAGCAAGCCGCCGACCGCGCCGCCGAACAGGCCGCCGACCGCACCGGCCGCGCCGCTCCCCTGCGAATTGCGGTTGGCGCCCTGCACTTCGGCGACCAGCACGTAGTCCGCCGCACGAATCTGATTCTGGCCGACGTTCGACCCGCGCTGGTGGCCCAGGTTGGCGCCGATGTCGCGCTCGCGCTGCGCCGCGCTCAAGCCGGTGCCGCGATCGACCAGGTTGAAGCAGCCCGAACGCTGCACGATCACTTTCAGCAGCTTCTGCGGCGGCGCCAGATTGTACTGCGTCCAGCCATAGGGATCATCGCCGTCGACAATCGAGATCGTGCCCAGCTTGCGCACGCAATGCGGCACGTCGTTCGCCGCCTGGCGCTGAAGCTGCTCGGCATTGGAAGGCTTGGCCTGCTTCGGCTCGGCATAGGCAGGCGTCGTCAGCAACGACAGCAGGACAACGGACGGAATAAGCTTGTTCATCGAAGGCCCCCGAATCGGAAATCGCGACATGGCCGGTTCATGGACGAAGCAGACCAGCCGATGCTGTGACGCAGATTACTCTCCGAACCGCCGGAAAGGCAATTCTCGTTGCCGGAGAGCTATTTGTCGCCGCCGCGATGGGGCGCGGCGCGGGTGAAGCGCCAATCCATCTCGTGGCCGGCCGCTCCCCGGCCTTCGCCCCTTACGCCGGCCAGCGTGGCAATGCCGCCCGCCGCCAGCGCATCGTGCCAGCGCGCCAGTTCCGGTCCGCGCGGCCGCCCCGCGCCCAGTTCGGCGACGATCCGTTCCAGCACGCGCAACGCCACCGCGCGCGGGACGGCGATCGTCCAGACCAGTCCGTCCGCATCCCGCCGCGCGGTGGCGAAGGCGCGTGCCGCCATCCAGTCGATCGCCGCATCGGCATCGGCCAGATGCGCCATGCTGTCGATCAGCCCGTCGATCTCCAGCCCTCCGCCCGAGGCCAGGGCTTCGCGCACGCGCACGCGCTCGAAGCGGGGATCGCGGTTCGAGGGATCATCGGCGGGCGCGATTCCGGCCCCGGCGACCAGCGCGGCAAGCTCCGCCCGGCGCCAGCCGAGCAGGGGCCGCAGCAGGGGCAGATCGGGATGGCCGGGCACCGCGGCACGGGCGCGCATCCCGGCCAGGCCGCGCACGCCCGCCCCCCGGTTCAGCCGCATGACGAAAGTTTCGGCCTGATCGTCGGCATGGTGCGCGGTAACCAGCGCGCCCAGCCGCTCGGCCCGCAGCCAGTCGCCCAGCGCGGCGTAGCGCGCCGCCCGCGCCCGCGCCTGCACCCCCGCGCCGCCGGGCAGCGCCAGCGTTATCGTATGATGCGCCACGCCGCGTTCGCGGCACAGTCGGGCGACCATTTCGGCTTCCCCCGCGCTTTCGGCGCGCAGGCTGTGATCGACGGTGGCGACCGCGAAACGCCCCGGCAGCACCGCAGCGGCCAGCAGCATCAGGGCAAGGCTGTCCGGCCCGCCCGAAACCGCGAGCCCGACGGGCGTCGCTTCGGGCCAGAGCCGTTCCCAGTCGCCCGAAAAGCGGGTCAGCGCCGCGTCAATCGCACTTCACCCCCCGCGTGGCGGCTTCGTACTGCGTCTTGAGCCGGCCTTCGACATCCTGCGGATAGGTCGCGCGGAATTCCTGGAACGCGCCGCAGGCCCGCTTGGTATCCTTGATCCGCGTCATCGCCACGCCCAGGTAGAGCAGGCTGTCGGACGCGCGATCACCCTTCTTGTCGGCCAGGTAGTTCTGCAGGAAGAACTGCGCCGCCGTGCCCGGCTTGCCATCGTCCAGCCACGCGCGCCCGAGCAGGTTGCGGGCATAGCTGATGCGTTTGTGGCGCGGATACTGGTCCACCACCTTCTGCAGCTGCTGCGCCGCTTCCGGATAGAACTTCGCTTCCCACAGGCGATAGCCGTAGAGGTATTCGTCCTCGCCGGCATCGTTGGACTTGGGCTTTTCGATCGCGCGCACCGCCGCGACCCGATCGGCCGACGGAGCTGCCGGCGTCGGGGTTGCCGAAGCGGCAGGCGCGAGGGCCGGTTTGGCGGCGGGCTTTGTCGTCACCGGCGGGAGGGTAACAGCGCCCGCCGGCGTTGCCGGCGTCGATGCCGCCGCTTCGGGTGCCGGGCTGGGCGCGGGAGCCGGCTCCAGCGCGGTCAGGCGCGCTTCCAGCTTGCCCAGCCGGTTCTGGTTTTCCTCGGTCTGCGCGGTCAGGCGCTGCAACTGCTGCTCCACCGCGTCCATGCGGCTGAGCAAGTCCGTCACCGCGCCGGCAGCGGGCGTGCCGACGGCCGCAGGGGCGGGCGCGGCGGCGGCGGTGATTTCCGGCGCGAAGGTCTTGCCGGCGCCATCGGGGAACACCTTGCGCTGCACCGCGCGCAGCTCCGTCTCGACGCGCTTCAGGCGGTTCTCGACGGTTTCTTGCGCCTGCGCGACGGCAAGGCTCGGCGCCACGGCGGCCATCGCGAGCAAGGCCAGCGCCACCAGCGAACCACGGCTGCGGAACTTCGTCTTCATCGTCACTCCCGTCTGTCCGCCCGGCCCCGTGCCGGGAAAATGCGCGCGTCACGCGCAACAACCCCCTGCGGATGGCGTCACGCCGCCAGAACGCGGCCCGCCGTTCCCGCGTGTTGCCTCAGGCCGCTCTCGAAGTCGAGCGGGTCCGCGCAATCAAGGGGTGGGTAACGCCGCCGGAGGCGCGGCAGCGGCGGCCGGCGTTTCGGCCGGCGCGATCGCGGCGGGCGCCGCGCGCTCCGCCTGGCCATTGCCCGTCGCAGGGCGCGGCGGCGATGCCTGGAGCCGGGCTTGGGTCGGGGCCTGGGGCTGCTGCGCACCCGGCGGCGGCGCAGCGCGGGCCAGCAGCGCGGCCGCCGATACCGGCACATCCTTCACGATGCGTTGCGTATCGGCGATGCGGGGCACCGGTTGACCAGCCACGGTAATCGCCAGCGCATCAGGCCGCGCGGTCCACAGCCGGGGCTCCTGCACCCCGGCGGGCACGGTCCAGCTTTCGCCCTTGGCCAGCTGCTTCTGGAGCAGCTGCACGCCCGCGCCATCGTAGAACTTGACCCAGATGCCATCGTCCAGCGCGGTAAACACGACCGGGCCGGAGGCTGCGGGCGCGGCCGCCGCCGGGGCGGACGGGGCCGGAGCCACCGGTGAAGCTTCGGGAGACGGCCCGACCAGCGGGGGCAGTTCCGCCGCGGGCCAGTACGAGCTGCGCCAGAACACCAGCCCCAGCGCGATCACGATCAGCACCAGAACGCCGGCCAGCCAGCTCAGCAGGCGCGACGGGGTCTTGGCCGGATCGCCCACCTCGAACTGGTGAATCTCGCGGGGCGGGGCGGTCGGCTCCTGCCGGTCCAGCTCGGCGCGCAGATCGGCGAGGATCGTCTTGTCGTCCAGCCCCACGGCGCGGGCATAGCTGCGCGCGAAACCCAGGGCATAGGGACGGCCGGACAGGGCTGCGTAGTCGCCGGCTTCCAGCGATTCGACATGGCGCGTGGTGATGCGCGTTCGCGTGGAAAGATCGGCGACGCTCAGCCCGGCGGCTTCGCGCGCCGCGCGCAGCCGTGCACCGACCGTCCTGTTGCCCGTCGCATCGGCGGCCATCGTTTCCCCCGCCTTCGAGGGCGCGGCATTCGCTTCGGCATCCGTGCCGACAAATTCGTTACCGTCGGCTTCGGCCACGGTGCGACTCCCAGTTTTTGCAGGCACGTTTATGCAGGGTTATCCCAATGCGCAGGGCTTCGTTGCAATTGCGCGAAAGTCAACGGTTTTGCGTCACATTGCGGCAGTTCTGGAGACGAATCCCTCCAGTTCAGTTCTATTCGCAATCGATTCCCCGCGCGGCGGCCCATTCCTGCAGCGCGGCGCGCATCGACGGCGGCGGCGCGGCCAGCCAGCCGTCCATCGCGGCCCGGATTTCGGCGGTATCGATCTGGCGCACCAGTTCCTTGATCGGCCCGACCGCCGCCGGGGTGATCGACAGCCGGTCGATGCCCAGGCCCAGCAGGGCCAGCGCTTCCAGCCGCCGGCCGCCCATTTCGCCGCACACCGTCACCAGCGTGCCATGCGGCGCGACGGTGGTGACCACGCGGCGCAGGAAGCGCAGGATCGCGGGGCTCAACCAGTCGTAGCGTTCGGCCAGCTTGGGATTGGCGCGGTCGGCCGCGAACAGGAATTGCGTGAGATCGTTGGTGCCGATCGACAGGAACGCCAGGCGTGGCGCCAGCACGTCCAGGCACTCGGCCAGCGCCGGCACTTCCAGCATCGCGCCATAGCGCACTGCTTCGGGGACAATTTTCTTCTGCCGGCGCAGGAAGGCGATCTGGCCATCGAACACCGCCTTGGCCGCATCAAACTCCCACGGCTCGGTAACCATCGGGAACATGACGTTGAGCGTGCGCCCCGCCGCCGCTTCCAGCAGCGCGCGCGCCTGCACCTTGAGCAGCCCGTCCCGCTCCAGCGCGACGCGCAGCGCGCGCCAGCCCATCGCGGGGTTTTCCTCGCTCTCGCCATCGTTGTGCCGCAGATAGGGCAGCACCTTGTCGCCGCCGATATCGACCGTGCGGAACACCACCGGGCGATCGCCGGCCGCGTCCAGCACATCGCGGTAGAGCCGCGTCTGCCGTTCGCGCGCGGGCAGCGTGGCGGAAACGAGGAACTGGAATTCGGTGCGGAACAGGCCGATTCCGTCCGCCCCGGTCAGGCTGAGCATCGGCGTGTCATCGCGCAGGCCGGCGTTGATCATCACCGTGATCCGCTGGCCGTCGCGCGTCACCGGCTCCAGATCGCGCATCGCGGCATAGGCCTGCTGGCGCTCGCGGTTGCGGGCGAAGCGCCCCTCGAACGCCTCGACCATCGCCGGCGTGGGCCGCACGTCGATCACGCCCTGGTCGGCATCGAGCAGCAGCGGATCGCCTTCGCGCACCATGCCGCGCATGCCCCGGACGCGGCCGATCACCGGCACGCCCATCGCCCGCGCCACGATCACCACGTGCGCGGTGAGCGAACCTTCCTCCAGGATCACGCCCTTCAGGCGCCGCCGGTCGTATTCCAGCAGTTCGGCGGGGCCGAGATTGCGCGCGATCAGGATCGTGTCCCCGCGCAACCCGTGCGACGCCGCCGTGCCCAGCTGGCCCGACACGATGCGCAGCAAGCGGTTGGACAGATCCTCCAGATCGTGCATCCGGTCCGCCAGCAGCGCGTCGTCGATCTGGCGCATCCGCATCCGCGTGCGCTGCTGCACGCGCTCGATCGCGGCCTCGGCGGTCAGGCCGGAATCGATCGCCTCGTTGATGCGACGGCTCCAGCCCTCGTCGTAGGCGAACATCTTGTAGGTCTCGAGCACTTCCTCGTGCTCTCCGCCCACGCCGAATTCGGCCTGCTGGGCCATGCGCTCGATCTGCTCGCGCATCTTGTCGAACGCCAGATAGACGCGCTGCCGCTCGGCCTCGATGTCTTCGGCGACGATATGTTCGATGGTGACGCGCGGCTGGTGGAACACCGCCATGCCCGCCCCCAGCCCCTTGACCAGCGTCAGCCCCTTGAGCCGTTCCGGGCCGGTGAGGTGCGCGGGCACGCCCAGCGTTTCCTCCTCGTCGATCAGTTCGGCATTGGCGATCAGTTCCGACAGCACCATGGCCACGGTTTGCAAGGCCTCGATCTCGACTTCCTCGTAACGGCGCGGGTCGACGTGCTGAACACCCAGCACCCCCACCGCCCGTTCGCGCCGCACGATCGGCACGCCGGCGAAGGAATGGAACTTTTCCTCGCCCGTCTCGGGGCGGAAGGCGAAGTCCGGATGGGCTGCCGCTTCGGCAAGGTTCAGCGTCTCCGACCGCTCGGCGATCGTGCCGACCAGGCCTTCGCCCACCGCCAGCCGGGTGACGTGGACGGCCGACTGGTTCAGCCCGCGCGTCGCGAACAGTTCGAGCATCCCCTCGCGCAGAAGATAGATCGAACAGACCTCGCTGTTCAGGCTTTCGCCGATGACCTCGACGACCTGGTTGAGTTTGGCCTGCGCGCCGGCGCGCGAGGCCATGACCTCGTGAAGCGATGTCAGGATAGCGCGGGCGGCGGCAACGGCGGACTGCATGGCCATGGCCTAGCGCAGCACGGCCGGTTTGGAAACGTCGACCGCCGCCGGTTTAGCATAATTCGTATGCGACGGGATAAGGGAGCGGGCGTCTGCCGCTCCTCCAAGCGAAAGGCCGCCCCTTTCGAGGGCGGCCGGCGCTTGGCGTCAGTGGATTTGCGCGATCTCTTCCTTGATCCGCAACTTTCGCCTCTTGAGGTCCTGCAGGAGGGTATCATCAGGCACCGGACGGGCCATTTCCTGCTCGATCTGGCGTTCCAGACCGGCGTGTTTCGTCCGCAATGCGCTGATATGCGACGTTTCCATGCGTTTGTCCTCCTTGCGGGGCCTATCCCCGCACGTGGCTTCCTGCTGGCGGGCGTTTCCCGCTATTGTCGTGTCCCGCGGGACACCCCGCCGGTGATACAATCGCCGACTCTGCGGCGGCTGCGTTGTCATGCTTTCACATTCCCCGTATCTTGCAAGTTAATCCGCGCCGGGATGCTGCGAATACGGGATCGACCGTACGTCGCGGGAAAGGAACCACCCGCCGCGCCACGGAGTGTTAGGGCGTGACCGAAGAGGAAATGCGCAAGCGGCTGGAAGCGTTGCGTCTGGAGCACCGCGATCTTGACGCGGCGATCGATGCGCTGACCAACGCCGGGGTGCGCGACCAGTTGCAGATCGCCCGGCTGAAGAAGCGCAAATTGTTGCTGCGCGATCAGATCGCCATTCTCGAAGACTATCTGATCCCCGACATTATAGCCTGAAAAACAAGGCCCTGCGCCGGGGGAGCGGTGCCGCTCCCGTTCGCGCGCCTGTGCCGGAACGATACAGAACCATCTTTGAACAGGTCCTTCGCCAAGGCCCTGTTGGCGAGTGCCGGCGCGGCGGATTATGCGGGCTTCATGCCGCTCATGCCCAGCATTCATCCGCGCATCGTCGAAGCGCTCTACAGCGAGGCCCTCGTCCTCGCCGATGTGCTGCGCGAACGCTTCGAAAGGCTGCGCAACGATGCCTCGGCCACCGAGGACGAGTTGCTGCGCGTGCAGTTTTCCTGCGAGGCGCTGCGCACGACGACGCGCGTGATGCATTGCCTGGCCTGGCTGCTCAACCATCGCGCCTATTTCGCGGGCGAGCTTTCCGAGCTGCAACTGCGCCGTCACGGCCGGCTGATCGCCAACTATCCCGCCAGTGATCCGGCCGCGCTGGACATGCTGCCCGCCGACGCGCGCCTGCTGGTCCATGAAAGCGAGCGGCTGTACGAGCGGATTACCCGGCTCGAACGGGCATGGCGGAGCGAGGACGGGCGGAATGGGGGCGGGCAGAACGTCAGCGTCATCGACCGCCTGCGGGAACGCCTGGACGAACGGTTCGCCGGAACCGCCGGCTGACGCCCCCTCCCCCCCCCCGGCCCGCGCGAACGGTTGCGCCACCGTCCGGCAATCCCCATAGCTTGGGGATGAGCAGTACCGAAACGCAGGGCGCCCCCGCCAATTCTGCCGCCAATCCAGCAGTCGATCCCGCCGACCGTTCCACGTGGAACACAGGCGTGGCCGAAGCGCTGGAACCGCTGGTGCGGCGCGTGCTGGCGCCCAACCCCTCGCCCTACACCTTCACCGGGACCGGAACGTACATCATCGGCGCCGGCGACGAGGTGGCGGTGATTGATCCGGGTCCGAACGGCACCGGCGTCGCGGGCCATGCCGACACGAAGGGCGATGGCCATATCGAGGCCATTCTGTCCGCGATCGGCGACGCGCGCCTCGTCGCGATCCTGTGCACGCACACCCATCGCGATCACAGCCCGGCCGCCCATCCCCTGCGCGCCGCGACCGGCGCCCCGGTGATCGGTTGCGCGCCGCTGGTGATCGAGGACACGGGGCCGCGCGCGGACGCGGCCTTCGATCCGACCTATCGCCCCGACCGGGTGCTGGAGGACGGCGAAACGCTGTCCGGCACGGGCTGGACGCTGCAAGCGGTCGCTACGCCAGGGCACACCAGCAACCACGTGTGCTATGCCCTGCGCGAAAGCAGCGCGCTGTTCACCGGCGATCACGTGATGGGCTGGTCGACCTCGGTCGTCTCCCCTCCCGATGGCGACATGGCCGCCTACATGGCCAGCCTGCAGAAGCTGCTCGACCGCGACGACAGGATCTATTATCCCGCGCACGGCCCGGCGATCCCCAACCCGCGCCAGTTCGTGCGCGGCATGCTGGGACATCGCCGCCAGCGCGAACGGCAGATCGTGACCCTGCTGGAAAGCGCGCCGAGGACGATCGAGGACATGGTCGCCGCGATGTACAAGGGCCTCGACCCTAGGCTGCACGGCGCCGCCGGCCGTTCAGTGCTGGCGCATCTGATCGATCTGGAACGGCAGGGCCGTGTCGCGCGTTCGGGGGACGTATGGACGAGCCTTTCCTGACCTCCGACCGACCGGCCACTTCCGGAAGCGGTGCCCCGCCCCCGCCCGCGTCGGCTCCATCCGCGCCGTCATCGCGGCCACCGGCGTTGGCGCGTGTTTCCGCCCTGCCCTGGCTGCTGTTTCTGGTGGTCACGGTCATCGCGGCCTGGCTGGCGTGGCGGCAGTTCCGCCCGGCGGACCTCGGCGATCCGCTCGCCACCTCGCTGATCGCGTTCGAGAAGCAGGACAAGCTCACCGTGTTCAGCGCGCAGCTCGCGCCGGTGGTGTCGAGCGACGACGCGCGGCTGTTCGGGCTGGTAAAATCGAAGCAGGTCGCGGTGATTCCGGCGCGCGTCGACTATACGATCGCGCTAGATCAGGTGGGGCGCGACCGGATGAAGTGGGACGCCGCGACCAAGACGCTGTCGGTGCGTCTGCCGCCGCTTACCGTCAGCCGCCCCAACCTGGACGAGGCGCGCGCGCAATACCTGCGTGAAGGGGTGTGGATCACGCGCGACGCGCAGGACAAGCTGACGCGCGACAACACCCGGCTGGCCGAACAGATCGCGGTGGAACAGGCCGGCAACCCGGTGCTGATGACCCTGGCGCGCGGCGCGGCGAAAGAAGCTATCCGGCAAAATCTGGGTATTCCGCTGCAGGTTGCCGGTTACGGCGAAGTAAAGGTCGTGGTACTTTTCGACGGAGAACCGAATCCGGGGTGACGGGCGTCATTGGTCCGCGCGCACCCTTATAATATCGGGACGCGCCTGGACTGATCGGAGATTCCCCGATGGCTACCGCGTTCCCGTTTCTTTCCGAATCCCGCCCCCTTTCCTATCGCGCCGATCAGGCGTTCTTCGTCCGCATGGCGGCGGGCATCGCCGCGCTGGTCGTGTTCGGCTTCCTGCAATGGTTCGCGCGCGGTTTCGTGCAGCCGGCACGCGTGCCGTTCTGGGTCCACCTGCACGGCGCGGCGATGGTCGGCTGGCTGGGCCTGATGGTCACGCAGAACCTGCTGGCGGCGGGCGGCAACACCGCGCTGCACCGACGCCTGGGCTGGTCCAGCCTGCTGCTGGTCGGCGCGATCGCGGTACTGGGGCCGCTCACCGTAGTCAAGGCGGTGGAACTGCACCGCGTTCCGCCGTTCTTCACCAATGCCTACATGCTGGCGCTCAGCCTCGGCGAAGTCTTCACGTTCGTGGGCCTGTTCGCGGCGGCGATCGCGCTGCGCCGGCGCACCGACTGGCACCGGCGGCTGATGCTGGGCGCGACGGTGATCGTGATGGAGCCGGGGATCGGCCGCATCCTGCCCATGCCGCTGCTCGGCGGTTTCGCCCCCTGGGCGGAACTTTCCGTGCAACTGGGCGTGCTGGCCATTCTCGCCCGGCATGACCGCAAGGTGCTGGGCAAGGTCCATCCGGCAACGTGGTGGAGCGCCGCCGCGCTGGTCGCGGTGCACCTCGCGATCATGGCGCTGGCGGGCTTCGCGCCGTTCGTCGGCTGGGCGGAGGGTATTGCGGCGGGCGGGTACGCCGCCTAAGTCCCCCTCGCGGGCCGGGCGCCTTTCCACCGGCCGCGAAAGGGAACCCACGCCGATGACCGCCCAGCCCACCAACCTGTCCGGCCTCGACCTGCGCGCCGAGATCGAGCGCCTGCGCAAGGAGCGCAACGCCGTCATCCTCGCGCACTATTACCAGCGGCCGGAAATCCAGGATCTGGCCGATTTCGTCGGCGATTCGCTGGAGCTTTCGCGCAAGGCGGCGGCAACCGACGCGGACGTGATCGCGTTCTGCGGCGTGAAGTTCATGGCCGATACGGCGAAGATTCTCTCGCCCCAAAAAATCGTGGTCCTGCCCGATCTCGACGCCGGCTGCAGCCTCGAGGATTCGTGCCCGCCCGACAAGTTCAAGGCCTTCCGCGAGGCGCATCCCGATCACATCGCGCTGACCTACATCAACTGTTCGACCGAGGTGAAGGCGCTGTCGGACGTGATCGTCACCTCGTCCAGCGCGGAAACGATCCTGTCGAAGATCCCGCCCGAACAGAAGATCATCTTCGGCCCGGACCGGCATCTGGGCGGCTATCTCAACCGCAAGTTCGGGCGCGACATGCTGTTGTGGCCGGGGGTGTGCATCGTCCATGAGGCGTTCAGCGAGACCGAGCTGCTCAAGCTAAAGGCGCAGCACCCCGGCGCGCCGATCGCCGCGCATCCGGAATGCCCGCCGCACATCGTGGACCATGCCGACTATGTCGGATCGACCAGCGGCATCCTGAATTACGCCAAGGCGATGACCGGCGACACGCTGATCGTGGCGACCGAGCCGCACATCATCCATCAGATGGAACTGGCGATGCCGGGCAAGACCTTCATCGGCGCGCCCGGGGCGGACGGCAACTGCAACTGCAACATCTGCCCCTACATGGCGCTCAACACGTTGGAGAAGCTCTACCTCGCGCTGCGCGACCTGACGCCGCGCATCGAGATCGAGGAGGACCTGCGCCTTGCCGCCAAGAAGAGCCTCGACGCGATGCTCGAGATGGCGGCGGGGACGGTGGGCAAGGGCGATCTGGGCCGGGCGTAAACGTCGCCGGAAGCAGTCCAAAGCCTGAAGGCTTCCGTCTGATCGGCTTCGTCATTGCGAGCGTAGCGAAGCAATCCAGAGTTCCGCGCGCGGCTCTGGATTGCTTCGGGGCTTTGCCCCTCGCAATGACGAGCGAGGGCGATGTGATCCTACCCTAGCGATCCGCCAGCCGCGCCAGCACCAGCGCGGCGCCGACCAGCGCCATGCCCAGCGCATCCGGTCCGGACAGCACTTCGTGGAGCGCCAGCCAGCCGACCAGCACCGACACGATCGGCTGCGTCAGCAGCGCCAACCCCACCACCAGCGGCGGGAAGTGGCGCAGCGCATAGACCAGCAGGCCCTGCCCGACGATCTGGCTGGCCAACGTCAGGCCGATCAGCGGTCCCCAGTCGTGCGGCCAGAACGGCTCGCCCATCGCCAGGGCGATGCCCGCCACCACCGGGCTTCCGGCAAGGCTCGACAGGAACAGCAGCGACCAGCTGCCGAACCGGCCCCGCGCCTGCTGGATCACCAGGATATAGACCACATAGAGCAGGCCGGCGACGATGCAGAACAGGTCGCCCGCCAACGTGCGCGCGCCGATCTCCAGCGACCGGCCCAGCAGCACCACCGCGCCCACCGTGGCCATGACCACGGCCAGCACCTCGATCGCGCGGGGGCGCCGGCGGATCGCCACGAGGCCCCAGATCATCAGGATCACGCTGCCCGAATTGCCGAACAGGGTGGCGTTGCCCAGCCGCGTGCGCTCGATCCCGATATGCCAGCTGGCCAGATCGAGCGCGAAGAAGACGCCCGCGATCGTCACCAGCCCCAGTTCGCGGCGGCTGTAGCCGAACAGCGGCTGGCGATTCCACCGCGCGAACAGCGCGAGCAGCGGCAGCGCCAGGAACAGGCGCCAGAAGCCGGCCGAAACCGCCCCCGAATCCGCCACGCGCACGAACAGCGGTCCCAGCGCCAGGGCGACGTTGCCCAGCAGGAGCGCGGCATAGTGCAGCGGCTTCGGGCCGGAGTGCGTCGGTGTTTCGGGCCGGGAAGTTTTCATGGGGATCACTAAAGCCCAAAGTCAGTTGCAAAAGGAAACGCAGGCTCCTTTACTGGTCTCCTTCCCATTCCGGAGATGTCCTGTCCATGCATGATTCCCTGTTCCAGCCGATCACCCTGGGCGCCATCGAGGCGCCGAACCGCATCCTGATGGCGCCGCTGACGCGCGGCCGCGCCGATCCGGGCTTCGTGCCCAACGCGATGATGGCCGAATACTACCGCCAGCGCGCCGGCGCGGGCCTCATTATCAGCGAGGCGACCGGGATCAGCCGCGAAGGGCTGGGCTGGCCCAGCGCGCCGGGCATCTGGACCGACGCGCAGGTCGAAGGCTGGAAGCCGGTGACCGAAGCGGTCCACGCCGCCGGCGGCCGCATCGTCTGCCAGCTCTGGCACATGGGCCGCATCGTCCACCCCGATTTCCTCGACGGCGAACTGCCGGTCTCCTCCTCCGCCACGCGCGCGCCGGGCCACGCCCACACGCCCTCCGGCACCAAGGATTTCGTGGTCGCCCGCCCGCTGCGGCTGGACGAACTGCCGCGCATCGTCGACGATTACGGCCACGCCGCGGAAAACGCGAAGCGCGCCGGCTTTGACGGCGTGCAGCTTCACGGCGCCAACGGCTACCTGATCGACCAGTTCCTGCGCGACAAGGCCAACCTGCGCGACGACGATTACGGCGGTTCGCCCGAAAACCGCGTGCGGC
Source organism: Novosphingobium sp. EMRT-2 (assembly GCF_005145025.1). Taxonomy (NCBI): domain Bacteria; kingdom Pseudomonadati; phylum Pseudomonadota; class Alphaproteobacteria; order Sphingomonadales; family Sphingomonadaceae; genus Novosphingobium; species Novosphingobium sp. EMRT-2. The sequence goes on along the minus strand of NZ_CP039695.1, from coordinate 2,330,989 downwards.
TGATGCGCGAAGTGCTGGAACGGCTGATCGCGGTCTGGGGCAAGGGCCGCGTGTCGATCCGGCTTTCGCCCAACGGCGATACGCAGGGCGTCGACGACAGCAATCCGGCCGCGATCTTCAGCGAGGCGGCGCGCACGATCGAGGCGCTGGGCCTTGGCTTCCTCGAACTGCGCCAGCCCGGCCCGAACGGCACGTTCGGCTCCACCGACGTGCCCCAGCAGGACGCACTGATCCGCAGCCTGTTCACCGGCCCGCTTGTGCTGAACAGCGACTATACCGCCGAGCAGGCCGCCGCCGACATCGCTTCGGGCCGGTGCGACGCGGTCAGCTTTGGCCGGCCGTTCATCTCCAACCCCGATCTGGTCGAACGCTTCCGCATCGGCGCGGAACTGGCGCCCAACGTCAACGCGCCGCGTAGCTGGTACTTCCCCGGTCCCGAAGGTTATATTGACTACCCCACGCTGGCGCAGCAGACGGCGCGGGAAACCGTCTGACAGGAGAAAGCGATGCCCCCCCGTTCCTGGCTGTTCGTGCCCGGCGACAGCGAGAAGAAGCTGTCCAAGGCGCCTGAAACGGGGGCGCACGCGATCATCGTCGATCTGGAGGACGCGGTCGCGCCCGCCGCCAAGGCCGCCGCGCGCGAGGTAGCGCGCGGCTGGCTGGAAGCGCGCCGCGCCGCCGACCCCGGACATGCCGGCACCCGCCAGGCGCGGTGGCTGCGGATCAACGCCATCGATACCAGCCTGTGGCGCGAAGACCTGGCCGCGATCATGGCCGGCGCGCCCGATGGCATCGTGCTGCCCAAGACCGAAGGACCGGACCAGGTCCGGCTGGTTTCCGCCGAACTCGATGCGCTGGAGCAGCGCCACGGCCTTGCCCCCGGTTCCACGCGCCTGCTGCCGCTGGTGAGCGAAACCGCCGGCGCCGCGCTGACCATTCCCGCCTATGTCGGGCAATCGCTGCCGCGCCTCGCCGGGTTGACCTGGGGCGCGGAAGACCTTTCCGCGGTGCTCGGCGCCACGCGCAAGCGCGATGCCGCCGGCCGCTGGACCGATACCTTCCGCTTCGTGCGCGCGCAGACGCTACTTGCCGCGCATGCGCTGGAGGTCTGGCCGGTCGATACGCTGCATGCCGATTTCCGCGACGAAGCCGGCCTGCGCACCGCCGCCGAAACCGCGCGGGCAGACGGCTTTGCGGGAATGCTGGCGATTCATCCGGCGCAGGTGCCGGTGATCAACGCCGCCTTCGCGCCCACCGACGCGGAACTGGCCCACGCCCGCGCCATCGTCGACGCCTTCGCCGCCAATCCCGGTGCGGGAACGCTGCAGATCGACGGGCGGATGATCGACCAGCCGCACCTCAAACAGGCACGGCAGCTGCTGGGCATCGCCTGACCGTTGCGTTTCCGGTCAGTTTCCGCCGGAGCGGGTCGGTGAAGGCTTGGGCGAAGGCTTCGGGGTCGGCTTGACCGCCGGTTTCGCCGTACTGGCCGGCCTGGGCGTGGCGGAGGTGGCAGGCTTTGGCTCGGGTGCCGCGGCCCCGGCCGCAGGAGTCGGCACGCCCGGTGCCGCATCGGGGACAGACTCATCCACGGCCGCGCTCGCATCCGCCACCGGCGCGGCAGCGCCGGCCTTGGCCGCCTCGCCGGGCTTCGGGGCCTGAAGCGGCGCTTCGGCCTGCGACCGGTCGAGATCGATCATCGCGTCGCTGACCGTGCCGGGCAGCACTTCGCCCCCCGCGGCCTGGGCCTTGCCGTTGTCGTTCCCCGCCTTCTTGCCGCACCCCGCCAGCGTGGCGCAGGCAACCAGTGCCAGGGCTACGGAAATGGTCGGTACTCTGCGCTTCATCGGGCGGTCTCCGGCGGGCATGGCACGTCAAGCCGGGCAAGGAAATCTCCGGCGCGGGCGAGCAATGCCCGATCCCATACCTCCGGCGCAACCTCCAGCCCCAGATCCTTCATGCTGGTGACGCCGAATTCCTCGATCCCGCAAGGCACGATGCCGCCGAAATGCGCGAGATCGGGGGACAGATTGACGGAAAAGCCATGCATCGTCACCCAGCGGCGGATGCGCACGCCGATCGCGCCGATCTTGGCTTCGCCGCCGGGCAGGCCATTCCGCTCCGGCCCGTCTACCCAGATGCCGATGCGCCCTTCGGCGCGGCGGCCGGCCACGCCGAAATCGGCCAGCGTATCGATCACCCAGCCTTCGACGGCATGGACAAACCCGCGCACGTCGCGCGCGCGCTTGCGCAGGTCGAGCAGGATATAGCCCACGCGCTGCCCCGGCCCGTGATAGGTATAGCGCCCGCCCCGCCCGGCCTCGACCACTTCGAAACGCGGATCGAGCAGTTCCGCCGGATCGGCGCTGGTGCCGGCGGTATAGACGGGCGGATGCTCCAGCAGCCAGATCAGTTCCGACGCCGTGCCTTCGGCGATGGCGGCGTTGCGCGCCGCCATCGCCTCCAGCGCCACGCGATAGGGCACGGGCGCGCTCTCCACGCGCACTTCGATATCCTGCAAGGGCTTCATGGAGCGTCAGGTGGCCCCGGCAGGGCGCTCTGGCAAGTGCCAAACGCCTTCGAGCGGGCATACGCGCCGGACCTGTTTGCAGGGAAACCGCGGCATTGTGGAATTTGTCCGCGCGGCTTACGGAGAGCGTCCATCGAAAGGGACGCATCGTGATCAGACTGGACAGCAGCGCCGCGTGGGCATTGGCCACCCGGCTGGTCTCCGCCAACCGCGACGTGCTTGCCGCCATCGCCGGAGTGTTCTTCCTGCTGCCGACGCTGGCCTTCGCCATCCTGGTGCCCGAACCGCAGATTCCCGCAGGACTCCCCCCGCGCGAGATGATGACGCTGCTGGGCGATGCCTATGGCCGGGCCATGCCCTTCCTGCTGCTGGTGTCCGTGCTTCAGATCACCGGCACGCTGACCGTGCTGGTGGTGATGACCGCGCACGACCGGCCGACCGTGGCGCAGGCAATCCGGCGCGGCTTCGTCATGACCGGTCCCTATCTCCTGGCCCAGCTCCTGATCGGGCTGACCCTGGGCGGGGCGTTCGTGCTGTTCGTTTCGCTGATGTCGCTGACCGGCATCCAGGCTCTGGCCGCCGCCGCCGTGCTGATGATCTTCGCGGTGATGGTCTATTGCGGACTGCGGGTGATGCTGATCGCCCCCGTCATCGCCACCGAGAACCTGCGCAATCCCGTGGCCGCGATTCGCCGGAGCTGGGCGCTCACGCGCGGCAACACCGCGCGCATCGGGGTGTTCCTGACGCTGGCGGGGCTGGTGTTCTTCGTGATCTATGGCCTGATCATGATGCTGGTGGGCGTGGTGCTGGTGCTGACCACGGGCGGTGAGCTGCAGCGCGCGCTGGGTGCGGCCGTATCCAGCGCGATCACGTCGGGGGCGATGGTCTATCTGACGGCGATGCTGGCCGCGATGCATCATCTGCTGTCCGGCCCGACCGGACCGGAAATCATCGCGACGTTCCAGTAGTTATTCCTTCCAGCCCCACGAAATCACGCAGGGCGGCACGTTCCACAGCTCGAAGCCCTTGTCGATACGGCGGAAATAGCGCCCCATCAGATCCCGCGCGCGCGCCGTGTACTGATAGACCAGGAATGCGCCGCCGGGGCGCAGCACCCGCTGCGTCGCGGCCATGATCGCGGGTCCGACGCCTTCGGGCAGCGTCGAGAACGGCAGGCCCGAAAGCACGTAATCGGCATTTTCGAAACCGTGGGCGCGGACGATATCCTCCACATCGGCAGCCGAGCCGTTGATCGCGATGAACCGGCTGTCGCCGATGGTCTTCGACAGGTATTCGATGAAATCGGGATTCGTGTCGATCACGATCAGGCGCCCGTCGCGGCGCAGCCGCTCCAGCACCGGGCGGCAGAACGTGCCCACGCCGGGGCCATATTCCACGAACAGGCGGCATTCGTCCCAGTCGACCTTCGACAGCACACGGCTGATCGTGCGCCCCGACGACGGCACGATCGCGCCCACCATCACGGGATGCTTGAGAAAGCCCTTGAAAAAGATGCCGAAGGGGCCGAGCAACCGTTCCGCCTTGCGCTTCGCCCTCTGCACCAGGGGCTCGCGCGCTGCCTGCGTGGAAGTCATATTGAGGCGGGGTCCCTTTTCCTGAACTGGCCTGTAAGCCGCGCGTCGCAAATTTGTCTTGTCATTGCAAGGGCGCGACAAGCACCTTACCGCAAACGAACGAACCAGATACGGCGAGATCGGGGGAAAACACCGGTCGCTGGGGCGCAAAAATGGCCGGATCGGGCCTGGGGCCGGGTCCGGGGCCGAGAGGGCGAGGGAGCGGAAACGCGATGCACGAGAAGGACCACTTGCCGCCGGAACGCATGGCGCTGCTGTTCGCGGTCATGCTGGTCACCGCGGCGGGCAACACCGCGATGCAATCGGTGATGCCGTCGATCGGCACGCACCTTGGCATCGCCGACGTGTGGGTCAGCCTCGCCTATTCCTGGTCCGCGCTGCTGTGGATGCTGATGGCGCCCTACTGGGCGCGCCGGTCGGACCGGCGCGGCCGCAAGGCGATGATGGCGCTGGGCATGGCCGCCTTCGCGCTGTCGTTCTCGCTGTGCGGGTTGACGCTGTTCGCCGGCCTGCACGGCGTGTTCGGCGGCACCGCCACCATCCTGATCTTCGCCGCCGCCCGTTCGCTCTACGGCATGTTCGGATCGGCCTCCCCGCCGGCGGTGCAGGCCTATGTCGCCAGCCGCACCGGCCCGGAAGAGCGCACGCAGGCGCTGTCGCTGGTGGCGTCGAGCTTCGGCCTCGGCACCGTGCTGGGGCCGGCGCTGGCGCCGCTGCTGATCGTTCCCGGCCTGGGCCTGATCGGTCCTTTCGCGGCCTTTTCGGTGTTCGCCCTGCTCGTGCTGGTCACGCTGCGCCTGCGCCTGCCCGATGACGATCCGCGCTTCGCCGGGCGCGGTGAAGTCATGGCGGCGCCGTTCAGCGCCTCGTCCAACCCGCGCATGGTGGAAGATCATCCCGACGGATCGCCCGAGGAACTGCCCGAGGCCGAGCCACAGCACGCGGGCGGCGACCGGCTGCGCTGGAGCGACCCGCGCCTGCGCGGCTGGCTTGCCGCCGGCGTGCTGGGCGGCCACGCGCAGTCGATCCTGCTGGGCGTGATCGGCTTTCTCCTGCTCGACCGGCTGGGCCTGCGCCACCAGCCGGACGCCGCCGCCGGATCGATCGGGCTGGTGCTGATGTGCGGCGCGATCGCCACGCTGCTGGCGCAATGGGGGCTGATCCCGATGCTGCGCCTGGGGCCGCGCGCCTCCACGCTGTGGGGCATGGGGCTGTGCTGCATCGGCACCGTGCCGCTGGCGACCGGGCTGGACCTGCACACCATCACCGTCGGCTTCGCGATCTGCTCGCTGGGTTTCGGCCTGTTCCGGCCCGGCTTCACCTCGGGCGCGAGCCTGGCCGTTGGCCGCGCCGAACAAGGGCAGGCGGCGGGGATCGTCGCGGCGGTCAACGGTTCGGCCTATATCGTCGCGCCGGCGATCGGGGTGTGGCTCTACAACCATTCGCACTGGCTGGCGTGGATCGTGGTGGAAGCGCTGGCGATCGGGGCCGTGGTGCTGTGCGTGCTGCTGATGCGCACGCCGCTGCGCACGCCTTCGCACCACGCCTGACCCCACCCCATACTCACGGGGGAGCTTGCCAGTGCCGATGGGCCGTCCTATCGCGCCGTCATGACGGCAGAAGGGACGCCCCAGAAGGTTATTGCCAGGGGCGTGGGCTCCAATGCCTTCAGCTTCATCATCCGTTTCGCGGCACGGGCCTCGTTCCTCTATATAGGGGCGCGGCTCTATGGCGCGGCGGCCTATGGCGTGTTCAGCCTGGCGGTGGCGGTGGTCGAACTGATGGTCCCGGTCGCCAGCCTCGGGCTGAAGCGGATGATTTTCCCGTGGCTGGAGGAGCAAGCCAATACCGGCGCCGCCGATGCGCGGCCGGCCACGCATGTCCTGCTCGATGCGCTGCTGCTGACCGTTCTGTCCGGCCTTGGCATCGCGGGCGTGGTGGCGCTCGGCGCGCAAGTGCTGCCCGCGGCCATGGTGTCCGACCATCTTCGCTTCGCACTGGCCGTGCTGGCGCCGGCGGTGCTGGGACAGGCCGCGGGCGATGTCGCCCTGGCCGCCACGCGCTGGACCCACATGATGCGCTATGAAGTCATGGCGCGCGGCGTGATCGAGCCCTACGTCGCCACGGCGGTGACGTTCGCCGCCTGGTATGCCGGCTTTACCGAAACCGGCCTGCTGTTCGGCTACTGGGCCGGCAGCCTGGCGCTGGCGGGCACCGCGCTGTGGAGCGCGCGCCATTCGCTGGGTCCGTTGCGTCTTGCCCGGTGGCGCCCCCATGCCGGCGCGCTGACGCAGCGCGCCCGTTCGCTGCTGCCCGCCAGCGGCAGCGACCTGCTGACCTCGCTGGCGCAGCGCATCGACCTCTATCTCGTCGGCTTCCTGCTGGGGGATGCGCCCGCCGGCGTCTATGGCGTGCTGCGCCAGCTGCGCACGCCGATCACGCAAGTGCGCCAGTCGTTCGACGGCATCCTGACCCCGCTGATTGCGCGCACGATGCGCGCCGCCGGCGATGTCGTGACCGGCGAAGCCACCGCCGCCGCGACGCGGCTGATCCTGACGATCCAGCTCGCGATCGTGCTGTTGATGGCCGCGGCAGGCGAACCGCTGCTGGCCCTGTTCGGCCCGCACTACGTCGTCGGCTATCACGCGCTGATCGTCATGGTGCTGGCCGAAACGGTCAACGGCGCGTTCGGCGTGGGCGAACTGATCCTCTACTATCGCCGGCCGGCGCTGGCGCTGCTGATCAACGTGGTACTGATCGCTATCGCCGCCATCCTGGTTCCGCTGCTGGCGCCGGCGTTCGGGATACTCGGCGCGTCGGCCGCCATGCTGCTGGCGGCGGTCGTCGCCACGCTGCTGCGCCGGCACTGGCTCAAGCAACTGGGCGTGCGGCAACCTCCGCTCCACGCCGCCGCCCCCGTGATCGGCGCGCTGGCCGGCGGCGCGGCGGGGCTGCTGCTCCAGGAAGCGCTGGCCGATGTGTTCCGGGCGCCGGCGCGGATCGAGGCGATCGCCACGCCGCTGCTGGCGCTGGCGGTCTATGGCCTCACGATCCGCCTGTGGACGACGCTGCGCCCCGGCGTACTCTCGATGGCGCGCTTCCGGGTGCTGTAACCGGAGTCAGGCTCTCAGGCCGTCAGCCCCTCGGCCTCCAGCCGCTGCGCGGTGCGCATCGCCGCCGCGTTGTGAAGCTGGACGGACACGGCCATCAGCAGGTTCAGCACCACCGTCTGGTACAGGAAATAGTAAAGCGGGCTGCCCGCGAACATCGCCAGGCCCAGCACGATTGCGCGCGGGTTGGGGCCGAGCAGCTTCAGGACGCGCAGCAAGGGCTGCTGTTCGCGCCGCACTTCGGCCCGGATCGCCGCCAGCCGCGCGGGATCGGCCTGCGCCGCCTTGACCGCGCCGTCGATCACCAGCGCGTGGGGCGACATGCCCGCCGCCAGCCGCAGGTAAAGCCGCACGATGGTCTGCAGGAAGATGCGCCAGGGGCCGCGCTTCTCCTCGAACAGGCCCGGCTGGTCGCCCTTGGCGTTGTGCAGCCAGGGCACGCCGTACATCCAGTACTGGTAGAAGCGCCGCTGCACTTCGACGTGGTTCGACTGCACGATGTGGCTGGCGCCCGCCGCCAGCGTCCAGAACCAGGCCCAGCCCGCCCCCATCGTGCGCGTGAGCACGAAGGCGAGCAGCACGTAGAGCACGATATGGCTGGTATAGTCGCAAATGCCGTCGACCATTTCGCCGAGCGGGCTGGACTTGCCGGTAACCCGCGCCAGATCGCCGTCCGCGCCATCGACGATATGCCAGGTCATGTGCAGCGCCATGCCCAGCGCCGCGCCGAGCGGCCACGGCACGCCCCAGTAGCAGAAACCCGCCGCCACGACGAATAGGCCCCCGGCCACCGAAACCATGTTGGGCGTCACCGGCGTGTGCGCGAGCCGGCGCGCCAGCTGCCAGGACAGCGGATGATAGAGGTACAGGTTCAGCGGATCCTGCATTTCGCGCGGCCGTTGCGGCCGACGAGGTTCCACTGCGCGCGTAATCATCCGAAATACCTCCCGACGTTTCGCCACCTTGGCGACCGCCGATGGCGGCTATATAAGCCGCGCCACTTACTGAACAGGGTGGATGCGTTCATTCGGCCAGCCCTGGGGATCGAATAGATGAAATTGCCGCTGGGAGTCATCGTTTTCGCATCGGGGCGCGATGCCGAGCGGCTGGTCGCGGGCGTTCCCGCCGCCGCGCGTTCGGTGCGCGAGGCACGGCGCGCGGGCCTTTCGGTATGCTGGGTCACCGCCGGCGCGGGATGGGAACCTTCGGCGGCGACGCGCGCCGAGATCGACCGGCTGGCCGATGGCATGGACGTGCATTTCGGCAACGGATCGGCCCTCGCGGTCGAAGGCGGGTTCGACCGGGTGGCGATGATTCCCGGCGATCGGCAGCCGGCCGCCGAGGCGATCCTGCGCGCGATCGCCGAACCCGACGGCATCACGCAGGCCGATCTGGTGCAGGTCGTGCCGCAGGAGGAAGCCAACCAGGTCGCCGGACGGATGACCGCCCAGGGTGCGGAATCGTCGCGCCGGCTGGCCGCCGCCGCGCGCGCCGTCGTGCGCTCCACCGCCAAGCCGACCGACGGAATCGTCTCGCGCCATCTCAACCGGCCCATCTCGCAGGCGATTTCCGCGCTGTTGCTGCATTTTCCGGGAATCCGCCCGGTTCACGCAACCGTCGGCACCGGGCTGATCGCCGCCGCAATGTTCGCCAGCCTGCTGTTCTGGGGAGCGACCGGGCTGGTGGTGGGGGCGATCCTGTTTCAGGCCGCATCGATCTTCGACGGGGTTGACGGGGAAATTTCGCGCGCCACCTTCCGCAGCTCGCCGGCGGGCGCGAAGATGGACAGCCTCGTGGATGCCGCGACGAATCTGTCGTTCCTGCTGGGCGTGGCCATCAACCTGCAGATGCGCGGCGAAGTGGTCTATGCGACGTTCGGCTATGCCGGCCTTGTCCTGCTGGCCAGCGGACTGGTGATGATCGGCCGGGCCGCCGCGCGCAGTCAGGCGCCGTTCAGTTTTGACGTGGTGAAGGACCATTACCGTCGGCAAGGTACGAACGGTGAGCCATCGCGCTTGATGCAGGGGCTGACTTACCTTACTAGCCGGGATTTCTTCGCACTGGCTTTCGCATTGCTCATTGCGTTCGGGCTTGCTCCGCTGGTGCTTGCCCTGTTTGCGGTTGCTGCCGGGGGATGGCTGGTCGCTGTCATCCTTGCCCTGCGGCCTACGCAAGCATGACGTCAGGGAAATGTGCTTGCATTTGCCGCGCGAAATGGAAATGAGGCAATTTAGTTACAGCCGCCGCTTGGCGCCTGTGTGAAGGGATCGAGATTCATGAAGCCAATCAAGGTCGCCGTGATCGGCGTGGGCAACTGCGCCAGCTCGCTGGTCCAGGGGGTCTATCACTATCGGAACAACAACTCGTCGCAGGGCCTGATCCATGACCGGATCGGTGGCTACGGCGCGGGTGACGTGGACTTCGTGCTCGGCATCGACGTCGACGCGCGCAAGGTGGGCAAGGACATCAGCGAAGCCATCTTCGCCGGTCCGAACTGCACCGCCGTGTTCTTCCCCGACGTTCCGGCCACCGGCGCCAAGGTCATCATGGGCAAGAAGCTCGATGGCGTTGCCGATCACATGACCGGCATGGGCGACAAGGGCTTCATCGTGGCCGACGCGCCCGAAGCGACCAAGGAATCGATCGTCGCCGCGCTCAAGGAAACGGGCGCCGAGGTTCTCCTGAACTTCCTGCCGGTCGGTTCGCAGGACGCGACCGAATTCTACATGGAATGCGCGCTCGAAGCCGGCGTCGCGGTGGTCAACTGCATGCCGGTGTTCATCGCCAGCCGTCCCGAATGGGAAGCAAAGTTCCGCGCCAAGCGCATCCCGATCGTGGGTGACGACATCAAGGCGCAGGTCGGCGCCACGATCGTCCACCGCGTGCTGTCCAGCCTGTTCGGCGCGCGCGGCGTGACCGTGGAGCGCACCTACCAGCTCAACACCGGCGGCAACACCGATTTCATGAACATGCTCGACCGCCAGCGTCTGGGCAGCAAGAAGGAATCGAAGACCGAGGCGGTGCAGGCCATGCTGGCCCAGCGCCTTGAGGACGAGAACATCCACGTCGGCCCGTCGGACTATGTTCCCTGGCAGAAGGACAACAAGCTGTGCTTCCTGCGCCTGGAAGGCGCGCAGTGGGGCAACGTGCCGATGAACCTCGAACTCCGCCTTTCGGTGGAAGACAGCCCGAACTCGGCCGCCTGCGTGATGGACGCGATCCGTTGCTGCAAGGTTGCGCTGGAACGTGGCGAGGGCGGTGCGCTGATCGGCCCGTCGGCCTACTTCTGCAAGCACCCGCCGCAGCAGTTCAACGACGACGTCGCCGCGCAGATGGTCGAGGAATACGTTTCCGACCAGGCGCTCGCCGCCGAGTAAGCGGACCGACGCGACAAAACAGGGCGGGCCGGCCGGACGTTGGACGTTCGGCCGGCCCGCTGCTTTTTCAGCCCGGCAGGAATCCCAGAGAGGCAAAGCCCAGGATCATGGACGCGCTCATCATCGCCGCCGGCTATGGCAGCCGGCTTGCCGACCTTTCCCCTTCCAAGCCGCTGACGCCGGTCGCCGGGGTGCCGCTGATCGAAATCGGCGTGCGGCAGGCCATGATCGCGGGGGTGACCCGCGTGGTCGTGGTCACCGGCCACCGCGCCGAGATGGTCGAGGCGTTCCTGGCCGATCTGTCGCAGCGGCTGGCGGTGGAAATCGTGCCCGTGCGCCTGGCCGACTGGTCCACGCCCAACGGCCATTCGGTGATGGCCGGCGCCACGCGGTGCGAAGGCAACTACCTGCTGATGATGGCCGACCACATGTTCGAGGCCGAGATCCTGGCCAGCCTGCTGGCGCAGGACGCGCCCGACCGGGGCGTGACGCTGGCGATCGACCGCCGGCTCGACAATCCGCTGGTCGATCCCGACGACGCCACCTGGGTGCGGCTGGACGATCGGGGCTTCATCACCGCCATCGGCAAGACCATCGAGCCCTATGACGCGGTCGATTGCGGCGCGTTCCTGGCCACGCCGGAGCTGGCCACGGCGATCCGCGAGGCCATCGCAGCGGGCAAGGCGGGCAGCCTTTCGGACGGCATGCAGGTTCTGGCCGATCGCGGCCGCGCGGCGACGATGGACATCGACGATGCCTGGTGGATGGACGTCGACGACCCGCGCGCGCACGCGCTGGCCGAAGAACTGGCGCCTTGGCATCTCGCGCCGATGTTCAACGGCGTGCCGGGCTGAACCGCCCCCTCAGGGATATTTCAGGTGAATCCGCGTGGACAGGTTGCTGCGCGGGATGCTGATCCGCACCGAACGGAACGCGGGCAGGCTGGCGATGGTCGGCGGATTGTTGGAAAAGCCGAAGCCTTCGGTGGGGATGCCGAGCACGCCGCTGCGGTTGATCTTCCCCGACGAATCCTCGTCGTGATAGACCGCAATGGCATAGACGCCGGGCCGCGGCACGAACAGGCACAGGCGCGTTTCGGGCGCGGCGGCATCGACCCGCCCGACATAGAGCGATCCGTGCTTGACCAGGAACTTGCGGGAATCGTCCTCGTACAGCGTCACTGCGATCAGGCCGTTGCCGTTGCGCAGGCCATCCACCACGATGTTGATCCAGGTATCGCTCGCGGGGCCGGCGCAATTCGGCGCGGCTTGCGCGGAACTGGCGAACAGGCTCGATCCGGCAAGCGCAAGGACGGCTGCGGCCGCGGCGCGGATACGTCTCGGCAAGGTCATATCGCTTCAATCCCAGTTGCTGTTCCCGTCAACATCGCTTTCGGAGCCCGCTCTTGCCGGCCGACCACCGAAACCGCCTGACCTTTTGTCGCGATGCCCCTGTAATGCGGGTTTCGCGCCCCCGCCATATCCAATTCGGGCCGTGAACGCGCGCTTAATCCGGCAGGGAGCCGGCAAAGTGTGCAACCTGGCCTAATCCGTGTGGAAAACGGCGGATTCACGCTTGTTCGGGCGATTCGCCGCCGGTAAGCCCGAACGCGGCGTGAAGAAATCGCCCGGTCCCATCAGACCGGTTTTTTCCGACCCGCCGTCCACAGTTCACGGTATCCCGAAACAGGTTCGCAAGACCGCAGGCAGCGAAGATCGTTCCCGTCCATGGCTGTTCCGCTGATTTCGCCCTCGATCCTTTCCGCGGACTTCGCCCGTCTGGGCGAGGAAGTTCGCGCTATCGATGCCGCCGGCGCGGACTGGATTCATGTCGATGTGATGGACGGCCACTTCGTGCCCAATATCACCATCGGCCCCGGCGTGGTGAAGGCGCTGCGTCCGCACACGGCGAAGCCGTTCGATGTCCACCTGATGATCTCGCCGGTCGATGGCTACCTGCAGGCCTTTGCCGACGCCGGCGCCGACATCATCACCGTCCACCCCGAAGCCGGCCCGCACGTCCACCGCACGGTGCAGGCGATCCGGGCGCTGGGCAAGAAGGCCGGCATCTCGCTGAACCCCGCGACGCCGGCCAAGATGCTCGACTACCTCATCGACGAGATCGACCTGGTGCTGATCATGAGCGTCAACCCCGGCTTCGGCGGGCAGAGCTTCATTTCCAGCCAGCTTCGCAAGATCGAGGCGGTCCGCAAGATGATCGATAAGACCGGCCGGCCGATTCACCTCGAAGTGGATGGCGGGGTCGATCTCGAAACCGCCCGGCTGTGCACCGGGGCCGGCGCGGACGTGCTGGTGGCCGGAACCGCCAGTTTCCGTGGCGGACCGAGCCATTACGCGGCCAATATCGCCGCGCTGAAGGGGGCGGGCTGACGCCGTGAACGAAAACGGCCTTTCCTTCGCCCGCGCCTTTGGCGCCGCCGGAAACAATGAGGCCGGTTCGCGCGTTGGACGGGGTGAGGCTGTGCCGGCAACGGAAGGCAACGGACGGATCAAGCGTGGTTCCTTCCATCCCGGTGCTCGCCACGGCGAAGGCCCGGCCATTCCGCTGGGTCCGGGAGAGGAACCACTGCTGTCCATGCCCGGAGCAACGCCGGCCGAGCCAACGCCAGCCGCAACGCCTGTGACGGAAGCGCCGACCCCGGAGCGCCTGGCCATGGTCGAAGCCGAGCCCGAACTGACGCCCACGCCCGAAACGATCGAGCCCGGCCGCGCGCTGGCGCTCGCCGATTTCTCCCCTCCCGCGGTGGGCGCGGGCGATCGCTTCGTGCGCTTCGCCTATCGCATGGGGCTGCCGGCGGGCGCGCTCAACCCGTTCCGCAAGCGGGCGCGGCCGCGCCTGACAGCAACGGTCGCCAATCCACTGCCCGGTGACACGGCCGCCGGCACCGCGTTGCGCGCCGGCCATTTCCTGCTCCACGGGGTGAAGGCGCCGATCGCGGATGTCGAGTTCAGCGGCCCGCGCCTGTCGCCCCCGTTCGAGCGGCTGATCCATGGCTTTGGCTGGCTGGCTGACCTCGAAGCCTGCGCGCCGCGCCAGCAATGCACCCAGGTTGCCGAACGGGTGCTGCAGATCTGGATGGCGGCCAACCCCAAGCCCAACGCCACCCCGGCGTGGGACGTAGGCAACGTCGGCCACCGCCTGCTGTCCTGGCTGATCCACGCGCCGCTGCTGCTGTCCGGCCCGGACAAGAAGGCGCGTGGGCGCATGTTGCTGGTGATCGAGGAAACCGCGCGCTGGCTGGACCGCAACGTCGGCAAGGCGGGCGACAAGCTGGCCGAAACCGCCGGCTGGACCGCGATCACCGCCGCCGGGCTTCTGCTGGCGGATGGCCATCCCCGCCGGCTGTTCGGCGAAGCCGGCCTGATGCGCGCGGTGGGCGATCTGATCGGCGACGATGGCGGCGTGCTTTCCCGCAGCCCTCTCGGCCAGATCGAGGTGATCGAGCTGCTGGTGCGGCTGAAGGCCTGCTACGCCGCCGTCCGCAGTGATGCGCCGCCGCAGATCGATACCATCCTCAACCTGCTGGTTCCGCCGCTGCTGGCACTGCTGCACGGCGATGGCGGGCTGGGAAGCTGGCAGGGGGCCGGCGCCGTCCCGGCCGCGCGGATAGAAGCGCTGGTCAAGGCCAGCGGCGTGCGCACCCGGCCGCTGCGCGATGCCCGCCAGTGGGGCTATCAGCGCGTGAATGCCGGCAAGTCCGTGCTTCAGGTCGATGCGGCGCCCCCGCCGGTGGCCCGCCACACCCGCGATGGCTGCGCCTCCACGCTGGCGTTCGAACTGAGCCATGGCGCGGAACGGATCATCGTCAACTGCGGCGGCGCAGCCTTTGCCGGCGGCCTCATCCCGCTGCGGCTGGCGCAGGGGCTGCGCGCCACGGCGGCGCATTCCACGCTGACGATCGACGATTTCAACTCTACCGCCGTGCTCATCAACGGCAAGCTCGGCTCGGGCGTGTCCGAGGTCGAGATCGACCGACGCACCTTGCGCGGCGACAAGGGTGGCGGCGCAACCCGGATTGAGGCGAGCCACAATGGCTATGTCACGCGCTACGGCCTGTCGCACCAGCGCATCCTGATCCTGCGCGACGACGGCACCGAGCTGCGCGGGGAGGACTTGCTGGTGCCCGCGGGCCGCAAGGGCAAGCGCGGTACCATCGGCGTCGCCTTGCGCTTCCACCTCGGTCCGAATATCGAGCTGGCCGCCGGCGAGGACGGTCTGGGGGTGACTCTGGCCCTTCCCGACGGCAGCCTGTGGCAGTTCCGGTCCGGCCGTGACCCCGTTTCGGTCGAGGAAAGCCTGTGGGCAGACGGGCAGGGGCGCCCCATGGGGACGCGCCAGCTTGTCATCCAGGCCAAGATTCCCCGCAGCGGAGAGACATTCTCCTGGCTGCTCAAGAAGATGAGATAGGAAATCCCTGTGAGTGAGGTGACGATCAAGCGGGCGCTGCTTTCGGTGTCCGACAAATCCGGTTTGGCGGATCTGGGCAAGGCGCTGGCGGCACGCGGCGTGGAACTGGTCTCCACCGGCGGCACCGCCAAGGCGCTGCGCGACGCCGGGCTGGCCGTGCGCGACGTGTCCGACCTGACCGGCTTTCCCGAAATGATGGACGGCCGCGTCAAGACGCTGCACCCGATGGTCCACGGCGGCCTGCTGGCGGTGCGCGACAATCCCGAACATGCCGCCGCCATGGACGCGCACGCCATCGGCGCGATCGACCTCGTCGTCGTCAATCTCTATCCGTTCGAGGCGACCGTGGCCAAGGGCGCGGACCGCGACGAAGTGATCGAGAACATCGACATCGGCGGGCCTTCGATGGTCCGTTCGGCGGCGAAGAACCACGCTTTCGTCACCATCGTCACCGATCCCGCCGACTACGCCACGCTGCTGGGCGAGCTGGAACAGTCCGGCGGCGCCACCACGCTGGCATTCCGCAAGGCGATGGCGGCCAAGGCCTTCGCCGCGACCGCCGCCTACGACGCCGCGATTTCCAGCTGGTTCGCGTTCGCCGACCAGGGGCAGCGCTTCCCGGCCACGCTCAATCTCTCGAGCAAGCTGGTGACGACGCTGCGCTATGGCGAGAATCCGCACCAGAACGCGGCGCTCTATGTGCCCAACCGGCCGGCGACCGCCGGCCTGCCCCAGGCGCAGCAGGTGCAGGGCAAGGAACTGTCGTACAACAACTACAACGATGCCAACGCCGCGCTGGAGCTCGTGGCCGAATTCGCCACGGACAAGCCGACCGTGGTGATCGTCAAGCACGCCAACCCCTGCGGCGTCGCCACGGCCGACACGCTGCTGGAAGCTTGGCACCAGGCGCTGGCCTGCGATTCCGTATCGGCGTTCGGCGGCATCGTCGCGGTCAACCAGCCGCTCGACGGCCCGACCGCCAACGCGATCTGCGAGATTTTTACCGAAGTGGTCGTCGCCCCCGGGGCTGACGAGGCCGCGAAGGAGGCCTTCGCGCGCAAGAAGAACCTGCGCCTGCTGCTGGTGAACGACCTTCCCGACGCGCACCGCCCCGGCCTGACGCTGGTGCCGATCGCCGGGGGCCTGCTGGTGCAGGACCGCGACAATGGCGCGCTGGCCGACGATGCGCTCAAGGTGGTGACCAAGCGCCAGCCGACCGAACAGGAACTCAAGGACTGCCTGTTCGCCTGGACCGTAGCGAAGCACGTCAAGTCGAACGCGATCGTCTATGCGAAGGACGGAGTCACCGCCGGGGTCGGCGCGGGCCAGATGAACCGCCGCGATTCCTCGCGCATTGCCGCCGCCAAGGCCCGGGAAGCCGCCGAAACGCACGGCTGGGACGCGCCGCGCACGGTCGGCTCCGCGGTCGCGTCCGACGCGTTCTTCCCCTTCGCCGATGGTCTGCTGGCGGCGGTGGAAGCCGGCGCCACGGCGGTGATCCAGCCGGGCGGCTCGATCCGCGACGAGGACGTGATCAAGGCGGCGGACGAAGCCGGCCTCGCCATGATCTTCACGGGAATGCGCCACTTCCGCCACTGACGGGCGATGGCCCAACGCGCGATGGGAGGGGGCAGGGCGTCTTCCCATCGCTATTTAATCGTGCAATTAAACCCTCTTCAACGGAGGGGAGAGCACGAAAGCCGTGCCGGATAGCTTTTTCGAAACCGATGGCGACCTGTTCGTGCCGACCAGGCTCGGCCGGGGATACTGGCAGCCTGGCACCCTGAGCGGCGCCGCGATGGCATCGCTGCTTGGCTTTGTGATCGAGCGTGATGTCATGGAACCGGGACTGGTCCCGGTGCGGTTCGGGGTGGATATGCTGCGCATGGCCCCGGCGCAGCCGCTCGGCGTGGAGTTGCGCGTGCTCCACGACGGTGGCCGGCTGAAGCTGGTGGAAGCCAGCCTTTCCGCCGATGGCAAACTCTGCGCCCGCGCCACCTGCCAGCTGGCGCGGCAATCGCGACAGCCGGACAATCCGGTCTGGCAAAGCCCGCCGTGGCCAGCGCCGCCGCCGGAAGGGCTGGAGCCGCTGCGCCGTTTCGGCAACTGGGAAATGCGCCCCGTGCCCGTCGGCGATCACCCCCGCTTCCGCCGCGAAAGCCCGGAGAGCGGCGAGGAGCGTGGCGCGCCGGAACGGGGCAATCCTTCGGTGCTGGGCGCGATGGGGCCGCCGCATGCGCGCCAGGCGTGGTTGCGCGCGGGGATCGAGATCGTCGCCGGCCATGCGCTCACACCGTTCGGCCATGTCGCGCTGACGGCGGACTTCGCCAGCCCGCTGGCGCACAGCAGCGAACACGGCATCGATTTCGTGAACACCGATTTCACCGTCCACCTGCACCGCCTGCCGATGGGTGAATGGCTGGGCTACGAACTGACCGGGCACCTCTCGCGGGAAGGTATCGCGGTGGGCCAGTGCGCGTTGCACGATCCGGCCGGGCCGCTGGGGACGATCTCCGTCAGCGCCATCAGCCTTTCGCGGAAAAGCTGATGCCGGCACGGAAAAGGCCGCTCGCGGCGATCCACGGGCGGCCTTTTCCACTGTTCCACGCGGGCCGGAGGCCGGTGGTGCATCAGCGATAGAAAATGTGGTTGTCCACGCGGGCGAGGCGGACCTTGCCCCAGCGCGGCGAAACGCGCGCGGCATGGAAATACATCGCGCCCTCGGCGGGGCTCTTCCACGCGCCCTTGTCGGCAATCTGCGCGATCTTGACGGCTTCCGCCCAGTCACGGCTGCCCTTGTTGATCGGCGGCATGGCGTGTCCACGCACGAACGAGAACTGCGAAGGCTGATAGACCACGCCGCAATAGCTTGCCGGGAAACGGCCCGACTTGGAGCGCTCGACAACCACGCGGCCCACGGCAAGCTGGCCGTCCAGCGTTTCGCTCTTGGCTTCGAAATAGATTGCGCCGGCCAGGCAGTTCAGCTCGCTCGACAAGGCGGCGGGAACGGCGGTTTCATCGACCAGCTCGGCCAGCGTTTCCGGGGCGTCCGCTTCCGGAGCATCAACGGCGCTCGACGCGGAATGCGTGGCGGCCTGTTGTGCGGCAGCCGGCTGGACAGACGCGGCGGACCGGCTGGGGAAAATCACGGGAGAGGCGCCTTGGGCCTCGATCGCAGGAACCTGAAGGTCCTGCACGGCCGCGCGGGAACCGGCGGCGGTAAAGATCGTTGTCACCAGCGTCAGGCAGATACTGATCGCGCTGGCATACTTTAACTGCTTACTCATCCATCATCGTCATTCGGCGGTGGACACCCGGGCATGGCGGAAGCAAGCCCCATGCAAGACTTTCATCTCGCGGGCCTGCTCCGGAGAGCCATGACGGTTGCCCCCCGTCTGCGTGCTAGCGCGTCCTGCCTCCCGCAGAACCACGCCGCCTTCGCATTGCGGTAGGGTGCCTTTATTTGGCGAAGCGGCAGAGTCAACCCCGCACAGGTCAGGTCCGGATCAGGCGTTCCCCGTCTGCGACAGTCAGTTCGATAATCCACACGTCCGGGTCCTGGCGCTGGCGGCGGGTCAGGTAATCCTCAAATTCCTGCTTATTATCAGTATCTTGAACCTTTGACTTGGCCCAATCCCGCGTGCCGTCGCGCTGCGGCATCCGCTCATAGAGCGCTCCAAGTCCCTGATTATCCACCATAACAATCAGGATGGTGCCGGAGTCCGGCTCGCCCTTGTGCAGCACCATCGCGAAGCCGCCCTGAGCCTGCGCGCGGCGGATCAGTCCGCTGACTTCGACATGGGCGGGAAGGCGCGTTGCCATGAGCCCGGCGGCCGATCCGCTCAGGCAGCCGTGCCGCGCAAGCCGGCATTATAGCCTTCCAGGCTGCCCAGCGCGATGCGCGACCGCTGAAACGTGCCGGTGCCCCGGCCCACTTCCTCGCCTTCCTCGTCCACCAGCCGCGATTCCGCCACCAGTACGCGGCGCCGGCCGGAAACCCAGCGCCCTTCGGCGATGACCCGGCCACCGTGGATGGGCCGGCTGAAGAACAGGTTGAACGAGGTCGTCAGCAGGAAGCGATCCGTCACCAGCGTATTGGCGGCGTAGAACGCGGCATCGTCCAGCATCTTGAAATAGATCGTGCCGTGCGCCGCACCGGCGGCGTGAAAGCAGCTCGGATCGACATCGAACACGATGCGCGAGCGCCCTTCCCCGACGATTTCCAGGCGCGACGCGAACAGATGGTTGACCGGCGCCGAAGCATAGAGGCCTTCCAGCGCGCGCCAGTGCAGCCGGGCGCCTTCGCGGGCCGCGCCGGCCGCCCCGTCTTCAGGCGGCATCGCGGTCGATGACGTTGACGAGCAGGGCGTAGATCGCGTCGGCATCGGGCGCGGCGAGCAGCCGTTCGTGCATCCGCTCGTCCCGCATCAGCCGCGAGATCGCCGCCAGCGCCTGCAAGTGCGTGGCCCCGGCCTGTTCGGGCGAAAGCAGGCCGAACACGCAATCCACCGGCATGCCGTCGGCCGCTTCGAATTCGACCGGATTTTCCAGACGGAAGAACGTCGCCACGGGCCGCGGCAGATTTTCGAGCCGGGCGTGCGGAATGGCAACGCCACGGCCGAAGCCGGTGCTGCCCAGCCGTTCGCGCTCTTCCACCCGTTCAAGCACGGAGGCGCGATCGAGCGAATAGACCCTGGCGAAGCAATCGGCGAGTTCGCTCAGGATCTGCTGCTTGGTTTCAGCGCGGACCATACGGACCGCCAGGGGATCAAGGGTAAAAAGAGCCGTCATGGACTGGAAAAGCCGTCAGCATGCCTCACGGGCACGATCAATCGGGCGCGCCATGCGCCCGAAAGCCCCGCCATGCAAGTGCCGAATCATGGCTTCCCGCCTAAAATGGCGGGAAGCCATGACCGATAGCCTCTACTTGGCGGGTTCCACCCAGCCGATCGACCCATCGCCACGGCGATAGACCATGTTGTGCACGCCGGTGCCCGCGTTCTTGAACAACAGCGCGTTGGTATTGCGCAGATCGAGCATCATCACCGCGTCGGAAACGGTCGCGGTGGGCACGTCAACGCGCGTTTCGGCGATCACCAGCGGCGCATCGGCGACTTCGGGCTCTTCTTCGGTCTCCTCGACCACGAACACGGTGTAGGCCGCTTCTTCCGCGCGGCGGGCGTGATCGGCCTGGTCCTGCCGGGCGTTGATCCGCCGCTTGTAGCGGCGAAGCTGCTTGTCGATCTTTTCGGCCGACTGATCGACTGCGGCGTGGGCATCCTGGGCGATCGCGCTGCCCTTCAGGATCAGGCCCTGCGTCACATGAGTCACGATATCGCATCGGAAACCGCCATGTGGCCCCTTGCCGAGCGTGACCTGCGAGGAAAGCGCGCGGGAAAAGTACTTGTCGACGATACCCGTAAGGCGCTCCTCGGCATGAGCCTGAAGTGCGCTACCGGTCTCGACCTGGTGGCCCGAAACGCGAATATCCATAAACCCTTCTCCTCGCTTGTGGCGATCCCGCGCCAGCCGCTAGCGCGACCAGACGGGATCGCTGAAACCCGCCATGAACTCGGCATGGCGGGCCAGTTCCGCCTCGCTCGCGGCATAGGACCGGGGCGTGCGGAAGACGCGGGTGACGGCGACGGTGGCCAGTTCTTCCGTCTGCACGGAAGCGGCCGCCTCGGCGGCCAGTTCCAGGCCGATCTGCCGCCCACCCATGAGTTCGACGTAGAGCTGCGCCAGCAGTTCCGCGTCCAGCAAGGCGCCGTGCTTGGTGCGATGGCTCCGGTCGATGCCATAGCGCGTGCACAGCGCATCCAGTGAAAGCTTGGCGCCGGGATGCTTGCGCCGGGCGATGGCGACCGTATCGACCATGCGATCGCGGTCCACCGCTTCCAGCCCGCAGGCCGCCAGTTCGTGATTGAGGAAGCCGAAATCGAAGCCGGCGTTGTGCGCCACCAGCGGACTGTCGCCCAGGAAGGCGATCAGTTCCTCCGCCCGTTCGGCGAACTTCGGCTTGTCGGACAGGAACGCCTCGGACAGGCCGTGGACGGCTTCCGCCTCGGCCGGCATGCCGCGCTCGGGATTGAAATAGGCATGAAACACGTCCCCGGTAGGCACCCGGTTGACCATTTCGATGCAACCGATCTCCACCAGCCGATCGCCGCTCCGGGGATCGAGACCGGTCGTTTCCGTGTCGAAGACGATCTCACGCATTACTAGGTATATTGACCCGTCGCCGGGCACTGGCAAGGCTTCAACGCGGGTTTTTTTGCCATTCGCCGCTGCGGATGCGCCCGACCAGCGCAGCCACCTGCGCGCGCGTTTCTTCCAGCGTCACGCCGGTATCGACGATAAAATCGGCGCGGGCGCGCTTTTCCGCGTCCGGCACCTGCAGGCCGAGGATGTGGGCGAACTTCTCCGGCGTCATGCCCGACCGCGCCAGCACGCGCGCGCGTTGCGCCGCGGCGGGGGCGGAGACAACCATCACCGCGTCGAGGCCAGCGCCATGGCCCTTCTCGAACAGCAGCGGAATATCGAACACCACGATCGGCTGCCCGGCATGTTCGATCAGGAACGCTTCGCGCATCCGGCCCACCGCGGGGTGGACGATGGCTTCCAGCCGCGCGAGCGCCCCGGCATCGCCGAACACGCGCGCGCCCAGTTCCTGCCGCAACACCCCCTCGGGGCCGGTGGTTCCGGGAAAGGCCGCCTCGATCGCCGGAACAAGCGCGCCGCCCGGCCCCTGCAGCGCGTGAACCGCCGCATCGGCATCGAACACCGGCACGCCCAGTTCGCGCAGCATCAGCGCCACGGCGGACTTGCCCATGCCGATCGAGCCGGTCAGGCCGAGAATGAAAGGCCGGCTCATCCTGCAATCTCCTGGCCTGCAATCGCCCGGCGTAAGTGGGCATCGCGGTCACGCGGCGGCCGCGTGCCGAAAAAGTGGGCAAAGGCATGGTCCGCCTGCCCGATCAGCATCGACAGGCCATCCACGGTGCGAAAGCCAGCGGCGCTTGCCGCCTTGAGAAAGTCCGTTTCGAGCGGTGACGTAACGATATCGTAGAACACGCTGCCCGGCGGCGCGTGGCTCATGTCGAAAAGCAGCGGCAGTTGGCCGCTCATCCCCAGCGAAGAGGCGTTGACCACCAGATCGAGGCACCCGGCACGGTCGTCAAAGGCAAAATCCGTTACAGATTCGAAGTGCGCGATATCGACCGCGTGATGTTCGCCGCCGGGGTCCAGTTCATCGAGTAACGCCCGTGCTTTTGGCGGATTTCTGCCGGCCAGCACGATGACCATGTGCTCATCCGCCAATGCCGTAACGATCGCGCGCGCCGCTCCGCCGGTGCCCAGCACGCGCGCCATCCGGAAAAGGTGCGTTTTGTCCAGTAACGGGCGTAACGGTTCGAGGAATCCGGGGGCATCGGTGTTACGGCCAACCAGAATCCCGTTACGTTCACGCACGATCGTGTTCACCGCGCCGATCCTTTCGGCCCCGGAATCGAGCCGATCGAGTAACGGAATCACCGTTTGCTTGTGCGGCATCGTAACGTTACAGCCGCGCCAGGCCTCGTCGTTACGGCGATCAGCCAAATAGGCCGCCAAATCGCCGTCCGTTACGTGACAGGCGTTATACACAGCGTCGATTTTCAGCTGCTTCAGCCAGAAATTGTGAATAACGGGCGACTTGGATTGCGTTATGGGATCGCCAATTACCTCTGCATAGGGTTTGGACGCCACGTTACGGCCCTTTCTCAGCCTTCCAGCTCTCCCTGCGCGCGCAGCGCAGCGAGAACGGCCAATAGCGGCATTCCCAGCACGGTGAAGTGGCTTCCTTCGATCCCTTCGAACAGCTGCACGCCCAGCGCCTCGATGCGGAACACGCCGACACAGCCCGAAACGGCGGGCCATTCCCTGTTGAGATAGCTGTCGATAAAGCTGTCCGAAAGCTGTCGAACGTCAAGCCGGGCGGTCTCGCAGTGACGCCACACCGTCATCCCGTCGCGCACCAGCACGGCGGCGCTGTGCAGGTTCATCCGCTGGCCGGAAAAGAACCGCAGGTGTTCGGCCGCCTGCTCGCGGCTCACCGGCTTGTCGAACTGCCGCCCGCCCACTTCGACCAGGGAATCACCGCCGAGCACGAGCTTGCCCGGTGCGCTCACGGAAACGGGCAGGGCCTTGGCTTCGGCCAGGATCGTGGCGACGTCTCCGCCCGGCACGCCGATCAGCTCGCGCTTGATCGCGCCTTCGTCCACATCGGACGACCGCGCTTCGTAGGAAATACCGGCGGCATCGAGCATGGCCTTGCGCGAGGCGCTTTGCGAAGCGAGGACTATCATTGTGGGTTTCTCCCGTGCGGATCGGCGAAGATCCGCGTGCGAACCATGGTCAGATCGGTTTCAGATCGGCTTGGGTCCGGGCGTTTCCGAACCGCCGGCGGCCTGGCGTTCGTTGTAGAGGTTGATCACCGCCGCCGCGGTCTCCTCGATCGAACGGCGCGAAACGTCAATCACCGGCCAGCCGTTGTCCGCGAACATCCGCCGGGCGTACTGGACCTCGCGCGCGACCTGGTCGCTGTTCACATAGGCCGTTTCAGGCGACTGGTTGAGCGAGAGGAGCCGGTTGCGCCGGACCTGGATCAGCCGTTCGGGCGATGTCGTCAGCCCCACCACCAGCGGCCGGCGCAGATTGAACAGTGACGAAGGGGGCGGGCTTTCCACGACAATCGGAATGTTCGCCACCTTGTATCCCCGGTTGGCGAGGTAAATCGACGTCGGCGTCTTGGACGAGCGCGAAACACCGGCCAGAAGGATGTCGGCCTGCTCCCAGTTTTCCCAGCCCACCCCGTCATCATGCGCGATCGTGAACTGAATCGCATCGACCCGGGCGAAATAGGCCTCGTCCATCATGTGCTGGCGGCCGGGCCGCGCCTTCGCTTCCTGGCCAAGCTGCTCCTCCAGCGCATCGGTCACCGCATCGAGCGCGGCCACGCTGGGCAAACCGAGCGCGGCACAGCGCTGTTCCAGCCGTTCGCGGGTTTCCGCATTGACCAGCGTGAACAGGACAAGCCCCGGATTGGCGGCGATTTCCCCCATGATCCGGTCGAGATGCTGCTGCGAACGGACCATCGGCCAAAAGTGGCGGACGATATCGGCATCGTCGAACTGCGCGAGCGCCGCCTTGGCGATCATCTCCAGCGTTTCACCGGTGGAATCCGACAGGAGGTGCAGGTGCAACCGCGTCATCGAGGCCCGTTTCCCCGTCTTTTCCGGCGCCCCGGGATGAGGCTGTGGATAGCGCAAGGATAAACCACGGGAGGAATGCGACGACAAGTTCGACCTGCCATTTCACCCCCGCAGCCCGCAAATCCACAAGCCATTTGCCGACAGGTGGAAAGCCTTCCCCACAGGCTGGGGACTGCGGGGATAACTTCGCCTTGACCGCCGGCCCCGCAGAGTCGGTCCACGCTTTTTTGTGGAGGCTCCGGCACAAATCGGGCAGAGCGCGCTCATCCCCGCTATCCACAGCACAACAGATTCCATCATCCTTTTTAAAAGAATCTATTTTTTAGGATTGGACCGAACCGATGCCCGGCCCGCTGCTCCGCTCGCTCTCCGGCGAAAACCTTGATTCACACCCTGTCTGGCTGATGCGCCAAGCCGGCCGCTACCTGCCCGAATACCGGGCCTTGCGGGCTGCCAAGGGGGGATTCCTGGAGCTGGTATATGACGCCGAGGCGGCGGCGGAAATCACGCTCCAGCCGATCCGGCGCTTCGGCTTCGATGGCGCGATCCTGTTCTCGGACATCCTGATCGTGCCCTATGCCATGGGGCAGAACCTGGAGTTCCTGGCGGGCGAGGGGCCGCGCCTGTCGCCGCGCCTGCTCGATGCCCAGCTTTCCGCACTGCGGGCCGTCCCTGAGCGCCTGACGCCGATCTACGACACCGTGCGCCGGGTGCGCAGCCAGCTGTCAGGCGACAAGACCCTGCTGGGCTTTGCCGGATCGCCGTGGACGATCGCCACGTACATGGTGGCGGGCGAGGGCAGCCGCGACCAGCACGACACGCGTGCCTACGCCTATCGCGATCCTGTGGCCTTCCAGGCGATCATAGACGCGATCGTGGACGTGACCGTGGAATATCTCGCCGGACAGGTCGAAGCGGGCGCGGAAGGGCTCCAGCTGTTCGACAGCTGGGCTGGCAGCCTTTCCCCGGCGCAGTTCGAACGCTGGGTGATCGAACCCAATGCGCGCATCGCCGCCGCGATCCGCAAACGCTACCGGCACGTGCCGCTGATCGGCTTTCCCAAGGGCGCAGGTGAAAAGCTCGTGGCCTATGCGCAGGGCACGAAAGTGGACGCCATTGGCATCGACGAAACGATCGATCCGCTGTGGGCGGCGAAGAACCTGCCAGCAAACCTGCCGGTGCAGGGCAATCTCGATCCGCTGCTGCTGCTGGCGGGCGGGGTCGAGCTGGAACGGCAGACGTTCCGCATTCTCGAAGCGTTCGCCGACCGGCCCCATGTGTTCAACCTGGGCCACGGCATCGGCCAGTTCACGCCGATCGAACATGTCGAGCACCTGCTGACCGTGGTGCGTGGCTGGCGGCGGGGGCAGTCACGGTAATGGCGCGATAGGGCGCGGTAAGGAGCATCGGGCAATGCCGGCACCGCTTGTCTTTGTGGGCGCGGCGTTGGCCGAAATCACGGGATGCTTCGCGTTCTGGGCGTGGCTCAGGCTGGGCAAGCCGGCGTGGTGGCTGGTGCCCGGCTGCGCGTCGCTGGTCCTGTTCGCGTGGTTGCTGACGCTGGTGGACAGCGATGCCGCCGGGCGCGCCTATGCGGCCTATGGCGGGATCTACATCACGTCCGCCTTGCTGTGGCTGTGGATCGTCGAAGGCGTGCGGCCGGATCGCTGGGACCTGGGCGGCGCCGCGCTGTGCCTTGCCGGTGCCGCGGTGATCCTGTTCGGTCCGCACCGCGCCTGAGCGCGGGATGCCGATCCCGGCCGGATAACGGTGCGGTTTTCGAGGCTTGCATTACCGACAAGCGGCGGCAAAAGGCTTTCCCGATCAATTCTCCCGTTCCGGGATGCGTGCTGACGCGCTATCCTTGATCGCATGGTGCAGGTGTTCGCGATGATCTATCTCTGGCTCAAGGCCGGCCACATCATCTTCGTGATATTCTGGATGGCCGGGCTGTTCATGCTGCCGCGCTACTTCGTCTATCATCAGGAAGCGGCGCCTGGATCGCCCGAGAACGCGGTGTGGATCGATCGCGAGCGCAAGCTGCTGAAAATCATCCTGTGGCCGTCGCTTGTCGTCGTGTGGGTGCTTGGTCTGGCGCTGGCGATGACGACCGGCGCGTTCCAGCAGGGCTGGTTCCACGCCAAGCTGGCCCTTGTGCTGGCGCTGACGGCTTACCATTTCTGGCTGGCGGGCTACGCCCGCGCGCTGGCGGCGGGCGAACGCCGGCTTTCGGGCAGGCGCCTGCGGATGATCAACGAAGTGCCGGGCGTGACCGCCGCGCTGATCGTCATTCTGGTGATTCTCAAGCCGTTCTAAGCCTCGATGCGCTGCGGTCCTGATTGACTTGCCGTGAGGCAAGGCATATCGCGCTGTGCGTCCGGCATCGGAGGTCGCACCACCATGGCAGCGACCGGACCCGCTTTCTCCAAGCCCCAAGGTCCGCCGGCCATTCCCAGTATTCCATCCGGAACCCAAGAATATGCATCTCAAGGAACTCAAGAAGAAAACCCCCGCCGAGCTGGTCGAAATGGCCGAAGAGCTTGGTGTCGAAGGCGCATCGACCATGCGCCGCCAGGACCTGATGTTCGCCATCCTCAAGGAGATGGCGGAAGATGGCGAGGAAATCCTCGGCATCGGCACGATCGAGGTCCTGCCCGATGGCTTCGGCTTTCTCCGTTCGCCCGAAGCGAACTACCTGGCCGGCCCCGACGACATCTACGTTTCGCCCAACCAGGTCCGCAAATGGGGTCTGCGCACCGGCGATACCGTGGAAGGCGAAGTGCGCGCGCCCAAGGACGGCGAGCGCTATTTCGCGATCACCCGGCTGATCAAGGTCAACTTCGACGATCCCGAGGCGGTCCGCCATCGCGTGAACTTCGATAACCTGACGCCGCTCTATCCCAACGAGCGCCTGAAGCTCGATACGCTCGATCCCACGGTCAAGGACAAGTCGGCCCGCGTGATCGATCTCGTCAGCCCGCAGGGCAAGGGCCAGCGCGCGCTGATCGTGGCGCCGCCGCGCACCGGCAAGACCGTGCTGCTGCAGAACATGGCCAAGGCCATCACCGACAACCATCCGGAAGTCTTCCTGATCGTGCTGCTCGTCGACGAACGGCCCGAGGAAGTGACCGACATGCAGCGTTCGGTGAACGGCGAGGTCATTTCCTCGACGTTCGACGAACCCGCCAGCCGCCACGTCCAGGTCGCCGAAATGGTGATCGAGAAGGCCAAGCGCCTGGTCGAGCACAAGCGCGACGTGGTGATCCTGCTGGACTCCATCACCCGCCTTGGCCGCGCCTACAACACCGTAGTGCCCAGCTCGGGCAAGGTGCTGACCGGCGGTGTCGACGCCAACGCGCTGCAGCGGCCGAAGCGCTTCTTCGGTGCCGCGCGCAACATCGAGGAAGGCGGCTCGCTGTCGATCATCGCCACCGCGCTGATCGATACCGGCAGCCGCATGGACGAAGTGATCTTCGAGGAATTCAAGGGCACCGGCAACTCGGAAATCGTGCTCGACCGCAAGGTGGCGGACAAGCGCATCTTCCCGGCGCTGGATGTCGGCAAATCCGGCACGCGCAAGGAAGAGCTGCTGGTGGCGAAGGATCAGCTCACCAAGATGTGGGTGCTGCGCCGCATCCTCATGCAGATGGGCACGGTCGACGCGATGGAATTCCTTCTCGACAAGATGAAGGATTCCAAGACCAACGAAGACTTCTTCGCGACGATGAACCAGTAAAACGGTTCGCAACGCGGACAGGAAACGAAGGGGGCTTCGCCATCGGGCGCAGCCCCCTCTTTCGTATCACGTGTTCTCGAGCTGCTCGGCCATCTTCTGCCACACGGCGTTGATCGCCTTGAGCGGGCGGACCATGACCTTGAAATCGATGATCCGGCCTTCAAGATCGAAGCGGATCAGGTCGATGCCGTTGACCTTGATCCCGTCGATCTCCGCGGTGAATTCAAGACAGGCTTCCGGTCCGTCCACCAGTTCGCGGACATAGGCGAAGGTGCCGTTGCCGAAGACGCCGGCCGCCGCCGTTAGGTACATCAGCACTTTCTCGCGCCCTTCCTGGGGCGTGTGGACCACAGGGGAGTGGAATACCGCGTCGGGCGCGATCAGCTCTTCCAGCAGCGCCGGATCGCTGTCCAGCATGTAGCGGTGCCAGGCGGCCAGTCCCAGTTGCATTGGCTTCGTCTCCCCTTTTGATTGCCGATCCGATTTTGCCTCTTCCGGTTGCGCTCGCATTGATGGAGCGCAACCGGAGCGAAGTGTGGTTAGGCGAGGTGTTCCGCCAAGAACGCGCGGGTGCGGCTATCGGCGAGTTGCGCACCCTCCTCGTCGCGGCGGTTGCCCATTTCGGCGGCAAAACCGTGATCGAGCCCCTCGTAGTCGTAGAGCGTCACCTTGGGATGCGGATCGAGCCCGGCGTGGATCGTTGCCTGCACTTCGGGCGAGACGAGGTGATCCGCCGTGGGGATGTGCAGCAGCAGCGGATTGGCGATGGCATGGGCTTCGCCCAGCATCTGGTCGATCAGCACGCCGTAATAGCCGACCGAAGCGTCGATATCGGTGCGCGCGGCGGCCATATAAGCCATGCGGCCACCCAGGCAGAACCCGACCAGCCCCACCTTGGCCACGCCGCGCTCCTTGCGCAGCCAGCGGATCGCCGCTTCGATGTCCTGCACGCCCAGATCGGCATCGTACTGGCCGAAATAGCCGAAGGCTTCCTGCAACTGTTCCGGAACATCGGGATTGAGTTCGACACCCGGAGCGAAGCGCCAGAAAATGTCGGGCGCCAGCGCGGCATAGCCGAGCGCGGCCCAATCGTCGCATTTCTTGCGGATGCCGGCGTTGACGCCGAAGATCTCGGGAATGACGATGATGGCGGCCTTCGCCTCGGTCGCGGGCGTGGCGACATAGACGGGGATCGCGTCCTGGCCGTCATAAGCTGGAATTCTCGTCATCTCACCCATGGTGGTTCGTCCTGTTCACTGGTTTGTCCTGCGGATATCATGCGTTGGTCGATACCGAGCTTGGCCCCGCGAGTGGACTTTGCCAAGCTCCGGTGACACTCTGAAGCATCGTTGATCGGGAGAATTCCATGAAAGTTCAGGTCGAGATCGACTGCACGCCGGAAGAAGCGCGCCGCTTTCTGGGGTTGCCCGATGTCTCCAAGGCGAACGACGTCTATATCGATGCCATCGCCAAGGCGATGCAGGGCGTGTCGAATCTCGATCAGCTCCAGGGCTACGCCAAGCAGATCGCGCCAATGGGCGAGATGGGGCTCAAACTGTTCCAGCAGTTCGTGGAGCAGGGCGCCGGTGCGGCGATGGCCGGGTTCAAGGCCGGGGTTTCGGGTTCCAAGAAGAAGGACGATTGATCGCGCGTGTTCCGAATGTTCCACGTGGAACATTGCGGCGTTCGACAGCGCGCGCGTGGGTGTTTAGAGACGCCGGCATGTCCGACACGATCTTCGCCCTGTCTTCCGGTCAACCGCCCGCCGGCATCGCGGTTGTCCGGATCAGTGGACCGCACGCCGGGGAATGCTTGCGGGCGCTTGCCGGCAAGCTCCCGGCACCGCGCCGCGCCGCGCTGGCGCGGCTGATCGATCCGCGCGACGGTACCGAACTCGATCATACCATGGTGCTGTGGCTGCCCGGTCCCCGCACGGCGACGGGCGAGGACAGCGCGGAGCTTCATCTCCACGGCGGCCGCGCGGTGGTCGCCGCCGTTCTGGCCGCGCTGGCGGCACTGCCCGGATTCCGCCAGGCATTGCCCGGCGAATTCACCCGCCGCGCCTTCGCCAACGGGCGTATCGATCTGGCCGAGGCGGAAGGGCTGGCCGATCTGTTGACCGCCGAGACCGAGTTGCAGCGGCGGGCCGCGCTGGCCATGGCGGACGGTGCGTTGTCGCGTCTGGTCGCTGGATGGCGCGACAAGGTGCTGGCGCTCTCCGCCCGTCTGGAAGCCGCGCTCGATTTTTCGGACGAGGACGATGTTGGAGCCGATCTTCCGGCCGGCTTCGCGGCGGACGCGGTTGCCCTGGCCGACGATCTTGGCGCGTGGCTCGCCCGGCCGCGCGCGGAGCCTTTGCGCGAGGGCTACAGGGTCGTCCTCGCCGGTCCGCCCAATGCCGGAAAGTCCACGTTGTTCAACGCCTTGGTCGACGACGAGGCCGCGATCACGGCGGCCGAGCCGGGGACCACGCGCGATGTTCTGGTCCGCGCGGTGGCGATTGAAGGCGTGCCCTTCACGTTCATCGATACGGCCGGCCTGCGCGAAGACGGCGCCGGCGAGATCGAACGGATCGGCATCGCCCGTGCGCTGGCGGAAGCCGAGCGCGCGGATCTGGTGTTGTGGCTGGGCCCGGAGGGCGCCGGGCCTGCCGGTCGTTCGCTGTGGGAAATCGAAACACGGATCGACCGTCCGGACCGGGCGATCAAGCACGGCGCGCGGTTCGCGCTTTCGGCGCGGACGGGGGAGGGCGTGTCGGCGTTTCGCGCCGGGTTGGTGGATCATGCGCGCGCGGCGTTGCCGGCTCCGGGCGAAGCGGCGCTGAATGCGCGCCAGGCGGGGTTGCTGGGGGAGGTGATGACCGCTCTCGGTGCGGCGGCGGCCATGCCGGACCCCTTGCTGGCAGCGGAAGAGCTGCGCCTCGCCCGGCAGGCGCTCGACCGGCTCGTGGGGCGTGTCGGCACCGAGGACATGCTGGACGCGCTGTTTGGCCGGTTCTGCATCGGCAAATGAAGCGTAATGTTCCACGTGGAACATCGATGCACTTTGACGTGAGTCCCGCTCTCCTGTAACGGGCATCCCATGCAGCAATTCGATGTGATCGTGGTCGGCGGCGGTCATGCCGGCGTCGAGGCGGCCGCCGTTTCGGCGCGGATGGGCGCGCGCACGGCGCTGGTGAGTTTCGATCCGGAGACGATCGGCGCGATGAGCTGCAACCCGGCGATCGGCGGACTGGGCAAGGGCCATCTCGTGCGCGAGGTCGATGCCTTTGACGGATTGATCGCGCGCGCGGCCGATGCGGCGGCGATTCACTACCGGATGCTCAACCGTTCCAAGGGCAGCGCGGTGCAGGGGCCGCGTGTCCAGGCGGACCGCAAGCTGTTCCGCGCCGCGATCCAGCGCATGATTGCGGCTCAACCGAACCTCACCGTGGTTGCGGGCGAAGCGGCGGCCTTGCGGATGCAGGGCGGCCGTTTGGTAGGCATCGATCTGGGCAACGGCGATGCGCTTGCGGCCGATGCGGTCGTGCTGTGTACGGGCACCTTCCTCGGAGGGCGGCTGTTTCGCGGCGAGGAGCGGATGGATGGTGGCCGCATCGGCGAAAGCGCGGCGCACCGGCTGGCCAAGCAGTTGCGCGATGCCGACCTGCCGATGGCGCGGCTGAAGACGGGCACACCGCCCCGGCTGGATGGGCGCACAATCGACTGGGCGCGGCTGCCGGAGCAGCCGAGCGACGCCGAACCCTGGACGATGTCTCCACTGACGCCGATGCGCACGGTGCCGCAGGTGTTCTGCGCGATCGCGCGTACCAATGCGCGCACGCACGACATCATCCGGAGCGGGCTGGACCGTTCGCCACTGTTCACGGGTGCGATCGGCGCGCAGGGACCGCGCTATTGCCCCTCGATCGAGGACAAGATCCACCGCTTCGGCGATCGCGACGGGCACCAGGTGTTTCTCGAGCCGGAAGGACTGGACGATCGCACGGTCTATCCGAACGGCGTCAGCACCTCGCTGCCGACCGACGTGCAGGTGGCGATGATGCGCAGCATCGAGGGCTTGGAGCGGGTGGAGATCACCGTGCCGGGCTATGCCGTGGAATACGACCACATCGATCCGCGTGCCTTGCGGCGCAGCCTGGAAGTGAAAGCCATTCCGGGGCTCTACTGCGCCGGACAGATCAACGGGACGACGGGGTACGAGGAAGCCGCCGCACAGGGGCTGGTGGCCGGGATGCACGCGGCGGCGGCGGTGCTGGGCCGCGCGCCGGCCGCATTGGACCGGGCATCGAGCTACATGGCGGTGATGATCGACGACCTCACGCTTCATGGCGTCAGCGAACCCTATCGCATGTTGACCGCGCGGGCTGAGTATCGCCTGCGCCTTCGCGCGAACAATGCCTCCACCCGGCTTACGCCGCTGGCGCTGGAGGCGGGTTGTGTGGGCAAGGAGCGCACCGACTGGTTCGTCGCGCGCTCGGAACAGCGGGAGCGGCTGGAGCGCGCGCTAGCCGTCGAAGTCACTCCGACGGAACTGGCGCGCGCGGGGATGGGGGTGCGCGCCGATGGCACCCGGCGATCCCTGATGGAATGGTTGCGTTTCCCCGAAGTTACGCTCGCGGCGTTGCAGCCATGGGTCGGGGATGAAGCGTTCGATCCCCTGCTGGTGGAGGAAGTGGAGGAGGACGCGGCCTATGCGCCCTATCTCGCGCGGCAGGACGCGGAGTTGCGCGAGCTGCGGTCGAGCGACGCGGTGCCGCTGGGTGACGACTTTCCCTTCGCCGAGGTGCCCGGCCTTTCCAACGAGATGGTGGAGCGGTTGCAGCGCGCCCGGCCGGATACCCTGGCGGCGGCGGGCCGGATCGCCGGGATTACCCCGGCGGCGCTCGCCAGCCTGCTGGTCCATGCGCGGCGGCGCGCGGCATGACGATCGTCAGCGAAGCGGATGCCCAAGCCTGGCTGCGCGATCGGCTTGGGGTTGATGCGGACGGCATGGCGCGCCTGGCCCGGCTGGTCGATCTGCTGGTGGCGGAGAACGAACGCCAGAACCTCGTGGCACGCGGGACGCTGGCGCATGTCTGGCAGCGGCATATCGTCGACAGCGCGCAGCTGCTCGATGTTCCACGTGAAACAGTGCCGGAAGGGCCGTGGCTTGATTTGGGGACCGGGGCGGGCTTTCCCGGGCTGGTGGTGGCGGCGCTGCAGCCTGAACGGCGCGTAACGCTAGTCGATTCGCGGCGGTTGCGCACCGAATGGCTGGAACGCGCCGTAGCGGCGCTGGATCTGGCCAATGTGGAGGTCGTTCTGGCGCGGGTGGAAGATGTACCGGCACGGACGGCTAGCGTGATTTCGGCGCGCGCATTCGCGCCTCTCGACAAGCTGTTGCTTCTTTCTGCGCGCTTTTCCACACCAGACACGCTTTGGCTGTTGCCCAAAGGGGCCAAGGCAAAGCATGAATTGGACATGCTCCCGAAATCCTGGCGCCATATGTTCCACGTGGAACAATCGCTGACAGACCCCGACGCGGGCGTCATCGCTGGTCGCCTCCTTGGTGGCCAGCCCCCGGTTGTCCAAAAGGCCAAACGCCGGAAGGAAACTCGCCGATGATTACCATCGCTGTCGCCAACCAGAAGGGCGGCGTGGGCAAGACCACCACCGCGATCAACATCGCCACCGCGCTGGCCGCCACCGGCTGGAAGGTGCTGCTGGTCGATCTCGATCCGCAGGGCAATGCCTCGACCGGGATTGGCGTGGCGCCGCACGAGCGCGAACGCTCGTCGTATGACCTGCTCATCGATCAGGCGACCGTTGCCGAATGCCTGATGCCCACGCGCATTCCCGGGCTCGACCTCGTGCCCGCCACGGTCGATCTCTCGGGCGCGGAAGTGGAGCTGGTCAGCGTCGAGGACCGCACCGGAAAGTTGCGCGGCGCACTTTCGCAGGGCGGGGCTGGGCATGATATCTGCCTGATCGATTGTCCGCCGTCGCTCGGCCTGCTCACGCTCAATGCGTTGACGGCGGCGGATACGCTGCTGGTGCCGCTCCAGTGCGAATTCTTTGCGCTCGAAGGGCTGAGCCAGCTGTTGCAGACGGTGGAGCGCGTCCAGGAGCGCTTCAACGCCGATCTCGGCATCCTGGGCGTGGTGCTCACCATGTTCGATCGGCGCAACCGCCTGACCGATCAGGTGGCCGACGACGTGCGGTCCTGCCTGCATGATCTGGTGTTCGAAGCGGTGATTCCGCGCAACGTCCGTTTGTCCGAGGCGCCGAGCCACGGCTTGCCCGCGTTGATCTACGATCATGCCTGCCCGGGATCGCAGGCGTACATGAAGCTGGCGCGCGAACTGATCGGCCGGCTGCCCGAACGGAGGAAAGCTGCATGAGCAGCGAAGATGGCATGACCGGCGATGGCGTGAAAGCGGCGCCGGTGCGGCGCGCGGCGCTGGGGCGCGGGCTGGGGGCGCTGCTCGGCGAAACCCGGCGCGAGGAATCGCTGATCCGCGTCTCGGCCGGCGCGCCGGAAGGGGCCGCGCTGCCCCGCGAAGGCGGGGTTTCGCTGCTGTCCGTGTCGGACATCGAACCCGATCCCAATCAGCCGCGCCGCCATTTCGACGAAGACGCGCTGGAGGAACTGGCCCGTTCGATCGCGCAACGGGGTGTGATCCAGCCGGTGATCGTGCGGCCGGTGGGCACGGGCCGCTATCAGCTCGTGGCGGGCGAGCGCCGCTGGCGCGCGGCGCAGCGCGCGCGCGTCCACGAGATTCCGGCGATCGTGCGCAAGCTCGATGAACGCGAAGTTGTGGCGCTGGCGCTGATCGAGAATCTGCAGCGCGAGGATCTCAATCCGGTCGAGGAAGCGCGCGCCTATCAGCGCCTGTCCGAACAGGATGGCCTGACCCAGCAGGAAATCGCGACCTTCGTCGACAAGTCGCGCAGCCATGTCGCCAATCTCATGCGCCTGCTGAGCTTGCCCGAGGAAGTGCTGGACATGGTCCAGCGCGACGAGATCTCGATGGGCCACGCGCGCGCGCTGGCAACCCTGCCCGATCCGCTGCCCATCGCGCGCGAAGTGGTGGCGAAGGGGCTTTCGGTGCGCGATGCGGAACGCATGGCCAAGCGCGCCGGACGGCCAGAATGCGCGCAGCGCAAGGCGCGCGCGGTGCGCGATCCGTCGCAAAGCGCCGATATTGCGGCGGTGCAGGCGCACCTGGAGGAGTTCCTCGGCCTCAAGGTCATGATCAATGCCGATGCCGATCCCAGCTCGGGGTCGGTGACCATCCGCTACAAGACGCTCGACCAGCTCGACCTGATCTGCCAGCGGCTTACCGGCGGCGGCATCTGACGCGGACTTGCCCGAGAGGGCAGCGCATAAAGTTTAATCGATTGATTAAATAGCGATTGACCCGGCTTGGCGGCGGCGCTTATCCCTGTGGGAAAGGTCACGACTAACCGGAGAGATGCCATGTCGCTCGATGCGCTTTCCCGCACCGCGTACAACGAGGATCACGAAGCCTTCCGCCAGACCGTCCGCCGGTTTCTGGAGGACGAGATCGCGCCACACGCCGCCGAATGGGCGGAGGCCGGCATCGTGCCCAAGGAAGTCTGGCCCAAAGCCGGCGAACTGGGCATGCTGTGCCCCACGGTTCCCGAGGAGTACGGCGGGCTCGGCCTCGATTTCGGCTATAACGCCATCGTCGACGAGGAAAGCGCGTACTATGGCCGCGTAACCACGGGCTTTTCGCTCCAGTCGGACATCGTCGCCAACTATCTCATCTCCTACGGTTCGGAAGAGCAGAAGAAGAAGTGGCTGCCGCGCATGGTCTCGGGCGAGACCATCACCGCGATCGCGATGACCGAACCCGGCACCGGGTCCGACCTTCAGGGCATGCGCACCACGGCCAAGAAGGACGGCAACCACTACGTCATCAACGGATCGAAGACCTATATCACCAACGGCCAGAACGCCGACCTAATCCTGGTCTGCTGCAAGACCGATACGGAGGTCCAGCCGGCGTGGAAGGGCGTGTCGATCGTGCTGGTCGAGGCCGATCGCGAAGGGTTCGAACGCGGCCGTAACCTCGACAAGATCGGGCAGGACGAAGCCGATACCTCGGAACTGTTCTTCAACGATGTGCGCGTGCCGATCACCAACTGCCTGGGCGAGGAAGGCAAGGGCTTCATCTACCTGATGAGCGAACTGCCGCAGGAACGCCTCTCGATCGCGGTCAGCGCGCAGGCCTCGGCGCAGCGCGCGTTCGACGATACCGTGGAATTCACGCGTGATCGCAAGGCGTTCGGCAAGCCGATCCTCGATTTCCAGAACACCCGCTTCACCCTGGCCGACATCAAGGCCAAGCTTCAGGTGGGCTGGGCGCACCTCGACTGGGCGCTGGCGCGCCATCTCAAGCGCGAACTGACGCCGGAAGAAGGCGCGGCGGCCAAGTTGTGGCATACCGAGCTGCAGTGGGAAGTGATGGACAAGTGCCTGCAGCTCCACGGCGGCGCGGGCTACATGAACGAGTACGCGATTGCCCGCGCTTGGCGCAGCGCGCGTGTGACGCGGATTTTCGGCGGCACCAACGAGATCATGAAGGAACTGATCGGCCGCAAGCTGTAGGATCAGGACCCTAGCACGTTCCACGTGGAACACGGCCCACGTCGCGCGTCATCCCAGCAAAAGCTGGGATCTCGTGCGGCTGGGCCGGTCCTGTCGAAAATGCGCTACAGCGGCCTGAGGTCCCAGCTTTCGCTGGGACGACGGGCACTGGGAACTCAGCTGCCGGTATAGACCCGCTTTTCCTTGACGCGCTTGTCGCGCACCACCGGGCGGTGGTGCACCGCGCGGCGGCGGACCGGCACGTTGACCCATTCCTCGGTCACGGTCGTGGTCTCGACGCAGGGCTTCTGCTGGTTCTGGATCATCACCGGCACCATGACATAGCCATAGGGCGCGTATCCCGGATAGGCGCCGCCGTAGCCGGGGTATCCCGCGCCATAGCCGCCCGGATAGCCTGCGGCTTGCGGTGGACCGTAGCGACGGAAGAATTCCTCGCATTCGCGGTCGCGCCCCTTGTCCTCGGCCTTGTCGATCACGTTGCCGGCGACTGCGCCAACCGCCGCGCCGGCCACGGTGCCGAGCACGCGATCGCCCGATGCCACACGATTGCCGATCAATCCGCCCACCGCGCCGCCGATCAGGGTGCCGCCGACGTGCTTATCCGGATTGTTGACGCGGCAGCGATCCAGCATCCGCTGGTACTCCGGGTCCACCGGCGGCGGGGCAGGCATCTGCGCTGCCGGATAGACGCCCTGCCAGGCGGGCACGGCGCCGTATGGCGCTGGAGCATACCAGCCGCCGGGCGGTGCGGGCGGCGGCGGGGGCGGCGCTTCGTGGGCCACGGCCGGCATGGCGCCCGCCAGTGCGAGCGAAACGGCAAGTGCTTGGTAGATTCGGGCCATCGTGATCCCCTGTTGCGGCGCGCCGGCGCGACTGGCCGGATTCCGGACGTTTCCGGAACCGTATCATCGCCGGGCAGGGGGTACCAAGGCCGCTCCCGGCGCTGTGCCGAAACGGGATAGATTGGCGGGTGGTTCTTTCTCTCAGATCCGTTCCGCGATCGCCTCTGCCAGCGCTTCTATGCCGGCGGCGTCCTCTTCGGTGAAGCGGCCGGGCAGCGGGCTGTCGAGGTCGATCACGGCGATGACCGCGCCACCGCGAATCACCGGGACGACCAGTTCGGACCGGCTGGCGGCGTCGCAGGCGATATGGCCAGGAAAGGCGTGGACGTCCTCCACCCGCTGCGTGGTTCCGGTGCGCGCCGCCGCGCCGCAGACGCCACGGTCCAGCGGAATGCGGATGCAGGCGGGCTTACCGATGAACGGACCGAGCACGAGTTCGCCTTCCACCATGCGGTAGAAGCCGGCCCAGTTGAGATCGGGCAGGAATTCCGCCAGCAGCGCGGCGACATTGGCCATGTTGGCGATGCCATCGGGCTCGTTGTCGGTGATGGCCACGGCCGCTTCGCGCAGCTCGGCATGGATCTCGGCGGTCGAAGCGCCGGCGTTGGGGGCAAAGGCGTACATGCACCCGATATAGGACGGCCGGGGCGGAATGGAATGCGGGTAACCTGTCAGGTGACAGGACGGCGTTTGCCGCCTAGATTTGCCGGCATGACTCTCTTGCGCAAGATCCTCATCGGGCTGCTCGTCGTCGTCGTCGCGGGCGGCCTTTTCATTGCCTGGGCCATGCGGGGCGATCCCGCACAGTACACGCTGGACCAGCTTTCCGGGCCGAAGCCCAAGCTGGCCGAGCCCAGCGCGCAGACCATACCCACGGTCGTGGTGGCGGAACCTGTGGGCTGGAACGCCAACGAGGCGCCCGTGGCGGCGCAGGGGCTGGCGGTCGGCCGCTTCGCCGACGGGCTGGATCATCCCCGTGCGGTGACCGTGCTGCCCAATGGCGATGTGCTGGTAGCGGAAACCAACGCGCCTCCCGGCCGAGGCCCCGGCGGGATCACGGGTCTGGTGATGAACTGGCTGTTCCGCAAGGTGGGCGCTGGCGGGCCTTCGCCCAACAAGATCGTGCTGCTGCGCGACACCAATGGCGATGGCAAGGCCGACCAGAAGTTCGTGATGGACAACCCCGCGCTCGATTCGCCGTTCGGCATGGTGTTCCGCGACGGCCGCCTGATCATCGCCAACCACGACGCGGTGCTGTCGTACCCCTATGCGCTGGGCCAGACGACCCTTCCCGGCAAGCCCGAGAAGCTGATGGACCTGCCCGGCGGCGGCAACCACTGGGCGCGCAACCTGCTGCTCAGCGCCGATGGCAGCAAGCTCTATGTCACGGTCGGCTCCTCGTCGAACATCGCGGAGAACGGCATCGACCAGGAAAAGGGCCGCGCCGCGATCCACGAGTACGATTTCGCCAAGCACCGCAGCCGCGAATTCGCCGGTGGCCTGCGTAATCCCAACGGCCTCGACTGGAATCCGCACAGCGGCGAACTGTGGACGGTGGTCAACGAGCGCGACATGCTCGGGTCCGATCTCGTGCCCGATTACCTCACCAACGTGCCGCTGGGCGCGCAATACGGCTGGCCCTGGGCCTACTGGAAAAAGAACATCGACTGGCGCGTCAAGGAGCCGATGCCCGAATACATGCTCGAATACACGCGCAAGCCGGAATACGCGCTGGGTTCGCACGTCGCGCCGCTTGGCCTTGCGTTTTCGCGCGGCGGCAACGTGATGGGCGATCGCTTCGCGCAGGGCGCATTCATCGCGCGCCACGGTTCGTGGAACCGTCGCCCGCTCTCGGGCTATGACGTCGTCTTCGTCGGCTTCGACGATCGCGGCAACGTGAAGCCCACCCCGCCGGTCACGATCCTCAGCGGGTTCCTCACGCCCGAAGGCCGCGCGCACGGCCGGCCGACCTGGGTCGCCTTCGCGAAGGACGGGGCGCTGCTGGTCAGCGACGACGTGGGCGGCGTGATCTGGCGCGTGGTGGCGCCGGGCGCCAAGCCCGCGGCGGAGATCGTGCCGATCAAGGCCACGCCGATGCCGCCCCCGCCGCCGGCCGATGCCAAGTTCATCGCCAAGCCCAACGAAGATTCGGACCTGCTCAAGCCGCAGCCGTAAGATGCGGGAAAGACCAGGGCGCGTGGCTTACAGCGCGCGCCCGGTCCGCCCTGCCAGTTCGTTGACATATTGCCAGGCCACACGCCCGGAGCGGCCACCGCGCCGGCGTGACCACTCCAGCGCGTCGGCCGGCTCCCATTCCAGCCCGTAATGCGCGGCGTATCCGCCGATGATCGCCAGGAAATCGTCCTGCGAGCAATTGTGGAAGCCCAGCGACAGCCCGAACCGGTCGGCCAGCGCCAGCCGGTCGTCGACCACGTCGCGCGGGTTGATCGGGTCGTCCTGTTCGCTGAGATGGCGTTCCACGATGGCGCGGCGGTTGGAGGTGACGGCAAGGCGCACGTTGGCCGGGCGCGCTTCCACGCCGCCTTCCAGCCAGCTGCGCAGCCGGCGCGCGCCGTCGGCGTCGGCCGCGTCGAAGCCGAGGTCGTCGAGGAATACCAGGAAGCGGCGGTCGATCCCGCGCAGCAGCGCGAACAGGTCGGCAAGGCCCGCCTCGGGCGTGGCCTGCACCAGCGCGATGCTGCCGGGACGTTCCGCCTGCGCGGCCAGCGTGGCGGCGCGCAGCAAGGCCGACTTGCCCATGCCGCGCGAACCCCACAGCAGCATGTCGTGCGCGGCCGCGCCGTGCGCCAGGCGGGCGACGTTCTCGACCACCGCGCCCTTCTGGAAGTCGATGCCGTGCATCAGGTCCAGCGCGGGCGCCTCCAGCCGGGCGACCGGGCGGGCCGTGCGGCCCAGCCAGACGTAGGCGGGGTGCGCCAGCCAGTCGACGGGCGGCGGCGGGGGCGGTGCGAGCCGCTCCAGCGCCTCGGCGATGCGGGTCAGCAAGGGGGTATGGTCACTCATGCCAGCAGCGCGTCGGTATCCAGCTGATAGACCAGCGCCGCGCCCGCCATGGCTGCCGAGCCAAGGCCGCGCATTTCGGGCACGATCGTGCGGTTGAAGAACATCGTCACCGCCGTCTTGGCGTCATCGCCCGTGGCCCGCGCCTGGCGGGCAAGCTGCCAGCCGGCCACGGCCGCCGCGCACATCGTGGTGAACGGCACGCTGCCGGCCAGCCGGTCATCCAGCGTGGCGCTGGTGGTCATCCAAGTGGCGATCGCGGCCACGTCCCTCGCCAGTGCGGCGACTTCGGGTACGTCTTCCATTTCCGCGATGATGTCGGCCATCAGCGCCTGCAGCACGCCGCCGTTGTCGTAACCCAGTTTGCGGGTGACGAGGTCGGCGGCCTGGATGCCGTTGGTGCCTTCGTAGATCGGGGCGATGCGCGCGTCGCGATAGTGCTGCGCGGCGCCGGTTTCCTCGATGAAGCCCATGCCGCCGTGGACCTGCACGCCCAGACTGGTCACCTCGCAGCCGACATCGGTGCCCCAGGCCTTGAGCATGGGCACCAGCACTTCCGCCCGCTTCTGCGCGGCTGCGTTGCCCAGCGTCCCGCGGTCGATCTGGCCGGCGGTGTAGTAGAGCAGCGCGCGCGCGCCTTCGGTCAGCGCGCGCATGCGCAGCAGCATCCGCCGCACGTCGGGGTGCTCGATGATCGCCACCGGCGTCTTGTCCGCCGCGCCGGCCCGGGCGGACTGCACGCGATCGCGCGCATAGGCCCGCGCCTGCTGATAGGCGCGCTCGGCGATCTGGACGCCCTGGCTGCCGACGTTGATGCGCGCCGAATTCATCATCGTGAACATGGCCTTCAGGCCCTCGTTCTCGTGGCCCACCAGCTCGCCGATGCATTCGCCGTGGTCGCCATAGGACATGACGCAGGTGGGGGAGGCGTGGATGCCGAGCTTGTGCTCGATCGAGACGCAGCGCACGTCGTTGCGTTCGCCGGGGGTGCCGTCGGCGTTGACGTGGAACTTGGGCACGATGAACAGCGAGATGCCGCGCGTGCCCGCCGGCGCGCCGGGCGTGCGGGCGAGGACGAGGTGAATGATGTTTTCGGCCAGATCATGCTCGCCGAAGGTGATGAAGATCTTGGTGCCGGCGATGCGGTACTTGCCGGCGTGCGGGCCTTCGGTGATCGGCACCGCGGTGCTGCGCAGCGCGCCCACGTCGGACCCGGCCTGCGGCTCGGTCAGGTTCATCGTGCCCGACCATTCGCCGCTGACCAGCTTGGGAAGATAGAGCGCTTTCTGCGCTTCGCTGCCGTGGTGATCCAGTGCCTCGATCGCGCCGACGGTGAGCATTGGCAGCAGGGCGAAGCCCATGTTGGCCGCGCCCAGCGTCTCGAGCACGCAAGTCGCCAGCGCGAAGGGCAGACCCTGTCCGCCGTGATCGACCGGCCCGGCGATCGAGTTCCAGCCCTGCTCGACGAACGCGCGGTAGGCGTCGGCAAAGCCGGCCGGCAGCGTCACCGCGCCGTCGTTCCACTTCGCGCCCTCGGTATCGCCCAGGCGGTTGAGCGGCGCCCATTCGCCCGCCGCCAGCGCGCCGATGCCTTCCACGATGGCTTCCACCAGATCGGGGCTGGCAGCCTCGAAGCGTTCATGCGCCGCGAGTTCCTCGATGCCGGCGCTGACGCGCAGGGCAAGCACCTGGTCGGTGGTGGGTGGCGTGAAATCCATCGCAGTTCCCCTCGCTTGGTTTTCCTTGGCAGAGCGTGGCGCGCGCTATAGCGGCAAGGCATGGACGGCACAAAGATTTCCCACGACGGGCCGGGCAACCTGCGCAGGGCCGATGCCGCCGGCATCGCCGAGGCGGCGCGGCTGCTGGCGGCGGGGGGAACGGTCGCCGTGCCCACCGAAACCGTCTATGGCCTTGCCGCCCGGGCCGACGACGATGCCGCCGTGGCGGGCATCTACCGCGCCAAGGGCCGCCCCGATTTCAACCCGCTGATCGTCCATGTTCCCGATGCCGTAGCGGCAAGGGCGCTCGCCGCCTTCGACGACCGGGCCGAGGCGCTCGCCGCCGCGTTCTGGCCGGGCGCGTTGACGATGGTGCTGCCGCGTCTGCCCGGTGCGCCGCTTGCCATGGCGGTCAGTGCGGGCCTGCCCACGGTTGCGCTGCGCTGCCCCGCGCATCCGGTGATGCAGGCGCTGCTGCGCGAAAGCGACCTGCCGCTCGCCGCGCCCTCGGCGAATCGCAGCGGCGCGATCAGTCCCACCAGCGCGGCGCACGTGCGCGCCTCGCTGGGGGATCGAGTGGGCCTGATTCTCGACTGGGGAGAGACGGCGCAGGGGATCGAATCGACCATTGTCGGCCTGCGCGCGGACGGTTCGTGGGCGATCCTGCGGCCCGGCCCGATCGAGGAGGCGCGGATCGCAGCAGTGCTGGGCGAAGAGCATGCCGGCCGCGCGCGGGATCGCGGTGGGATCGAGGCGCCGGGGCAATTGGCCAGCCACTATGCGCCGGGCAAGCCCGTCCGCCTCGACGCGCCGGACGCGGAGCCGGACGAATTCCTGATCGGCTTCGGCGCGGTTGCCGGCGATGTCTCGCTGTCGCGCGCCGGCGATCTCGCCGAAGCGGCGGCCCGGC
Source organism: Novosphingobium sp. EMRT-2 (assembly GCF_005145025.1). Classification (NCBI taxonomy): domain Bacteria; kingdom Pseudomonadati; phylum Pseudomonadota; class Alphaproteobacteria; order Sphingomonadales; family Sphingomonadaceae; genus Novosphingobium; species Novosphingobium sp. EMRT-2. The sequence continues at coordinate 2,287,855 of NZ_CP039695.1, read as the reverse complement.
TCTACGCCTGCCTGCACCTGGCCGCGGACGATGCGCGGCCCCGCATCGCCGTGGCGCCGATCCCCGACCGGGGCATCGGCGTCGCCATCAACGACCGGCTGCGCCGCGCCGCCGCCTGAACGCCCTAAAGGGGCCCGGTTAAAGGCGGGCTGGTTTCAGGCAGCTTCGCAGACCAGCTTGCCCGAACCCATCGTCTTGACCGTGCAGGTCGCGCGCCCGCGCACGTGGATGTCGCCGCTGCCCAGGATCGAGGCATCCACGGTACCGTCCGACGCGAACCGGCCGCTACCCGACCCGGCGACGTCGGCCTTCGCCGCATCGACCGAGAGGCCGGAAAGATCGGCATTGCCCGATCCGCCGATGGTCAGCGCCAGGTTCCTGGCATGGCCGGCGGCCCGCACGGTGCCCGGACCCAGTACGTCGACCTTGAGCGTGCCGACATCGACGCGGGTGCTATCCACGCTTCCGGAGCCGGCAATGACGACTCTGGCGTCCTCGCCGTGCAGCGCGTCGCTTTGGACAGTGCCCGAGCCCATCAGCACGATCCCCTGCAACGGCGGAACGACCACGTTGATGGTCACGGTGCCGCCTTGGCCGAACCCGTGCTTTTCGCGTGTGATGCCGAGGTTGCCGTCCTTCAGGGTGAAGCGGAGCTGGTCCCGGATCGCCGGATCGCCATCGACGGTAATCGCCAGCCGGTCCCCGCCGGTAACGTGGACGGTATCGGGGCCGAGCAGGGTGATCGTGTCGGGCGCCTTGCCCGAGGTGTCCAGCTCCGCCAGCGGCACGCCGCGGACACCATCGATCGTGACGCGCGCGTCGGACGAACAGCCGGCCAGCGCGGCGCTCAGACCGACGGCGGCTACGCCCGTCAGGGCACGGGCAAGATTGGCGAACATGCGATCTTCTCCACCGGGAGGGAATGTGTATTGCCTGCATACTACACTCCGATCGCCGGTGGCCATGTCGCTCGTCGGCGCGCATCGGCATCTGGACGACGCGAGCGCGGCAACGCAAAAGGGGCCGCCGGCTTCCCGGCGACCCCTTTTGGGGAAACGGGCATGAAACCCGGCCGGACCGTGCGGCCCGGACCGTGGCGTCAGGCGGTTTCGTAATACTTCGGCGCGTACTCGTTCAGGATCGCGAGGATCTTCTTGAGCGCGGCCGGTTCGTCGGTCTTTTCCATCGCCGCCAGTTCGCGGGCGAGGCGGGAAGAGGCCGCTTCGAAGATCTGGCGTTCGGAATAGCTCTGTTCCGGCTGGTCGTCGGCGCGGAACAGGTCGCGCGTGACTTCCGCGATCGAAACGAGATCGCCCGAATTGATCTTGGCTTCGTATTCCTGCGCCCGGCGCGACCACATGGTGCGCTTGACCTTGGGCTTGCCCTTCAGCGTATCCAGCGCTTCGCGCAGCGTCTTGTCCGAAGACAGCTTGCGCATGCCGATGGCTTCGACCTTGTTCACAGGAACGCGCAGCGTCATGCGTTCCTTCTCGAAACGGAGCACGTAAAGCTCCAGCGTCATTCCGGCGATTTCTTCGTTCTGCAGTTCGACCACCCGGCCGACGCCGTGCTTCGGATAGACGACGTAATCCCCAACATCGAAGGCAAGAGCCTTGGCTGCCATTGGTTACCCTTTCGACACGGGCTAGGATGTGGCGGCGGAAGAGGCCCCGGTGCGCGTATTGCGCCCGATGCCCGCATTGCTTCGCGGGCGGCCCTCAACAAGCGGTCTGCGACCCCTTTTTTGTGCTGCCTTTGTGTCCTGCCTTATCTTCGTGAAATGCGACGCATGGCCGGGACCATGCCGCACATGCGAGTATATAACGTTTTTGTGGAAAATTTCCAGTCCCGGCGGAGAATCTCCACCGATCCTTGTTCGTTCCGCCGTCGGGGGCGGGCTTGACGCTACGTCAGCGAAGCGCGTGCAGCGTCGTTTTGGCGATTCCCGCTGCCGACGGGTTGGAAGGGTCGTGGCTGGCCCGATCCTCGGGCAGCGTGGCGATCTGCCTTAGCGCCAGGATCAGCGCTTCGGCCCGCGCGGCGAGTCTTTCCACTTCGTGCTCGGTCACCGAAACGCGATTTTCGAGGAAGGCAATCTTGGACGTTGCCAGCAACGCGCCCGCAAAGAAGCCCACTGTCGCCGACAGGAAAGCGATTCCCGCATAGATTGCGATTTCAGGCATTTCGTTCCGACCCCCGCGAGGTTTTTCCTTATTCGGGGCGGAACGTAATATTCCCCGCGCGCGATGGCGCGGGGATTTCAGTCTGATTCGGATCAGTCCCGAATTGGGGCGGTTACGGGGCGGATCAGCGGATCAGTCGCCCCGGATCAATCGCCCCGCCGGATCAGTCGCCTTCGCCGGGTTCGGCCGAGAAGTACTTGTCGAACTTGCCTTCTTCGCCCTTGTGCTCGTCGGCGTCGGCCGGCGCATCCTTCTTGGCGGTGATGTTCGGCCATTCCGCCGAATACTTGGCGTTCAGCTCAAGCCACTGTTCCAACCCGCTCTCGGTATCGGGCAGGATCGCTTCGGCGGGGCATTCCGGCTCGCACACGCCGCAGTCGATGCACTCGCTGGGGTTGATCACGAGCATGTTCTCGCCCTCGTAGAAGCAGTCCACCGGGCAGACCTCGACGCAGTCCATGAACTTGCAGCGGATGCAGGCGTCGGTCACAACATAAGTCATGGCGTGATTTTCCCTCAGGTACGCGTTTCGGGCCGTGCTAGAGGCGAGGTGGGCCTATCGTCAAGCACCCGATAGCATGCTTGTGCTTCGGGAGCGGGGCCTCGGCGCTCCGGAAGCGCCAGAATCTCGATCACGCGCACCGCCGAACCCAGCGGAACGACGAGAATATCGCCGGCGGAGACGCCCTGGTGCGCGCGCTCCACGCGCCGCCCGTTGAGCCGGATGTGCCCCGCCTGCGCCCAATCCTGCGCCAGCGTGCGCGTTTTGGCGAGGCGCAGGAACCACAGCAGCTTGTCGATCCGCAGCCCGGCGGCCATCAGCGCCCCACCGGTTCGGCCGCCATCCATTGCGCCAGCGCGGCGAAGGCGCTGTCGGGCCGGGCGCGCACGGCTTCGGGCCGGCGTTCCTCGCGCGGGCGCGGGGGGCGCCAGTCCCACAGCGGCGGCGCGGGCGGCCCAGCGGCGCCTGCGGCCAGCGGGCGTGGGGGCCAGGCGCGAAAGCCCGCCGCGCGCAGCAGCGCCGCGTAGCCGGCGGTGGTCAGTCCCATCGACCGCGCCAGCGCCGGATCGAGCGCGAAGCGGCGCGTCCTGCCCCCGGCCGCGCCTCCCGCTCCACGCACGCGGTGGGCGGCCTGGAGCAGCTTTTCAGCTAGATCCACCCGAATCGCCTGGGGTCCGGCGGTGCGATAGCCCACCGGTATCTCCCTACCGCCCCGGATCACGGGCTGCATGGCATCGGGTGGCGTATCGTGGTCCAGCCCCCAGACGCGCGCCAGCGCGCTCCACAGCGTCATCGCGGCGGGCCGCAGCGCGCTCGGCACGTAAAGGTCCAGCGCGCCCACGCGGATGCCGAGCCCGCGCAGCGCGGCGCGCTGGCGATCGTCGAGCCGCTCCAGCCCGGCCTCCGCGCGCGCCATCACGCCGCCGCCTTCCACCAGCTGCAGCAGCAGCGCCCGCAACGTCGGTCCGGAGGCGGGATCGCGCCCGGCTTCGGCAATCTTGCGCAAGGGTTCCAGCGGCTTCTCGCCATGGCGCGCCAGCCATTCGCCCAGCGCGGCTTCCACGCCCTGTCGGACCGGGGAACTCAGCCGGTCGAGCGCCGCGTCGATCCGGATGCGTGGCTCCAGCAGCGTCCGGCCCTTTTCCAGCCGCGCCACCGTGATGCCGTTCCAGCCCAGCGCGCCATCGGCGAGGGTGATTCCCTCCGCCGTTCCGGCATCGCGGACCAGCGCCTGCGCGCGGGTGCCCAGCAGGCCGGGCAAGTGTCGCTCCGCCGCCGCCAGCAGCAGCTTGCGATCCGCCGCGCGCGCCAGCGGATCGACCACGAAGCGGAAGCCTTCGAGGTGACCGATCGCCTCGTCGTCCACCAGCACCGCGCCCGCCTCGTCGAGCCGGACGGGCAGGAGCGCGGCGTCAGCGCCGGTCTTGCGCATCAGCAGCGTGGTGCGGCGGTTGACGAAGCGTTCGGTCAGGCGCGCGTGTAGCGCATCGGACAGCCGCGTTTCCACGGCGCGGGCGCGCGCCGCCATCTCGTCGCGCGCCAGCACCCAGTCGGGCCGCTGCGCGATGTAGGACCAGCTGCGGATCGCCGCGATGCGCCCCTGCAGCGTGTCGATATCGCCAGACGGGTTATCGAGCGCGGCGATCGCCTGCGCCACGTAGTCCGCGCCCAGATAGCCGTGGCGCAGATCCTGCCACAGTCGGGCGACGAAGCGGGCATGGGTTTCGGCGCCCTGCTGGCGGAAATCGGGCAGCGAACAGGCTGCCCAGAAGCGCTGGACCGAACGGCGCCCGCGCACCGTGGCGGCGGTATCCGGCTCCTCCGCCAGCCGTTTCAGCACGGCCAGATCGATCGCCTGCGGCGGTGTGGCCAGTTCGGGCCGGGGCGGCGGGCTTTCCAGATCGGCAATCAGCGTGGCCAGCGAATCGAAGCGCGGCTCCGCCTCGCGCCAGAACAGGCGGGTGAGCGGCGGGAAGCGGTGTTCCTCGATCGCGAAAACTTCCTCGGGGGTGAATTCGGGATCGTGCCCGCCCGTTCCCGCCCCCGTGCCCGCCAGCGTGCCGAAGGTGCCGTCGCGCTGGTGGCGGCCGGCGCGGCCCGCGATCTGCGCCATTTCCGCCGTGGTCAGCCGCCGCTGGCGATGGCCGTCGAACTTGGACAGGCCAGCGAAGGCGACGTGGTGGACATCGAGGTTCAGGCCCATGCCGATCGCGTCGGTGGCGACGAGGTAGTCGACCTCGCCCGCCTGGTACATCGCCACCTGGGCGTTGCGCGTCTGCGGGCTGAGCGCGCCCATGACCACTGCCGCGCCGCCCCGGAAGCGGCGCAGCATTTCGGCCATGGCATAGACCTGTTCGGCCGAGAAGGCGACGATCGCGCTGCGCGGGGGAATGCGCGAGAGCTTCTTCGCGCCGACATGGCTCAGCGTGGAAAAGCGCGGCCGGCCGATCACGTCCGCTTCGGGCACCAGCGCGCGGACCATCGGCTCCAGCGTGGCCGATCCCAGCAGCATGGTTTCCTCGCGTCCGCGCGTATGCAGCAGCCGGTCGGTGAACACGTGCCCGCGCTCGGGATCGGCGGAAAGCTGCGCTTCGTCGAGTGCGACGAAGGCGAGATCGGGGCGCGATGGCATCGCTTCGGCGGTGCAGAGCAGCCAGCGGGCGTCCTTCGGTTCGATCCGCTCCTCGCCGGTGATCAGCGCGACGCGGTCCGCGCCCTTGATCGCGCAGACCCGGTCATAGACCTCGCGCGCCAGCAGGCGCAGCGGAAAGCCGATCGCGCCACTGGAATGGGCGCACAGCCGCTCGATCGCGAGATGGGTCTTGCCGGTGTTGGTCGGGCCAAGCACCGCCTTGACCACACCATCCCCGGCTGTCCCGTGTCGTCTTCCTGGCAGGGGACTGGCCATACAGGGAATGTGGCGGCGGCCGTCCCCCCACGCAAGAAGGCGCCGAGAATTTATCCCCGGCGCCTCCAAAAAGGATTTTCATTCAGGGCCTTGCGGAAGGCCGGTCGAAATTCAGGTTAGGCCGCGCCGAGAATGGTGCTTTTCGAGAACCGGCGCGCAGCGTGCTTGAAGCACGTGAGCACCGGAAGCGCAGAAAAGTGCCGTTCGCAGGCCGGCATGGGCTGAATTTCGGCTGGCCTTAGCCGTCGTAGTCGGCGCCGAGCGATGTATTCCGCACCGGCGCGGCGGCGGTGATGCGCAGGGCTTCGGCCGACTGCGACAGCGAGCCGATTTCATCGACTTCATCGTCGTCATCGGGCAGCACGCGCTGGAGCGACTGGATCACGTTTTCCTTGAGCACGGTCGGGCGAACGGTCTCGTCCGCGATTTCGCGCAGGGCAACCACGGGGTTCTTGTCGCGGTCGCGGTCAACGGTCAGCTCGGCGCCGCCCGAAATCGCGCGGGCGCGCTCGGCGGCCAGCAGGACGAGATCGAAACGGTTGGGAACCTTGTCGACGCAATCTTCGACGGTAACGCGCGCCATTCGGGCACTCCGGAATATTGGAAAGGACGGAAAGAGCCGCAGCTAGGCGCGGGGTGTGGAAAAGTCAAGGAAATCGGGAAAGCGAGACCGGGTGCTGCATCATTCGTCGTTGTAGCTGTGGCCGGCCAACGCGTCGGGGGCGAGATCGCTGAACTTGGTGATGCGCGATTCGAAGCGCAGGCGCACCTTGCCGGTCGAGCCGTGGCGCTGCTTGGCCACGATCAGTTCGGCCAGGCCATAGACGCGCTCCATTTCCGCCTGCCAGGCGGCGTGGGCTTCCTGGATCTTCATGTCGTCGCTGCCCTGCGGCACCTTGGGTTCGCGCGCGGCGACGTAGTAATCCTCGCGGAACACGAACCAGACCATGTCCGCGTCCTGCTCGATCGAGCCCGATTCGCGCAGGTCCGACAGCATCGGTCGCTTGTCGTCGCGCTGTTCGACCGCGCGGCTAAGCTGTGACAGTGCGATCACCGGGACCGAAAGCTCCTTGGCCAGCGTCTTCAGGCCGCGGCTGATTTCCGAGATTTCGTTGACGCGGTTGTCGCTGCGGCCTGATCCCTGGAGAAGCTGGAGGTAGTCGACGATGATCAGGCCGATGTCGTGCCGGCGCTTCAATCGCCGCGCCCGCGTACGCAGGCTGCCGATGGTCAGGGCCGGTGTGTCGTCAATATAGAGCGGCAGTTCGGCCAGGCGCTGGCTGGCGAACGAAAGCTGCTGGAAATCCTCGCGGCTGATGCGGCCCATGCGCAGCGCTTCGGAACTGATGCCCGATTGTTCGGCCAGAATACGCGTGGCGAGCTGGTCCGCGCTCATTTCCAGGCTGAAAAAGGCCACCGCCGCGCCGACCGAATCCTTGGTGGCGATGCCATCGGCCTGGTCGCGCCGCAGCCGGTCGGCCGAATTGAACGCGATGTTGGTGACGAGCGAGGTCTTGCCCATGCCCGGGCGGCCGGCGAGGATGATGAGGTCCGAATCGTGCAACCCGCCGATCTTCTCGTTCACCGAGGTAAGGCCGGTGGTCTTGCCCGAGATGTGGCCGCCCGAAAGCAGCGCCTTCTCGATCATTTCCAGCGAGGTGCGCGTGGCCATGCCGAAGCTCTGCGCCTCGCTGCCGGTCTGCGCGCCTTCGGCCACGGCATAGAGCGCGGCTTCGGCGCGTTCGATCTGTTCGAGCGGCGCGACCGAATTGCTGGTGTCGCGCGCGCCTTCGACGAGGTTGCGGCCCACCGCCATCAGTTCGCGCAGCAGGGCGAGGTCATAGACCTGTTCGGCCAGTTCGCGCGGGGCGAGCAGGCCCTGTCCGTCCGCCGTCAGCCGCGCGAGATAGGCGGTGCCGCCCAGTTCCTTCAGCCCTTCGTCGCTTTCGAAATAGGGCTTGAGCGTGACCGGCGTGACCACCGCCTTGCGATCGACCAGCGCGAGGATGCGCTCATAGACGCGGCCGTGGACCGGCGCGAAGAAATGCTCGGGCTTCAGCGGGGTGGCGAGTTCTTCCAGAATCCGGTTGTCGATCAGCACCGCGCCCAGAAACGCGGCTTCCGCCTCGACGTTGGAGGGGAGGGTGCGAATCTCTTCGGGTTCGCGCAGGAGGATCGCTTCACTTGCCGACATGACACACCAATGGCGCAGGGAGACGGGTCGCCGCAAGACGCGGTGTGGCCCGAATGCCGCCTGAATTTACCCACAGCCTGTGGACTGCGCAAATCTCTTGCCGCGCCTTGCCGCGTCTGCGAAATAGCCTGCCCCATGGCGGACCCGCGCATCTCGCATATCGAGCTCGACGAGGCGACGATCCTCTGGCGCAATGCCGATATCGAGCAGGAACGCCGGATCGCGATCTTCGATCTGATCGAGGAAAACACCTTCCGTCCGATCCGCGCGTTCGAGGCCGGGCATACCGGTCCCTATCGCCTGCGCCTGTCGGTGGAGGACGGGCGGCTGGCGCTGGTCATCGCCGACGAACAGGAAAATCTGCTCGAAACGATCATCCTCGGTCTGGGGCGGTTCCGCCGGCCGATCCGCGACTATTTCGCGATCTGCGATTCGTACTACCAGGCCATCCGTCGGGCGACCGCGCAGGAGATCGAGACGATCGACATGGCCCGGCGCGGTGTTCACAACGATGCGGCCGAAATGCTGCTGGAACGGCTCGACGGCAAGGTGGAGACGGACTTCGCCACGGCCCGCCGGCTCTTTACCTTGATCTGCGTCCTCCATATCAGGGGCTAGAGGGACCGGGGTCGCGGGATACGGATTTCATGGCGAAGGCGAAGAAAACGGCGCTGCGGCGCTGGCTGGCGGCATTGCTGCTGGTCGTGATGATCGCCATCGGCCTGGGCTGGTGGAAGGCGCGCACCTGGATGCCCGATCGCGCGCACTATCCGGTACAAGGCGCCTGGATCGATGAGCATGACGCACCGGTCGACTGGCGCATCCTCCACGCCCGCGGCGCCGACTTCGTCTATCTGACGGCCAGCGAAGGCCCCGGACGCCGCGACGCCGCCTTCGCGTCCGGGCTGGACGCGGCGCGCGCGCAGGGGATGCAGGTGGGCGCGGTGCATGTCTATGACCTGTGCGCCCCGGCTGATGCGCAGGCGGCCAATTTCGTCACCACCGTCCCGCGCGACGCCAAGCTGCTGCCGCCGGCGGTCGTGCTCGACATCGATTCGCGCAGCTGCCCCGATGCGCCGGGCGAAGCCGCCCTGCAGAGCGAGCTGACGACGTTCCTCAACCAGATGGAAATGCACGCGGGCAAGCCGGCGATCCTGATGCTGTCGCGCGGGTTCGAAAGCCGCTATCACCTCGCCGCCATGATCGATCGCAACATCTGGGTCCGCCAGGATCTCCTCGTGCCGGGCTATGCCAAACGGCCGTGGGTGATGTGGACGGCGACGAGCCGCCTGCGCACCGATGCCGCGCCGGGACCGTTGCGCTGGGTGGCGGTGCAGCCATGACGAACATTGTGTCGCCCGATCTTGCTCCCGGCGCGCGCGAGGCGCTGGTCGCGGCCGCGCGGACGGCGGTCGATACCGCCTATGCGCCCTATTCGGACTTCCACGTCGGCGCGGCGCTGCTGTTCGAGGACGGCGCGATCGTGACCGGGGCGAACGTGGAGAACGCCAGCTATGGCCTGTCGCTCTGCGCCGAGACGGTTGCCTGCGCGATCGCCAGCCATGCCGGGCGGCGCGGCGGTCTGGTCGCGGTGGCGGTGATGGGCGGGGCCGGCGGAGCGGTCGACGCGGCGATCACGCCGTGCGGGCGCTGCCGGCAGGTGCTCAACGAACTGGCCGCGCTGGGCGGCACCGATCCGCTGGTGCTGTGCGTGGGCACGCGCGACGTGATCGAGGTGCGGCTCTCGGCGCTCTTGCCGCATGCTTTCGGTCCGGCCAGTTTGGTATAAAGGCAGTTTGGCCTGAACAGGATTTATCGGGGAATCAACGTGGCCATTCTTTCCGACAAGTGGATTCGCGACAAGGCGCAGCGCGAGGGCATGATCGAGCCGTTCGTGGAAAGCCAGCGGCGGGAAGGCTGCATCAGCTATGGCCTGTCCTCCTATGGCTACGACGCGCGCGTGGCGGACGAGTTCAAGATCTTCACCAACGTCGATTCGGCGGTGGTGGACCCCAAGGACTTTGCGTCCAACTCGTTCGTGGATCGCAAGACCGACGTCTGCGTGATCCCGCCCAACAGCTTCGCGCTGGCCCGCACGGTCGAATATTTCCGCGTGCCGCGCGATGTGCTGGTGATCTGCCTCGGCAAATCGACTTATGCCCGCTGCGGCATCATCGTGAACGTCACCCCGCTGGAGCCAGGCTGGGAAGGCCACGTCACGCTGGAATTCTCCAACACCACGCCGCTCCCGGCCAAAATCTACGCCAACGAGGGCGCGTGCCAGTTCCTGTTCCTGCAGGGGAACGAGCCGTGCGAGGTCAGCTATGCCGACCGCGCGGGGAAGTACATGGGCCAGCGCGGGGTGACCCTGCCCCGGCTTTAATCTCCGCGCCTGCAATCGCTGCGGCAACTGTCCTGTTGCTTTCCGGAACGGGGCCGATCACCATCCCGCCCATAACGAACCGAAAAAGGGGATGGGATGATGGGTGCCAGGGCGGATCGGCCGTTCGACATCGTGGTCTATGGCGCGACCGGGTTTACCGGGCGGCTCGTGGCGCAGTACCTAGCGCGGGCCTATGGACAGGAAGGGCCGCGCTGGGCGATGGCCGGGCGCAGCGCCGGCAAGCTCGCCGAGGTGCGCGACGCGATCGACGCGCCGATCAATACGCCGCTGATCGTGGCCGATGCCGGCGATCCCGCCAGCCTCACGGCCATGGCGGAACAGACGCGCGTGGTGGTGACGACGGTCGGCCCCTACCAGCTCTATGGCGAACCGGTGCTGGCCGCCTGCATCGCGGCGGGAACCGACTATGCCGACTTGTGCGGCGAGCCGGTGTGGATGCGCCAGATGGTGGACAAGTACGACGCGGAAGCGAAGCGCACCGGAGCGCGGGTGAGCTTCTCCTCGGGCTTCGATTCGATCCCGTTCGATCTGGGCGTGCTGATGCTGCAAAAGGAGGCCGTGGCCCGCTTCGGGGCGACCTCGCCGCGCGTGAAAGGGCGGGTCCGGGGGATGAAGGGCGGCGCTTCGGGCGGAACCGCGGCCAGCCTCAAGGCCACGCTCGCCACGCTGGGCCAGCATCCAGAACTGATTCCCTGGATGACCAGCGCCTTCGGCCTGACGCCGGGTTTCGAAGGGCCGCCGCAGCCCGCTGGCGACAAGCCGCAATACGATGAGACGCTGGGATCGTGGGAAGCGCCATTCATCATGGCGACGATCAACACCAAGAACGTCCACCGCACCAACCGGTTGCTCGGGCACCCCTATGGCCAGGACTTCGTCTATGACGAAATGATCCTGACAGGCCCCGGCGACCAGGGGAAGGCCGTGGCCGAGCATATCGCCACCACGCCGATGATCGGCCGGCCCGATGATCCGCAGCCGGGCGAAGGCCCGTCGCAGGAAGAACGCGAAAACGGCTTCTACGACGTGCTGTTCGTGGGCGAGATGCCCGACGGGCGGACGATCCGCTATGGCGTCAAGGGGCGCTACGATCCGGGCTATGGCTCCACCAGCCGGATGCTGGCGGAAACCGGCATCGCGCTGCTGTCCTGCGCGGCGGACGGCGGGATCGCCACGCCGGGCGCGCTGCTGGGCGAAGCGCTGGTGGCGCGGTTGCGCGCGCACGCCGAGATCGCCTTCGCGGTGGAGGACTGAGCGACACCGGCGATCAAGCCCGCCGTCCGCTGTTGAGGGGGATCGCGGACGGCGGGCTCTCGCGCCGCGTCATGCGGCGGAGACTTGCGTGGAGGCTTCCTCGTAGGCCTGGGCTTCGGCCGCGATCAGGATGTCGGCCAGCATCCAGTAGGCTTCGCCCCAGGCGGCGAGCACGTCGTCGGTGGCCACGTCCGCGCCCACCACGTCGCGGATCGCCGGCAGCAGGGCTTCGGCCACCAGCGGATAGTGTTCCGCCTTGACGCCGGTTTCGACGTGCCTGGTCACCATCCGCTGCACCGCCGGGCCAAGGTTGCCCAGCTTGTCGATGTTCCGGGCATAGGCCAGGATCGCCCCGGCCAGCCGGCGCGGCTGTTCGCCGCTGTCCTGCGCGGCCTGGTCGAACATCGCTGCGACTTCCGCATTTCGGAACAGCCGCGCGTACATCGCGGTGGTGATCTCAAGGCCGTGCTTTTCGATGACGGGGGCCGTGGCCTTGACGATGGCCTTGGCCTGTTCGGAAGCGGTGCGCATGGCGGGATCTCCTTAAAACAAGTATTAAAAATACCGGTATTGGAAATGCTTGATTCGGGCAAGCGAAAATCCGACATGATCGAACGATGCAACTGACCCAGCATACGGATTTCGGCCTGCGCCTGTTGATCGTGCTTGCCCGGCGAGAAGGCGAAGCCGTTTCGGTTCCGGCCTTTGCCGCCGAACAGGGGCTTTCGCCCCACCATGTCGCCAAGGTCGCGCAGGCGCTGGTGCACGAAGGCTTCGCCCGCAGCCTGCGCGGGCGCGGCGGCGGCATCGCCCTGGCGCGCCCGGCGGACGGGATCAACGTGGGCGCGGTGGTGCGCGCGCTGGAACGGGGCATGAAGCTGGCCGATTGCGCCCGCTGCGCGCTGCGCGCCGATTGCACGCTGAGCGGCGTTCTGGCCGAAGCGCTGGAGGCGTTCCTCGCCGTGCTCGACCGCTATTCGCTGGCGGACATCGCCCGCCCCGGCGCCCCGGCCTTCGCGCCGTGGAGCGTGGCGGAGCCTGCCGCGCGCCCTTGCGGTTAGGGGCCTGCGCTCAGGGCTTCTTGAGCGCTGCGATGCAGGCGGCGCGATCGACGTCGCGGCCATCGCCGCGCCGCGCGTCGACATAGGTCGCGGTCTGCCGCCCGCCCTGCGCGGGGGGATAGAGGAAGACGTCGAGAATGCAGGCCGATCCCGACCATTGCAGCTTGCGCGCGTCTTCCTCGCGAATGTCGAGCCGGGGCGGCCCGAACAGGCGCGATAGCTGCTGCGCGTCGGCGCCGATCACCGATTCGAGGCCGGGCGCGGTCTGGATCTGCGCGGCGGGGCGCGGTGGCGGATGGCCGACGCTGCGGATGGTCGCGGCCTTGCCCGTCCCGCTGATCTGCGCGCCGGTTCCGCCGCCGCAGGCCGCGAGCAGCAGGGTCGTCACAAGCACGGCCTGATTACGGCGCATCGGAAACTCCAGTATGGCGGCGCAGGACCAGATGCGTCGCCGTCGCCGCGCCGATCACCGGCGCGACAAGGTTGAGGAAAGGCACGGCGAGCAATCCGGCCACGGTCCCGCCCAGCAGCAACCGCTGCCACGCGGGCGGCGGGGCGGCGGGGGTTCCCGCGGCGTCGCGGTGGCGCAGCCGGACCATGTCGGTCAGTTCCCGCCCCAGCAGCACGGCATTGACCACAAAGAACACCAGCGCCGGGCCAAGGCCGGTGACCAGCAGCACCACCGCAACCGGCAGCGCGGCCAGGTTCCACATTACCGATCGCACCAGCCCGCGCAGCGCCTGCCGGGCTTCGGCGCGCCAGCCCAGCGGCCGTGCCGTGGCGGCGAGGGCGGGGTAATGGCGCGCTTCCACGGCTGCGACGACCTCGTCCGCGAAGAACTGGACCACCGCGATCGCCACCAGCCGGAACAGCAGCCAAACCCCGATCAGCACGATCACGCCCGCGATCAGCACGCGCAGGGTCTGCGTGCCGCTGGCCAGATCGTCGCGCAGGCCGGACGCGATGAACGCCGTGTCGAGACCCCACCAGCCCAGCGCGCCCAGCACCACGAACAGGGCGAGCGTGACGAGCGCGCTTTTCCCCAGCACCCGCAGGATGCGCCGGTCGGCAAGCTGGCCCAAGGAAAGCCCCAAAGCGGAAAGCATGGACGCCGGATCGCCCGGCGGCGCGCGGCTGTCAACCGGGAGACGGAACCGCTCGTCCTCTGTTGTCGCCGGGTCAGCGCACTTGCGGCGCGGCAAACAGCCCGCTAGGGCCGCGCCGCCTGCCGTTCCCCGATCGGCCCCTCATTCATGGAGCTTGCGGATGACCGCTCCCGCTACCGACGTAATCGCCATCGGCAATGCCATCGTCGATGTCATGGCCCCCGCGCAGGATGCGGATATCGAACGGCTGGGCCTCGCCAAGGGCGGGATGACGCTGGTCGATGCCGATCGCGCGCGCGAACTCTATGACGCGATGGGGCCGGCGCGCGAGATTTCGGGCGGTTCGGCGGCGAATACGCTGGCCGGGCTGGCGGCGCTGGGGGCGACCTGCGGCTTCATCGGCCAGGTGGCGCAGGACCAGCTGGGCGAGGTGTTCGCGCACGACATCCGCGCCGGTGGCATCGCCTTCGCCACGCCCGCGCGCGAAAGCGAGCCGCCGACGGCGCGCTGCCTGATCTTCGTAACGCCCGATGGCCAGCGCACGATGAACACGTTTCTGGGCGCGTCGCAGTTCCTCCCCGCCGAAGCGCTGGACGAAGCGGTGATCGCCGATGCCGCGGTGCTCTATCTCGAAGGCTACCTGTGGGACCCGGAAGAGCCGCGCAAGGCCATGCGCCGCGCCATCGCCGCCGCGCGTACGGCCGGGCGCAAGGTGGCCTTCACACTGTCCGACGCGTTCGTGATCGCGCGCCACGGCGACGATTTCCGCGCGCTGATCGAAGCGGGCCAGATCGACATTCTCTTCGCCAACGAACACGAACTGGCGGCGCTGACCGGCATTGCGGATTTCCACGAAGGCATCGCCTCGCTCGCGGCGAAGGTGCCGACGGTGGTGGTCACGCGCAGCGAAAAGGGCGCGCACGCGGTGAGCGGCAGCGAGCAGGCCCACGTTCCCGCCGAACCGATCGAGCAGGTGGTGGACACCACCGGCGCGGGCGATCTCTTCGCCGCCGGCTTCCTGTTCGGCCACGTGCGCGGACGCTCGCTGGAGGATTGCCTGCGGCTGGGCGCGATCTGCGCCGCCGAAGTGATCTCGCACTACGGCGCGCGGCCCGAAGCGGACCTCAAGCAGCTCGTCGCCGCGCGGATGGGCTGAACCGCCGGGCTGGCCGGTTGTCTTGAACGGTCGGGCTATTCGCTCGGCCTGGTATAGCGGCCGCGCCCGAAGGCGTCGGGAATCAGCGCCTTCCCGTCGATTCGCAGGCGCAGCGTGGTGAAAGCGGGCGGGATCACCTGGCGCGCGTCGAGCGCGATGCGGATCACGCCCTGTTCGGTCGGGGGCAGGGGCAGGCTCGTGTCGCGGCCCTCGGCGAACCCGGCGGAAAGGTCCAGCCGGATCGCGCGCGATCCCGCCTTGCGCGGCAGGAAAGCCCATCCCCGGCGCGTTTCGACCTTCGCCACGGCACCGTCCGCGTACGTCAGCGTGGCCGTTACCCGGCTCACCCCAATGCGCTCGCCGTTCTGTTCGGCAAAGACCGCGATGGCGATGCCGCCCTGCCAGCGATCGGGGGGCAGCGTGCTTGCATCGGCCGGTTCCGTCGGCGCGTCGGACGGTGCGCAGCCGGGCGCGGGCGCCGGATCGGCCTTGGGCGCGGGTGCTTCGACCGGGGCGGTAGCGGCGGCGTCATCGACAAGCGGGGCCACCACCGCCGTCACCGCCTCCGCCGCGCTGCCGCACCGTTCTTCCCACGCGGCAATGGCATCGTCGTGCAGGCGGCCAAGCAGGCGGTTTTCCGCGTCGGCATCCCATACGTCGACGCCACCCAGCGCGAACAGCGGCGCGGACCGGTCGGGCTGGCGGGCGGTCAGCACCACCGCATCGCCATCGCGAAGCCAGGTGCCCTCCGCGCTCTGATCCACCGCGCCATAGGATATGTACCACGCAAACGTGCCATCGGGCCGCAGGAGCAGCTCTGAACCTGTCTCCATGACGCCAGACAGGTAGTAGTGCCCGACAAACGCGGCATCGGCCGTAGCGGCGTGCGCGCCCGCCGCCAGCGTCGATACCGGCAGGATCAGCGCCGCGAGAAGCGCGTCAGCCTTGCCCATTTCCCCCGCCGCTCTGGCGCTCGATCTCGCGCGCGATTTCCTTCTGGCCGATGTCGCGGCGGCAGAAGCCGTCGGGAAAGACGACCCGGTCCACCGCGGCATAGGCCGCATCGCGCGCGGCGCGCACGGTCGATCCCCGCGCGGTGACGTTGAGCACGCGCCCGCCATTCGCCACCAGCGCGCCATCGGGGTTCAACGCGGTGCCGGCATGGAACACGCGCGCGCCATCGGCCTCGGCTTCGGCCAGTCCGCCGATCGTGCCGCCCTTCTTCGGCGTGCCCGGATAGCCCCCGGCAGCCATCACCACCGTCATCGCCACGTCGGCGGAAAAGCGCGGCGGTTCCAGCGCGGCCAGCCGGCTGTCGGCGCAGGCGGACAGCAGCTCGACCAGATCGGTTTCCAGCCGCATCATCAGCACCTGGCATTCCGGATCGCCGAAACGGCAGTTGTATTCGATCAGCTTCGGTCCCTGCTTCGTCAGCATCAGCCCGGCATAGAGCACGCCTGAATAGGGCATGCCCTCATCGGCCATGGCCTTGACCGTGGGCGCGATGATCTCGGTCAGCGCCTGCGCTTCCAGCGCCGGGGTCAGCACCCGCGCCGGGCTGTAGGCGCCCATGCCGCCGGTGTTGGGGCCGGTATCGCCATCGCCCACGCGCTTGTGGTCCTGCGCCGAGGCGAAGGGGACGATCGTGGCGCCATCGGTCAGCGCGAAGAAGCTGGCTTCCTCGCCCTCCAGGAATTCCTCGATCACGACTTCGGCGCCGGCCTCGCCGAAGCCGCCGTCGAACATGTCGGCGATCGCCGCTTCGGCCTCCGCCACGGTTTCGGCGATGACCACGCCCTTGCCGGCGGCCAGACCATCGGCCTTGATCACCACCGGCACGGTGAAGCGGGCCAGCGCCGCCAGCGCGTCCTCGCGCGATCCGGCGCGGACGTATCCCGCCGTGGGGATATTCGCCCGCGTGCACAGATCCTTGGTGAAGCCCTTCGATCCTTCAAGCTGCGCCGCCGCCTTGCTCGGGCCGAAGACGGAGAAGCCGGCGCCGCGCAGACTGTCGGCGAGGCCATCGACCAGCGGCGCTTCGGGGCCGACTACGACCAGGCCGATGTCCCGCGCCTCGCAAAAGGCGATCACGGTGGCATGGTCGGCAAGGTCCAGCACCACCAGTTCGGCGTATTCGGCGATGCCGGGATTGCCCGGCGCCGCATAGAGCTTGCCCAGACGCGGCGATTGGGCCAGTTTCCACGCGAGCGCATGTTCGCGACCACCCCCACCCAGCAGCAGGATATTCATGGCTTTCCCTTCTTCGCCTCATGACGCCGATCCGTCGGGCGGGCTGTTAGCGAGGGAAACGCCGGGCGACAACGCCGCGGCGCTGTCCGTGTCCGAGATTTCCGCGCAATTGAAGCGCACGGTCGAGGACCGCTTCGGCTTCGTGCGCGTGCGCGGCGAGCTTTCGGGCGTGAAGCGCGCTGCATCGGGCCATCTCTATTGCGCGCTCAAGGACGAGAACGCGCGGCTTGATGGGGTGATGTGGCGCGGCAACGCGCAGCGGCTGTCGTTCCTGCCCGAAGACGGCGTGGAAGTGATCGTCACCGGCAAGCTCACGACCTATCCGGGCCGGTCGAACTACCAGATCGTGATCGACCGGATGGAGATCGCCGGCGAGGGCGCGTTGCTGGCGCTGCTGGCGAAGCTCAAGGCGCGGCTGGAAGCGGAAGGCCTGTTCGATCCGCGCCGCAAGCGGGCACTGCCTTACCTGCCGCGCGTGATCGGCGTGGTGACCTCGCCCACCGGCGCGGTGATCCGTGACATCCTCCACCGCCTGCGCGATCGTTTCCCCAGCCGCGTCGTGGTCTGGCCGGTGCTGGTGCAGGGGCAGGGCGCGGCGCAGCAGGTCGCGGCGGCGGTGCGTGGCTTTTCGGCGCTGGAACCGGGCGGGCCGGTGCCGCGCCCCGATCTGGTCATCGTCGCACGCGGGGGCGGCTCGATCGAGGACCTGTGGAGCTTCAACGAGGAAGAGGTGGTGCGTGCCATCGCCGGCTCGACCATCCCCGTGATCAGCGCCGTGGGGCACGAGACGGATACCACGCTGGCCGATTTCGCGGCCGACCTGCGCGCGCCCACGCCCACCGCCGCCGCCGAACTGGCGGTGCCGGTGCATGGCGAGCTGGCCGCGCTCGTCGCCGATCTCGACGCGCGGCGGCGGCGCGCCACGGTGCGCCTGTTGGCCCACGCGCGCGAACGGCTGGAGCAGCGCGGCGGCCGCCTGCCGCCTCCGCAGGCGTTGCTGCAGGGGCAGGCGCAACGGCTCGACGATCTGGGCGAGCGCTTGCGCCGCGCGCTGGGGCACCGCACCGAACTGGCGGGGGCTGCGCTTGCCCGCCACGCCGGGGCCTTGCGCCCTGCGCTGCTCACTCGCCGGCTCGATCGCGAGCGCGAGCGGCTCGCCACGCTCCGCTTCCCGCCGGAGCGCCTGCTGCACCGGATCGAGGTGGCGCGCGGCCGTGTCGACGCGCTGGAGCGGCTGCGCCTGCAACTGGACCCGAAAGCGCCGCTGCGCCGTGGCTATGTGCTGGTGACGGACGCGGCCGGCCACCTCGTCAAGACGCGCGCGGTGGCGGCGGGCGAGCCCGTGCTGCGGCTGCAATTCGTGGATGGCGTGCTGGATGTGGCGACGGGCGGCGCGCCCGCCGCTCCACCGTCTCCGGCTCCGCAGTCCTCTCCCGCCGGACGGGCTGCCGCACGGGCGCGCCCGGCCACCGACACGGGCAACCAGCCCAAATTGCTTTGACGGCGGCATGGGGGTAGGATCGTGGCCATGCTGATGTCACCTTCCGGACGCGCCGCGCGCCTGCACTTCCTGCCCAACGGTTTCCGCCAGCTTTCGGCCGGCGATCATGTGGTCTGCGCCGTCAGCGGCGAACAGATCCCGCTCGACGTGCTGCGCTACTGGAGCGTGGAGCGCCAGGAAGCCTATGCCACGCCCGAAATCGCCACGCGCCGTCTGCTGGGCGAGGGCTGAGGCCCCGCATCCCATGCCGCGTTCACGGGTAATGGCGCGGCTGCGCGCGCTTGCTGGCGTGGGTACGCTTGGTGCGCTCGCGGTCTGCGGGGGTGCCGACGCGCAGGATCGCGCTTTGCTCGTGCCCACAGCTTCCAGCGTTCCCCCTCCGGTTTCGGCCGGACCGGCCAGGTCCGCCGCGAACAGCCTCACGCTCAACGGTTTCGCGCTGTCCGGCGAGCTGACGCAGGGTGGCTGGCTGCGCGGCAGCGTTCCACGTGGAACGCGCGCGCTCGCACTGGACGGGCAGCCGCTGGCCATCGCGCCGGACGGCCGGTTCCTGGCGGCGTTCGATCGCGACGCCGGCGCATCCGCCGTCCTGACGGCGACGCTGGCGGACGGCCGGCAGATTTCCGCCCCGCTGGCGATCGCGCCGCGCGCCTGGCAGATCGAGCATGTCGCGGTGGGCAAGCGGCCCGGCACCGCGCCGAGTGCCGAGTTCGCGCGCCGCCGGCCGCTGGAACTGGCGCAGATCAACGCGGCGCGCGCCATGGACACGGGCGCGCAGGGGTGGGCCCAGGATTTCATCTGGCCGGTGCGCGGGCGGATTTCCGGGCGGTTCGGCTCGCAGCGCATCTATCGCGGCGAACCGGGCGCCTACCATTCGGGGTTGGACATCGCGCCGGGCGGGGGCACGCCCTTCGTCGCCCCGGCCGATGGCGTGGTGATCCTGGCGGCGCAGGCGCCGTTCACGCTGGAAGGCAATCTGCTGATGATCGATCACGGCATGGGCCTCAACAGCGCCTTCCTCCACAGCGCGCGGCTGATGGTGAAACAGGGCGACGTGGTGCGGCAGGGGCAGGTGCTGGGCCTCGTCGGCATGACCGGCCGCGCCACGGGGCCGCACCTCCACTGGAGCATCAAGTGGAAGGACCGCCGGCTCGATCCGCTGCTGTTCGTGGCGAGCGGCGGGTAGGGCCTCGGAACGCCCCAACCGTCCACCCAGGCTTCCCTTGTTACGCGTAAATGGTTTCGTTTGGAATTTTCGATTGTTGCACGCGATACGGATGTCATATCCTTGCATCAGCGGGAGGGCTGCAGAATCCGGCAGAATTGAGCCACTTGTAACAATGTGTGGCACTTTAGTTACATGCAGACGGAAAGCGTAATCACGCCCCGCGAGCCGCCTTTACAGCGCTAGGGCAATTGGCCACCCACAAGCCATCCGGGGCAAGGGGTACTCTCCGTTCGCTTTGCCCAGGGCCTAGTTTAAGGGCAGGCATTCATGTTCTGCCCAATGAATCAGGGGCTGAACAATCATGAAAACCACTTCCATGCTCAGGGCAGGCGTCGCGCCGGCCGCACTGGGTCTTGCGCTCGTCGCAACGCCTGCTTTCGCGCAGGCTCAAACCGCGGCGGATGAAGGCGACAGCGGCGGCGCGCCCATCATCGTGACGGGTTCGCGCATCGCGCGTCCCAACCTTGAGGCGAACAGCCCGATCGCGGTCGTCACCGGTGACCAGACCACCGAACACGGCGATGTCACGCTCGACACCTTCCTGAACACCCTGCCGCAGGTCAATCCGGCCGGCACCACCACGTCGAACAACCCGGGCAACAACGGCCAGGCCAACATCAACCTGCGCGGCCTGGGCGCCAACCGCAACCTGGTGCTGATCAACGGCCGCCGCGCCATGGTGTCGTCGAGCGACCAGACGGTCGACCTCAACACCATTCCGCAGTCGCTGATCGACCGCATCGACGTCATGACCGGCGGTGCCGGCGCGGCTTACGGCGCGGACGCGATCGCCGGTGTCGTGAACATGGTGCTGAAGCGCGATTTCCACGGTGTCGACGCGCGCGCGACCTACTCGAACTCGGTTCCCTACCTTGATTCGCGCGAACTGCAGCTCAGCGGCACCTTCGGCCTGAACTTCGGCGATGGCCGCGGCAACATCGCGGTCGCCGTCGAGTACGCCGAGCGCGAACAGCTGGTGAAGTCGCAGCGCACGTTCGCCTCGCAGGCGACGTCCACCACGAACACGCCGCCGATGGGGCGCTACATTTCGAGCGGCACGAATCTGCCTGATCAGAACGTGATCAACTCGGTCTTCGCCAAGTACGGCGTTTCGGCCGCGCAGTCGCCGACCGCCAGCAACATCATGTTCAACAACGACGGCACGCTGATCGGCCGTGGTATCTTCAACAGCCCGGTCGATGTCGCCAACTATCGCTTCGCCGCCAACGGCAGCGACGGCGCGGCCGCGAACCAGCTGTTCTATCCCGATTTCTATTCGTACAACTTCGACTACCTGAATCTGCTGGTTCTGCCGCTGAACCGCAAGTCGGCCTTCGTGACCTCGCACTACGAGTTCTCGCCGGCCGTCGACGTGTTCGTGCAGGGCAACTACACCAAGTACGATGCGTCCACCGCTCTGGCGCCCACGCCCGTCGGCACCACGATCGAGAACCCCTGCGGAACCATCGCGACGCGCGCCAAGTCGAACCTGGTAACCTGCGGCAAGACCATCACTGGCCTGATCGCGCCGATTACCAATCCCTTCATCCCGGCCGACCTTGCCACGATCCTGGCCTCGCGTACCGGCGATGACCCGAACCTGACGGGATCGGGCGCGACCGAAGGCGTGCGCATCTCGAAGCGCTTCCTCGACACGGGTCTGCGTCAGCAGGACTTCACCAACGAGGTCTATCAGATCCTCGGTGGCGTGCGCGGCGAGTTCGCGCCCGGCTGGCGCTATGAAGCCTACTTCAGCTACGGCCACACCAAGATCAACCAGAGCGCGCGCGGCAACGTCGATGTGCAGAAGGTGCAGACCCTGCTTGAAGCCGCCGATGGCGGCAAGAGCATCTGCGCGGGTGGCTTCGATCCGTTCGGCATCAAGCCGCTGTCGCAGGCTTGCACCGATTACGTTTCGGCGACCGGCCGCACCCAGACCGACTTCACCCAGAAGATCTATCAGGGCTACGTCACCGGCAACGTGCTGAAGCTTCCGGCGGGCGACCTGGCGGTCAACGTCGGTGTCGAACGGCGCGAATTCAGCTACAAGTTCGATCCGGGCGCGCTGTTCGGCCCGATCGCGGGCTTCAACACCGCGACGCCGGACCACGGCACCAACACCTTCACCGACTTCTTCGGCGAAGTGCTGGTTCCGCTGGTGGCGGATGCGGCGTGGGCCAAGCGGCTTGAACTTTCGCTGGGCTATCGTCATTCGCGCAGCGCGTTCAACGACATCCAGAACGGCGTTAACGGCAAGCCGCAGAATTCCAGCGCCTACAAGGCCGAACTGACCTGGCAGCCGATCGATGAGGTTCGTCTGCGCGGTTCGTACCAGCACTCGGTGCGCGCGCCGAACTTCGGCGAACTGTTCTCGGGCGGCAGCTCGTTCCCACAGTACTTCGACCCCTGCTCGGCCACCACGGCGTTCCGCAAGAACGGCGGCGCGGCTGCGCTGGCGCTTTGCCAGGGAACGGGCGTCAGCTCGGCGTCCTACGTGCAGACTCCGGGTTCGCAGGCGTTCTTGGGTACGTCCGGCAACACCGGGCTCAAGCCCGAAAAGGCCGATACCTGGACCGCCGGTGTGGTGTTCAACAGCGGCCGCTTCGTCGCGTCGCTCGATTATTACAACATCCGCCTGAAGGACACGATCTTCTCGCCGGATCCGAACATCATCATCGCGGCTTGCTACAACTACTTCGGCAAGAACCCGACGCTCAGCGCCGCCAGCCCGTACTGCTCCGGCCTGTCGCGCACGCCGGACATCAGCGCCATCTCGGTTCCGGCTTCGCTGGGCGGTGATGCGAACGGCTATTTCCAGTACATCAACCAGGGCCAGATCAAGACCTCGGGTCTTGACTTCCAGGCGGCCTACCGTCTGCCGACCGACTTCGCCAAGCCGGGTTCGCAGCTGAACGTTGGCTTCACCGCCAACTACCTCTTCGACTACAAGGTCGAGGAACTGCCTGGCGTGACGATCAACTACGCCGGCACGGCCAGCTACTTCGGCGCCGGTCTCGGCACGAGCTTCCCCAAGTTCAGGGGCAACCTGAACCTCGACTGGGTGCTCAAGCCGGTCACGCTGTCGACGCGCGTGCGCTACATCGACAGCATGAAGAACCGTGCGGCGGTGCAGTTCGCGGGTGAATCGTTCACTGGCCCGGGCGCGGTGGCCTACGTCGACATCGCGGCGCAGGTGGAAATCAAGCAGCTGACCCTGCGGATCGGTGCGAACAACCTGTTCAACCGCAAGCCGCCGACCTACGCGCCGAACGTGCAGTCGGGCACCGACCCGTCGCTGTACGACGTCGTGGGCCGTCGTCTCTTCGTTTCGGCGCGCATCCGCTACTGATCGCAGCCAAGGGACAAACGGAAAGGGGCGCGCGCAAGCGTGCCCCTTTTTGTTTGGCCCATTCCCCCCGCCCGCGATCCGGCACGAGATGGGTCTGGATCGGACGCGCGGGGATGCCTACGGTTCCCCCTCCAGACCAATCAACGGCGACACTATGTTGAATCTATCCGACATCATGGGGCAGGCGACGCAGGCCTTTCAAAGAGGAGACATGGCGAAGGCGCTGCAACTGGTGACGCAAGCGCAACGCGCGCATCCGGGCAATGCCGCCGTGATCGAATTCGCCGGCGTGGTCCTGTGCCAGATGGGAAGGGTGAGCGAAGGGCTGGCGCAGTTCCGGCAAGCGCTGACGATCAGACCCGACAATCCCAACCTGCGGTTCAACGCCGCGCGGGCCGCGCTCGACCTGGGGGATGCCGGAGTGGCGCGCGATTTGTGCGCGCCCATTGCCGATACGCCGGATGGCGGCCGCCTGATGGGCGAGATAGCCCGGGCGCTGAACGATCCGGCCGAAGCCCTGCGCCAGTACGACCGGCTGATCCGGCAGTCTCCGCGCGATGTGGAACTGCTCAACAACTACGCCAACGCGCTCAACGCATGCGGACGCGCCGCCGATGCGGTTATCGTGCTGGAGCGCGCGCGGGCGATGAAGCCGCGATCGGCGCAGATCCTGCTGAATCTGGGCCGGGCCTATGCGGCCGTGGGAAATCATGAAGCCGCGGTGGGGGCATTCGACGCGGCCGCCGCGGAAGAAGGCGATAACGCCACGATCCGGTTCGAGCTGGGCAAATCGCTTCTCCGCTACAACCAGCATGACCGGGCGCTGCAGCAACTGGCTGAGGCGGCCAGGCTCGGCGAACGCGATCCTCAGGTTTTCGTGATGATCGGGGTGTGCTTTTCCGCGCTGGAACAGCGCGCGCAGGCCGAACAGGCGTTCCGCATGGCGCTGCGTTTCGATCCGGCTTCGGCGCGGGCCTTCCTCAACCTCGCCATCCTGCTGGAGCAGGAGAACCGGCTGGATGAACTGCGGGCGCTGGTCGCCGAGGCGCGGGCCAAGATCGCGGCCGGGCCGGACCTGGACTACATCGAAGCGCTGCTGCTCCGCCGCGAGGGGCATTTCGCCGAGGCGCTGGAGCGCATCGAAGGGTCGGTCACCGACAGTCTCGATCCGGTCCTTCGCGCCCAGTTCATCGGCCAGGCCGCCGATCGCCTGGGCCAGTGGGACAAGGCCTTTGCCGGCTTTGCCGAAATGAATGCGCTGATGGCGCAAAATCCGGATGCCGCGCAATTCGATGGCACCGAGCATTGTCGTTACATCGAGGAACGCACCGCGGCCATTACGCCTGCCTGGTTCGCGAGCTGGACGGACGCGCCGGTAAGCGACGCGCGGCGCTCCCCGGCGTTTCTGGGCGGGTTCCTGCGATCCGGCACGACCCTGCTCGACACCATTCTGATGGGCCATGCCGGCGCCCACGTCCGCGAGGAAGAGCCGATGGTGGCACGGCTGGAGGATGCGGCGGGTGATCTGCAGCGTATCCCGGGGATGACGTCCGCCGATGTCCAGCGCTTGCGGGATGCCTATTTCGGCGCGGCGGAAGAGAGCGCGCCGCTTCCGGCGGACAAGCTCCTGATCGACAAGTATCCGCTCGTCGGGCTTCGTGCGGGCTTCATCCACAGGGCGTTCCCGGACGCGCGTTTCATCTTCGCGTTGCGCCATCCCTGCGACGTCGTGCTGTCGTGCTGGATGCAGAATTTCCGCATCACGCAGGCGATGGCGAGCTTCCTGACCTTAGAGAACGCCGCCAGGATGTACGCCGCCACGATGGAGCACTGGTTCCGCTGCCGCGAGGTGCTCCCGTTGAACGTCCACACGGTGCGGTACGAGGATATGGTGGACGACCTGGAAGGGCAGCTACGGCCGCTGCTGGCCTTTCTGGGGCTGGAATGGGACGATCGCCTGCTCGATCACCAGAAAACCGCACGCGAGCGGGGCTATATCCGGACGCCCAGCTACGCGCAGGTCACGGAAGGGATCTACAGCCGCTCGCGCGAACGCTGGCGCTCCTACCGCGCCCATCTGGAGCCCGTGCTGCCGGTGCTGGCGCCCTGGGTCGAGCGGCTGGGTTACGCGCTCTGATCAGTCCACCACGCGCCAGAACCGCAAGTGCGAACCCGGCGCGGGATCGATAGGTTGCAGCCAGGCGGGCGGCTTGCCCTTGAGCAGGCGCGCGGCAAGCCCGTCGGGGGCGGCGTCGGCGTAATATTGCGGCTCGTTGATGTCGGGGCAGAGCACGACCATCGTCGCGTGGCGGCGACGGACGATCGCGTGCGCTTGTTCGGGCGTGCCGATAAAGGCGTCGATCACGTCGCGCATGGCCGCCGATCCGCGGTGGTGGCCGGTGGCGATCACGCGGTGGTGTGAATAGACCAGCAGATTGGGACCAATGTCGAGCGGCGCGAACAGGTCGGTCGGGGGCAGCCTGTCGAGCGCCCTCGCGGCTTGCGCGTACTGGCAGCGGGTGACGTGGAAGGCCGTGGGCGGCGCGTCGTGGCGGGCCGGTCCCCGGGCGTTCCACAGGAACACAGGGAGCGCGGGCAGCAGCACCACGGCGGCCACGGCGTAACCCGCAATGCGCGCGGACATGCCGCGCGTACGCAGGGCGGTGATGCCATCGCGCACCAGCGCGGTGAGCGGCACCGCCGCGAAGACGCAGGCCGTGCCTGATGCGCGCGCGACCAGCAGGCCGACGCCATAGGCGCCCAGCAGGATCAGCAGCAGATCGAGCCACAGCAGGCGTTCCGGCGCGGAGGACGCGCGGCGCCAGTACCAGGCCGTCGCGAGCAGGCCGAACAGCGGGGTGAAGATCATCGTCACCGCGTTGAGCGGTGGCATGTTCCACACCGGCAGGCCTTCCTTGACCGCGCTGTACCAGTATTTGCGGACAACGGGGTCCATTTCCGCGAACGCGCCGGTGCCGCATTGCGGGGCGACCAGCAGCAACAGGCTCAGCGCGCCCGCGCCGATCACCGCCAGCGCGCCGATCTGCACCGCCAGCGCGCGCGGCGCGGCCAGGCGCAGCGCGTTCGCGCCGATGGCGCCCCAGGCGAACACGGCAACGTGCACCGGCGATATCGCATCGCAATGGTTGACCGGATCAAGCAGGCCGCGCGTACCGAGGAACAGGGCGATCGAGCCGAGCGCCAGCGCGGTGGCGGCATGGGCCAGCCAGGCGTGGCGTTCGCCCGGATTGCGCAGGCCGCGCAGCGCGCACACGCCGAGGAACAGCGCGGCGACCGGTAGTCCTTCGATCGAGATCGCCAGTTGCGCCGCCAGCGCGAGGCCGATCACCGTGCCCCCGCGCAGCGCATCGCGCGCGGTCAGGCCGTTGAACGCCAGCAGCGCCAGCACGATCTGCCAGCCGTGGTGATCGATGCGCATCGGCATGAACTGGAACAGCACGGGGCTCGCGATCGCGCCGACCAGGCAGGCGATGCCGGCCACTTCCTGATCGAACAGCCGCACGGCGAGGCGCGCGATCAGCAGCAGCGCGCAGAGCAGCGTCAGCAACGGCACGGCGACCAGTGCGACCGTCTCTGCTCCAGCGGCGCCCACCAGCGGGCGCAGCAGCAGGATCAGGCCGGCAATCGGTATATCGACCAGCCGCGACCAGTGCATCGGCACGCCTTCGGGCGCGGCGACGCGATATTGGTGGACGTCGAACCAGTTCTGCCCGCCCAGCAGATCGCGCACTTCCAGCAGGCGCAGCGCATCGTCGGGATCGGCGAAGCGCATCGTCGCGATCGCGGTGCGTGTGGCGGTGAACAGGATGATGCAGAGCACCAGCCAGACCAGCACGGCGCGAACCACGGTGGGCCAGCCGAAACCCGACGTCCCGCCCGCCGCTGTTCCGCCACGGACCGCGCCCGCGGCCGGTGACAGGCCCCGGCCAGGGATAGCGGCGTTGAAACCCGCTCCGTTCACCGGAAGACGACTCGCTTGCGCAATATCCACGTCGTGGCGAAGCTGGCGACGATCGCGGTGACCTTCGCCACGCGCGGATCAATGCCAACAGCGCTGAACAGACCCACGATGACGGTCGTGAGCCCCAGTCCGATTAGCGCGGAAACCACGAACATGGCCTTCTGGCGGGTGCGGGCCGGGCCGGAAAGCGCCACCTGATCGGCGAAGACCTTGCGGCTGGAGAGCAGCCAGTGAGCCGCGATGCCGAAGGTATAACCGATGGCCGAAGCCGCAATGGCGGGAAGGCCGGCTTCGAGCAGGGCCAGGAAACATCCCATATCCACCGCCAGCGCGCCGATGCTGGCCAGCAGGTAACGCACCAGCGTTGCCTGCCGCAGGCGATGGAACAGCGGAAGCACGACCTCGGTCATCGATGGCGATCCTTCAGGCGGGCGCGGCGAACAGGACGGGGCGATCAGGCGGCGCGGCGGCCGGGCTTGCCCGAGACGGGTGCTTCCGCAGTGGCGGGGATGCGTTCCGGCACATCACGCACCGATGCGAGCGCGGCGGCCTGATCCTCGCTCAGCGGCGCGCGGCCGGCGGGCAGCGCCTGCTGTTCGCCTTCGTCGCCCGCCTCGTGGTATTCGGCGTCCTCGTTAACGCACCAGATGTCATAGACACGGCGTTCGGCGATGATGTTTTCGACCGTGAGCATCGCGGTCATCATCGCGTGATCCTGGTTGTTGTAACGGTGCATCCCGTTGCGGCCCACAAGGTGCAGCGTGGGATAGGCCGCTTCCAGTTCGGCCCGCATCGCGGCGACGTTGGCGGCATATTCGTCGTCATAGACCGGATAGGCCTTTTCCTGGCGCACGACCACGCCGCCGATGACCTGTTCGGGACGGACCAGGCCAAGGATGGCCATTTCCTTCGTCGCCAGTTCGACCAGCGCCTCGTCCGACGAGGCCCAGAGGTCATCGCCTTCGAAGCAGAAGTATTCGAGACCCACGCAGGCGACCGTTTCGTCCGGCACCATCTCGGGCGACCACGAACGGAAGTTCTGGATGCGGCCGACTTTTACCTTGCTGTCGTGGATGTAGATCCAGTTGTCGGGGAAGAGGTCTTCCGAACGGATCTTCAGGGCGACGGTGAGGAAATCGCGATAGCGCAGCCGGTTGGCCTCCAGCGTGGTGGCGGGCAACGGGTGCAGGCGCGTGGCCAGTTCGCGCATCGGTGCGGAACTGATCGCATGGCGCGCGCGGATCAGCGTTTCGCCCTGGATCGTGCCATCGGCATCGACGCGAGTGGCGGAAAGGCGCCAGCCACCCTGGCCATCGCTGGCCAGCTGCTTCATCGCGTGGCCCATCAGCACATGACTGCCGGCGGCGATCACCTTGTCGCGCGCGGCTTCCCACATCATGCCGGGGCCAAGGCGCGGATAGCGGAACGTTTCGAGCAGGGTCTTGGTCTGCATGCCGTCATTCGGCCGCTTGTTCAGCCCCAGGCTGCGCTTGAGGCCATCGAGCACCGCCGCGCCCAGAGACAGGCCCTTGATGCGCTGGGCGGCCCAGTCGGCGCTCATCTCGTCACAGGGCATGCCCCAGACCTTCTCGGTATAGGTCTTGAAGAAGATCGAATAGAGCTTCCAGCCGAACTGGTTGGTGGTCCAGTCCTCGAAGCTCTTGACGGCCTTCTTCGGGAACGCCTTGGCCTTGGCGAAGCTAGCCATGCACAGCGTGGAGCGCACGATGCCAAGGTTCCACAGCGCCTCGAACGCGCGCAGCGGATAGCTGTAGAACTTGCCCTCGTAGTAGATGCGGCTCATGCGCGGGCGCTGGATGAAGTCGTCGGGCAGGATCTCGTTCCACAGGTCGACCACCTGCTTGCTCTTCGAGAAGAAGCGGTGCCCGCCGATGTCGAAGCGATAGCCGTCGTGCTCGACGGTGCGGCTGATGCCGCCGACGTAGCGCGTGTCCTTTTCGATCACGGCCACGCTGTAGCCCTGCTTGGAAAGAAGGTATCCGGCGGTGAGGCCAGCGGGACCGGCACCGATGATCGCGACATCGACATCGTATTGCTGGCTCGATTCAACCGAAGAGCACCCTGCGTTAACCATCATATTTCCCCGTCCACGCGGTTTTGTCTGCCACAGGAGATGAAGGAAATTGGCTAAGGGGTGGTTAACGACCTCGCCGAAACGGGAGGAATCGCCGCGCTATTTTCAACCCGCGCGGCTGGCCGAATCGCCGCTATCCGGGGCCTGCTGCGCATCCGGGGCCGGCTGCAGCGTGGCGGAAATGCGCGCCAGTTCATCAAGCTTGAAGGTCTGCTCGAACAGCAGGCCGTAATGCGGATGATTGCGCCAGCGGACCTTTGCGTAGATCGGCGGCAACGCGCTCGTTTCGATCCGCACCAGCTCGTTGATGAGCAGCCACTTCTCGCTTTCGATGCGCGCGCCCTGCTGCGAGATGTTGTCGAACGAAACCGGGACCGTTTCCCCGCCCGAATAGAGCAGGCCTTCAAGCGCGATGCGCAGCCGCACCTGCCGCTTGGCGTGGATGCCCTGGTTCTCGTGGAGCAGCCGTTCGACGTCGATGGCTTCCACGAAGCGCACGCCGACGTGGTCGTCGGCGGTCCAGACCACTTCGATCGGGTAGCGTTCGCCACTGCCCAGTTCGACCAGCAGCGATTTGTGTTCGGGCAGCGGCGTGAACAGGCGGACCTTGAGGCCGGTGGCCGATGCGTCGCGGATGATGCACAGGAATTCGCGGCCATCGGCGATCAGCTTGGCGGCGCGGATCAGCAGCGTGAAGCGGGGGGCGGCGCGCAGTTCGGCGCCGGCAGGCAGAGTCTGCATGTCCTGACGCGGTGGCGTCGGCAGATCGTGTTCCTGGGCCAAGCCCTGTCCCCTTGTACGCTATCTGTTGGTATTCGGGCCGGGCGCACACACGCCCCGACCGATGAGTTCAATAGCGTGCAAAGTCTTTCCGGGCGGTTACCATGACGCGGCTCGACGCCAGATAATTTCGTCCGCACGATTACCTAGGCGGATGAAATATCTCGGAAATGGTGCGGACAGCGGGACTCGAACCCGCACGGGCTATGCCCAAGGGATTTTAAGTCCCCTGCGTCTACCATTCCGCCACGTCCGCCGAATGGGTGATGGAGCGATTGGCACAACGGCATCACCGCCGCAATGCAGTCCGCCGATTATGTTCGGGAGGATTGGTTTGCGGGAAGCCGGCCCGGCGCCGCCGGATCGCGCGCCGGACCGTGCTGCATCCCGACCGGCCAGTCAGTCCGCGTTAAGGCGCTGGCGCATTTCTTTGCCGGGCTTGAAATAGGGCACGCGCTTGTCCGGCACGTCCACCGCTTCGCCCGTGCGCGGATTGCGGCCCTTGCGGGCTTCGCGCTCGCGCGTGGAAAAGGCGCCGAAACCGCGCAGTTCCACGCGGCCGCCTTCGGCAAGGCGCTTGGCGATCTCGTCGAAAAACACGTCGACGACCCGCTCGATTTCCTCGGCACGCAGACCGGGGCTTTCGCGCCCCAGCTCCTGCAGCAATTCAGACCTGATCATACCTACCCTCCGCCGATGCCATGAAGGCATCCCCAAGAAGAAAGCGAAACCGCTTTCCCGCGTCATATCGACCCCCATCGATGACGTGGTCGGGGATTTTGCCAGACAGCGCGATGCCGCACAATCTATCGATTGTGAGGGAACCGTTGCGAAATGGTGCTATTTGACCGATTCAAGGCCGTTTTCGTGCAATAAGGCGTCCGCATTCAGGCCTAACCGCCGGATTCGGGTGGCGATGTGGGGCCATTCGTCGCTCAGGAAGGCCTGCCGTTCGCGTTCGAGCAGGATTCGCGCCGCGCCCGGAGCGACGAACATGCCGATTCCGCGCTGCACATGGACCAGCCCTTCATCCTGGAACTGCTGATAGGCCTTGGCCACCGTCAGCGGGTTGGCGCCCTGCTCGGCGGCAAAGGCGCGCACGGAAGGCAGCATGGCGCCATCGGGGTAGCGGCCTTCGATAATGGCCGCGGCGATCTGGTCGCGCAGCTTGAGATAGACGGGGCGGCTGGCCATGCTCATGGTGATCTAGTGGCATAATACAGCTTGGCGCGCAAATGGTATGCGACCGGCTTAACGCGCAATTTTATGTCGTGCCGGCGCGATTTGCGCGGGTGTGCGCGGGATGCCGCCGGTTGCGCGCCGCATGATCGTTTCGAACTGGTTTCGGGCGCGATTAGTTTCTTCTCTTGCCAGCATTTGACGCTAGTTTGCGCGCCTATGGACGATGCCGGCGCGGCTCCGCGACCGGCGTCTCGATGGTAGGTGGAGAGCATTGCCCCGATGACAGTTTCGCATGATGCGGCGCAGGCCGCTCCCGGTTCGGCGGATACTGGATGGTTCGGCCATCCCCGCCAGCTCGCCCGCCTGTTCACCACCGAGATGTGGGAACGGTTCGGCTACTACGGCATGCGGGCGCTGCTGACGCTCTACCTCACCAAGCACTTCCTGTTCAGCGACAGCACCACCAACGGCCTCTACGGCGGCTTCACCGCGCTGGTCTATCTCACCCCGCTGGTGGGGGGGCTGATCGCCGACCGCTATCTCGGGTCGAAGCGCTCGGTGAAGTTCGGGGCGCTGATGATGGCGCTGGGCTATTTCGTGCTGTGCTTTGGCGGTGAAACGGCAAAGCCGCACGCCCTGATCGACGGGCAGCGCTACGAGGTCGTGACCGAGAACGCGGTGGACCGCCCGACCAGCACCGGAACCGAGAAGCGCTACCTCGTGAGCGGCCCCGACAAGCTGTTGATCCGGGGCAACGAGGATGGAACCGTCTCGCTGCTGGCGGCGGACGGCACGGTCGCGCGGTCGGTGGCGAAGGGCGGGTTCGAGGCGAGCGGCGAGCGTTCGCCGCTGTTCACGCTGCTGCTCTTGCTCGGCCTTTCGCTCGTCACGGTCGGCAACGGGTTCTTCAAGCCGAACATCTCGACCATGGTCGGCGAACTCTACGCCAAGGGCGATCGCCGCCGCGATGCCGGGTTCACGATCTTCTACATGGGCATCAACCTCGGTTCGCTGTTCTCGCAGCTCCTGTGTCCGCTGCTGGCCGATACCGTCGGCTGGTGGGCGGGCTTCGGCCTTGCCGCGGTGGGCATGGTGTTCTCGTGGAGCCTGATCCAGTTCGATGGCGGGCGGCTGCGCGGCTATGGCGAGCCGCCGGCGGGCGTGAAGGACCGGTCGCTGGCGATCTACATCGGCGCGGTGCTGGCCGTGCCGGTGGCCCTGTTCCTGTTCCAGAACCTGATGGCGGCCAAGCCGGTGGAAGCCGGCGAAGCGGGCATCCTGGCCTATGTCATGGCCCTGCCGCTGATGGGCAAGTTGCTGTTCGGCACGTTCATTCTCGCTGTGCCGGTGATCCTTGGCTATGCGTGGAAAACCGGCAACCGCGTCGAGTTCCAGATGATGGTCGCCGCCATGGTCCTGATCGTGTTCAACACGGTGTTCTGGACCCTGTTCGAACAGGCGGGATCGTCGCTGACGCTGTTCGCCGACCGCAACACCGATCTTTCGATCTTCGGGTGGTTCTCGATTTCCGCCGGGCAGACGCAGTTCTTCAACGCCTTCTTCATCGTCGCGCTGGCGCCGGTGATGTCGATCCTGTGGACGAGCCTTGCGGCGCGCGGGCTGGAGCCGAGCATTCCGGTGAAGTTCGGCATCGCGCTGGCTGGCGTGGGCGCGGGCTTCCTGTTCCTTGTCTGGGGCACGCGGTTCGTGGGGCCGGACTACAAGGTCGCGGTGTGGTGGCTGGCCGGGCTCTATCTCATCCATTCGATCTCGGAACTGTGCATTTCGCCGGTCGGTCTCAGCATGATCACCAAGCTTTCGCTGGCGCGGATCGTCGGCCTGATGATGGGCGTCTGGTTCCTGTCGATTTCGGTGGCGCAATACGTGGCAGGCATTGTCGCGCAGGTGGCCAGCGTGGAAACCGTGGGCGGGCAGGTGACCAACCTGAAGGTCAGCCTCGATACCTATACGGCGGTGTTCAGCACGATCGGCTGGGCCGCGGTGATCATCGGTGTGGTCCTGCTGCTGCTGGCCGTGCCGCTCAAGCGGCTGATGCACGGGGTGCAGTAAGGGACAGTGGGGAAAACGGTGGGGAAACGCATGATGCGGCGAATGGGAAGAACGGCAGGGCACGTCCTGGCAGGCCTGGCGCTGGCGCTGGCATTGCCCTTGGGTACGAGCGCCGGGCTGGCGAAAGCGAAGGACGAGAAGACCGCGCCCGCGTCCGCCTGGAATGAAAATCCCTACCCCTCCACCTATCGCGCCTATCCGGGCGAGCCGGTCGCCATCGTCGGCGCGACGGTGTTCGACGGCGCCGGCGGGCGGATCGACAACGGCACCGTGCTGGTCGCCGATGGCAAGGTCCAGGCGATCGGCGATGCCGCGCTGGCGGTGCCGGCCACCTATCGCCGGATCGATGGCACGGGCAAGTTCGTGACGCCGGGCGTGATCGACATTCACAGCCACCTGGGCGTCTATCCCAGCCCCGGGGTCGATGCCCACCAGGACGGCAACGAGATGACCAGCCCGACCACGCCGCAGGTCTGGGCCGAACACAGCGTCTGGCCGCAGGACCCCGGCTTTTCGCGCGCGCTGGCCAACGGCGGGGTCACCACGCTGCAGATCCTGCCGGGATCGGCCAACCTGATCGGCGGGCGCTCGGTCGTGCTCAAGAACGTGCCATCGCGTACGGTGCAGGGCATGAAGTTTCCGGATGCGCCCTACGGCATGAAGATGGCTTGCGGCGAGAATCCCAAGCGGGTCTATGGCGCGAAAGGGCAGATGCCCTCGACGCGGATGGGCAACTTCGCGGTCGATCGCCAGACGTGGATCAAGGCCGCCGAATACAAGCGCAAGCGCGATGCCGGCAAGCTGGAGGAGCGCGATCTCGGCATGGAGACGCTCGCCGACGTGCTGGCCGGCAAGATCCTGGTGCAGAACCACTGCTACCGCGCCGACGAGATGGCCTTCGTGATCGATATGGCCCGGGAGTTCGGCTACAAGGTCAGTGCGTTCCACCACGCGGTGGAGGCGTACAAGATCGGCGATCTGCTGAAGCAGAACGACATCTGCGCGGCGGTCTGGGCGGACTGGTGGGGCTTCAAGATGGAAGCGTTCGACGGCATTCCCGAAAACGCCGCATTGCTGCAGGATGCCGGCGTCTGCGTCATCATCCATTCGGACGACGATTACGGCATCCAGCGGCTGAATCAGGAAGCGGCCAAGGCGCAGGGCGATGGCCGGCGGATCGGCATCGCAATTCCCGACGAACAGGTGGTCCGCTGGTTCACGCTTAATCCCGCCAAGGCGCTGGGCATCGACGCGAAGACCGGCAGCCTCGCCGCTGGCAAGATGGGTGACGTGGTGCTGTGGAACGGCAATCCGCTGTCGGTCTATGCACGGCCGGAAAAGGTCTGGGTGGATGGGGCGCTGCTGTACGACGCGCTCGATCCCAAGCGTCGGCCGGTGTCCGATTTCGAACTGGGCCTGCCCGGCGAGGGAGACGTGAAATGATCGCCCGCAGGATCAGGCGCGGCGCGGTGGCGCTGCTGGCCGCCACGGTTGCCATGCCGGCATTGGCGCAGACGCAGGCACCGGCGGATTGGGCGATCGTCAACGCCCGCGTCGCGGTGGGCGACGGAAGCGCGCCGATCGAGAACGGCGTGGTCGTGGCGCGCGGCGGCAAGATCGTGGCGGCGGGCGCCGGCGTGGCCGTGCCGGCTGGCGTGCGGGTGATCGACGCCGGCGGCAAGTGGGTCACGCCCGGGCTGGTGATCGCGGTAACCGATCTTGGCCTGGTCGATGTCGGCGCGGTTTCGGAAAGCAACGACGACGATGCCGACAAGGCGGTGTTCAACGCGGCGCTCGATGTCTCGGTAGCGATCGACCCCGATGCACCGCCGGTGGCGGTATCGCGCACGGGCGGGGTGACGCGCGCGGCGGTGGCGCCGGTGGCCGGCAACGCGATCTTTGCGGGCCAGGGCGCGGTGATCGATCTGGCCGCGACCGCCGATCCGGTGACGCACGCGCGGGCGTTTCAGTATGTCGAACTGGGCGAGCGCGGGGCCAGCCTGGCCGGCGGCAGCCGCGTGGCGGCGCAGGCGCTGCTGCGCAACGCGCTGCGCGAAGCGCGCGAGCTGGAACGGCGCGCCGGGCTGTCGGCCCCCGGCGTGGCGGGCGGCGATCCACGCATGGTTTCGTCCGTGCAGGGGCAGGCGACCGACACGCTGCTGACGCGCTTCGATGCGGCGGCGCTGGTGCCGGTGGTTACCGGTCGGCAGCCGCTTTACGTGCATGTCGACCGCGCCGCCGACATTCGCGCCACGCTGGCGCTGAAGCGGGAATTTCCGGCGCTGCGCCTGGTCGTGGTCGGCGCGGCCGAAGGCTGGCGCGTGGCGGGCGAACTGGCCGCCGCGCGGGTGCCGGTGATTGCCACCGCGCTGACCGACCTGCCCGGCCGGTTCGAGACGTTGGCCGCCACGCAGTCGAACGTCGGGCGGATGAAGAAGGCGGGGGTGAAGGTCGCCATCGGCAATTTCTATGACGGGGAGCAGCCGCGCTACGCCCCGCAGTATGCCGGCAACCTCGTGGGCGTGGCGCGCGTGCCCGGCGCCACCGGGCTGACCTGGGGCGAGGCGCTGGCGGCGATCACCTCGGTCCCGGCCGAGATCATCGGGGAAGGCGATCACTTTGGCAGCCTGACGCCCGGCCGGGCGGCGGACGTGGTTGTGTGGGACGGCGATCCGCTGGAGGTTACGTCCGGCGTGGTCGCGGTTTACGTGGACGGCGTGGCCCAATCGCTGGTCAATCACCAGACGCGGCTGCGCGACCGCTATCGGCACCCGCAGGAAGGGAGCTTGCCCAAGGCCTATCAATAGACGCGGCGGACCGCCGCGCGGGAGGGAGAACGAACATGGATGCTTCGGTCTTGATGCTCGTGGCGGCGTCGACAGCGTTTGTCGGCACCCATTTCCTCTTGTCGCACCCCTTGCGCGCGCCGCTGGTCGGGGCGCTGGGGGAACGGGGCTTTGCCGGGGTCTATTCGCTGGTCGCCTTCGCCACGCTGGGCTGGGTGATCGTGGCCTTTCGCGCCGCGACGCCGGGGCCGCTGCTGTGGAACGGATGGGCCGACACGCCATGGCTGGTGGCCAGCGTGCTGACGGTGCTGGCGATGGCGCTGCTGCTGGCCTCGCTCGTCGGCAACCCGGCCATGCCCGAGGCGTCGATGGCAGGCTTGGCGACCCGCGAGGCGCGCGGCGTGTTCCGCGTGACGCGCCATCCGATGATGATGGGCATTGCGCTGTGGGCGGTGGCCCACGTGATCGTGGCGCCCAGCGCGCGGGTTATCGTGCTGGCGGGAGCGATGGCGCTGCTGGCGCTGGTCGGCGCGCATATGCAGGATCGCAAGAAGCTGGCGCTGCACGCCGATGCCTGGCGCGCCTGGTGCGGCCGTACCGCGTACTGGCCGCATGTGGGGCGGCTGGCCGATCTCGGCTGGTTCTGGCTCGCGGGCCTTGCCGCGTGGATCGGGGTGACCTGGCTCCACCTGTGGCTGTCGGGCATCCCCGCCGGCCTGTGGCGCTGGTGGTCGTGACCGGAAGAATCAGATCGTGAAGCTCTCGCCGCAGCCGCACGTGCCCTTGGCATTGGGGTTCTGGAACACGAACCCGGCCTGGAAATCGTCTTCCACCCAGTCCATCGTGCTGCCGACGAGGTAGAGCACCGATGCGCCATCGATGAAGAAGGTGCCGCCCGGCGTTTCGATCCGTTCGTCGAAGCCGCTGGCCTCGTTCACGTAGTCCACCGAATAGGCAAGGCCCGAGCAGCCCCGGCGCGGGGTGGAGAGCTTCACCCCGATCGCGCCTTCGGGCGCCGCCTGCATCAGCGTGGCGATCCGCGCTTCGGCCGACGGCGTCAGCAGGACGGCGGCGGGCCGGGGTCGGCGGGTGGTCGTGGTTGTCGTCATGTCAGCCTCTTCTGCCAGAACAGGGCGTGTCCGGCCTCGGGATCGAGCGTGTAGTCGCCATAGCCAAGCGCTGCATAGACCGCCTTGGCGCGTTCATTGCCGCTCAACACTTCGAGCGTGACCTTGCACGCGCCGATCGCGCGCGCTTCGTCCTCGATCGCGGCGAACATGGCGCGGGCGATGCCGTGGCCGCGATGGCCGGGCAGCACCACCATGTCGTGAATGTTGACCAGCGGGCGCGCCGCGAACGTGGAATAGCCGGTGAAGCAGTTGCTGAGACCCACCGGCTGGCCATCGATCCGCGCGATCAGCGAAAAGGCGCCGGGATGGCCGGCGAGGCCATCGACCAGCCGCGCCTTAACGTCATCGGCCAGCGGTGCGCCGCCGCCCATCGGATCGCGGGCATAGGCATCCAGCAGCGTCACCACGGCAGCGGCGTCGGCCGCGTTGCCATAGTCGGCGCGCGTCACTGTCAGGCCGTCTGCAAGCGTGGTCGCCGCCGTGGCCATCACAGCATGCCCAGTTCGAGCTTGGCTTCGTCGCTCATCTTCTGCGGGTCCCACGGCGGGTCCCAGACGAGGTTCACCTCGGCCTCGCGCACGCCGGGCACCGCGCCCACGCGCAGTTCGACTTCGCCGGGCATCGATTCGGCGACCGGGCAATGCGGCGTGGTCAGCGTCATCGTCACGGTCGCATGGCCGTCGGCGGTCACGTCCACGCCGTAGATCAGCCCCAGGTCATAGATGTTGACCGGGATTTCGGGGTCGAAGATCTCGCGCAGCGCGTCGATCACCGCCTCGTAGGTTTCGCCACCCGGCTCGCCCGCGCTCACGCCCTGCGGCTTTTCGGCCAGGAAGCCCTCGAGATAGTCGCGCTTGCGCTCCAGCTTCTCGGCGGGCGTTTCAGGCGGTTCGGGAATGTCGTCCACGCGGGCGCGGCGCGGCGCGGCCACATCTTCGACTTCTTCCACGGTGAACCTGGGTTCCTCACCGTTCGTCATCCGAAAATCCTCATCGTCCGTTCGATGCCGCGCACCAGCGCGGCGATATCGCTTTCATCGCTGTAGATGCCGAAGCTGGCGCGGGCCGTAGCGGGAACGCCAAGATGGTCCATCAGCGGCTGCGCGCAATGGTGCCCGGCGCGGATCGCCACGCCTTCCTCGTCCAGGATCGTGCCAAGATCGTGCGGGTGCACGCCTTCCAGCGCGAAGCTGACGATGCCGGCGCTGTCCTCCGGGCCGAACAGGCGCACCGAATTGAGCCGCGAGAGTTCGCCACGCGCCCGCGCCACCAGCGCGGCCTCGTGGGCGTGGATCGCCTCCAGCCCGATGCCTTGCACGAAATCGACCGCCGCGCCGAAGCCGATCGCC
This sequence comes from Novosphingobium sp. EMRT-2, assembly GCF_005145025.1. NCBI lineage: Bacteria > Pseudomonadati > Pseudomonadota > Alphaproteobacteria > Sphingomonadales > Sphingomonadaceae > Novosphingobium > Novosphingobium sp. EMRT-2. Next base: position 2,249,386 of record NZ_CP039695.1, on the reverse strand, counting down.
TCGACGATCGCGGGCGTGCCCGCCTCGAAGCGCTGCGGGGCGGGGGCGTAAGTCGTCCTGGCGAAGGTCACCCGGTCGATCATCGAGCCGCCGCCCTGCCACGGCGGCATGGCGTCGAGGAGGTCGGTCCTGGCCCACAGCGCGCCGATGCCCGTCGGTCCATAGAGCTTGTGCGCCGAGCACACGTAGAAATCGCAGCCGAGCGCCTTCACGTCCACCGCGAGGCGCGCGACGGCCTGGCAGCCATCGAGCAGGATCTTCGCGCCGACAGCGCGGGCCAGCTTCACCGCCTGTTCCACGGGAAGCATCGAACCGAGCACGTTGGAAACATGCGCGAAGGCGACGAGCTTGTGCGCGGGCGTGAGGATGCGTTCGGCCGCTTCCAGATCGATGCGCCCGTCCGGCGTCAGCGGGCAGACGTCGATTTCCACGCCGGTCCGTTCGCGCAGCAGCTGCCAGGGCACGATGTTGGAATGGTGCTCCAGCACCGACAGCAGGATGCGATCGCCGGCCTTGAGATTGGCCTGCCCCCAGGTCTGCGCGACAAGGTTGATCGCCTCGGTCGCGCCACGGGTGAACACGATCTCGCCCTCGTCGCCGCCCAGCAGGCCGGCGACCTTGCGCCGCGCGGCCTCGAACGCCAGCGTCATCTCGGCCGAACGGGTATAGACCCCGCGGTGGACGGTGGCGTAGTCCGCGCCCATCGCGCGCGTCACCGCGTCGATCACGGTCTGCGGCTTCTGCGCGGTGGCGGCGGTATCGAGATAGTGCCAGCGGCTGCCGTCCGGATTGCGCAGGCCGGGCCATTCGACCGGCCGGGTAAGCGTTGCCGTCGTCACAGCAGCCCCTCCAGCGCCTTGAGCGCGGCTTGCGTCAGCGCGTCCTCGTCGGCCGCGCCGACGAAGGCTTCGGCGATGAACGCCTGCAGCATCAGCTTCTTCGCTTCCGCCGGGGGAAGCCCGCGCGATTGCAGGTAGAACAGGCCCTGCGCGTCAAGCTCGCCCACCGCGCAGCCGTGCGCGCATTTCACGTCGTCGGCGAAAATTTCGAGTTCCGGCCGCGCGTTGGCGGTCGCGGTGCGGTCGAGCAGCATGGCGCGGACCGACTGTTCGGCATCGGTGCCGATCGCGCCGCGCGCCACGGCGACGCGGCCGAGATAGGTGCCGGTGGCATGGCCGCCCAGCACCGAACGCACGATCTGGCGGCTCTGCGCGTCGGGTTCGGCGTGTGTCACTTCGGTCACCACTTCGAGCGTCTGCGCGCCGCCACCCAGCTGCGCCGCGCCCAGCGTGAAGTCCGCGCCCTTGCCCAGCGTGACGGTCACGCCGATGCGGCCATAGGCAGCGCCGGCGTTGAGCAGGCGCAGATCGAACACCGCGCCGTCTTCCAGCGTGATCGCGATTTCATGGGCTTCGGGGCCGTTGCCGTCGGCGATGAGCGACAGGGCGGCGCTTTCCCCGGCGGGCACGCGGACGACTTGCACCGCCGCCGGCCACACCGTTTCCAGCGCGGCCAGATCGGCGTAGCGATAGCCCTCGTCCTTGCGGGTGGGCAGGGGCAGGGCGGCCGCGTTCACGCCGCCACCGCCTCGTAACCATGCTGTTCGAGTTCGAGCGCCAGTTCGGGGCCGCCCGACTTCACGATGCGTCCGCCGGCCAGCACATGCACGAAGTCCGGCTTCACGTAATCGAGCAGGCGCTGGTAGTGCGTGATCAGCAGCACCGCCTTGTCGGGCTTGCGCATGATCGCGTTGATGCCTTCGCCGCAGATGCGCAGGGCATCGATGTCGAGGCCCGAATCGGTTTCGTCCAGAATCGCCAGCCGGGGATCGAGAATCCCCATCTGCACCATCTCGGCGCGCTTCTTCTCGCCGCCCGAAAAGCCGACGTTCACCGGGCGCTTGAGCATGTCCATGTCCATGCGCAGCAGGCCGGCCTTTTCCTTGGCGAGCTTCAGGAATTCCCCGCCCGAAAGCGGCGCTTCGCCCCGGCCCTTGCGCTGCGCGTTCAGCGCCTCGCGCAGGAACTGGACGTTGGATACGCCGGGAATCTCGACCGGATACTGGAAGCCGAGGAACAGCCCCGCCGCCGCGCGCTCGTGCGGCTCCATGGCCAGCAGGTCGGCGCCTTCGAACGCGACCGAGCCGCCGGTGACCTCGTAGCCGGGCCGTCCGCCCAGCGTATAGGCCAGCGTGGACTTGCCCGCGCCGTTCGGCCCCATGATCGCGTGGATCTCGCCCGCGTTCACGGTCAGCGACAGGCCCTTGAGAATGGCCTTGCCGGCGATTTCGTTGGAAAGGTTATCGATCTGGAGCATGCTTATCTCTGGTATCCGCGCGCGGCGCCTTGCCGGTGACGGTTCTGGTTCGGGCGGGACGAGGCGCGCTGTTCGTGCCAGCGGGCCTTCATTTCGGCGAGCACGGCGCGGGCGGCCCCTTCGGGATCGGCCAGCACGTCGGCGGCGGGATAGCGGATCACCTTGATGCCCACTTCGCCCAGGCTGCGGTCGCGGCGGCGCTCGATCTCGGGCGGGTTCGTGCCTTCGTCGAGCGCGACCACCAGCTTGAGCGGCTGGCAGGCGAAATCGACGATGGCCGATCCGATCACCGCATAGCGCTTGAAGCGGTACCGCCCGAGGTCGGCCTTGGCCAGCTCCGCCGCCAGCGCGGCCTGCGCCGGGGTGGGCGACCGGCGCATCTCGCGCGCGGCGTCATGCAGCGTATCAAGCCGCGATTCGGCGATGTTCCAGCCACGCCCCTTTTTCTGGAGCTTGGGCGCGTCGGCCCGCTCCTCGACCGGCTTGAGGGTAAGCGTCTTCTTCAACCGACTGATCCTTCCAGGCTGATACCCAGCAGCTTTTGCGCTTCTACCGCGAATTCCATCGGCAGTTGCTGCAGCACCTCGCGCGCGAAGCCGTTGACGATCAGGGCCACGGCGCTTTCCTGATCCAGCCCGCGCTGCATCGCGTAGAACAGCTGGTCGTCGCTGATCTTGCTGGTGGTCGCCTCGTGCTCGATCGTCGCGCCGGGGTTGCGCACCTCGATATAGGGCACGGTATGCGCGCCGCATTCACCGCCGAGCAGCAGCGAATCGCACTGGGTGAAGTTGCGCACGCCATCGGCCTGCGGGGCCACGCGCACCAGGCCACGATAGGTGTTGTTCGACCGGCCGGCGGAAATGCCCTTCGACACGATGGTCGAGCGCGATCCCTTGCCGTTGTGGATCATCTTGGTGCCGGTATCGGCCTGCTGGAAATTGTTGGTGACGGCGACCGAGTAGAACTCGCCCACCGAATCCTCGCCGTTCAGCACGCACGAGGGGTACTTCCAGGTGATCGCCGATCCGGTTTCCACCTGGGTCCACGAAACCTTGGACCGCGCGCCCTGGCACAGCGCGCGCTTGGTCACGAAGTTGTAGATGCCGCCCTTGCCCTGCGCATCGCCGGGATACCAGTTCTGCACGGTCGAATACTTGATCTCGGCATCGTCGAGCGCGACCAGTTCGACCACGGCGGCGTGCAGCTGGTTCTCGTCGCGCTGGGGCGCGGTGCAGCCTTCGAGGTACGAGACGTAGGCGCCCTTGTCCGCCACGATCAGGGTGCGTTCGAACTGGCCGGTATTCTCCGCGTTGATGCGGAAATAGGTGGACAGCTCCATCGGGCAGCGCACGCCTTCGGGGATATAGACGAAGGTGCCGTCGGAAAAGACCGCGCAGTTGAGCGCGGCGAAGTAGTTGTCGTGCATCGGCACGACCTTGCCCAGCCAGCGCTTCACCAGATCGGGGTATTCGCGGATCGCCTCGCTGATCGAGCGGAAGATCACGCCGGCCTCTTCCAGTTCCTTGCGGAACGTGGTGGCGACCGAAACGCTGTCGAACACGGCATCGACCGCGATCTTGCGCGCGCCTTCCACGCCGGCGAGCACTTTCTGCTCCTCCAGCGGGATGCCCAGCTTTTCATAGACGCGCAGGATTTCGGGATCGACCTCGTCCAGCGATTTCGGCCCGTCCTTCTTCTTGGGCGCGGCGTAGTAATAGGCGTCCTGGTAGTCGATCGGCGGCACGTTGAGCTTCGCCCAGTCCGGCGCCTCCATCGTCAGCCAGTGGCGATAGGCCTTCAGCCGCCATTCGAGCATCCATTCCGGCTCCTGCTTCTTGGCGGAGATGAAACGGACGGTTTCTTCGGACAGGCCCTTGGGCGCGAATTCCTGCTCGATGTCGGACGTGAAGCCCCACTCGTAGGTTTCGAGCTTCTTCGCCGCGTCGCGCGCAGCCTGGTCCCTTTCTGGGGTGTCCTGTACCTGGGTTTCTTCGGTCATGCGGTAGCCTCCGCCGCGACGGGGCGGGCAAACTGGGTGAGTGGGACGGCCGAGAGCGCGCCGCGCAGCGCCGCATCCACGACGGGCCAGTGCGGGCGGACGGTGCAGTCCTTCTCGAGCGAGCAGGTGCAGTCCTGGCGGACCGGCGTGCTGCAGGGGGCGAGCGCGATCGGGCCTTCCACGGCCTCGATGATATCGGCCAGCGTGATCGCGGCGGCCGGGCGGGCCAGCTTCAGCCCGCCGCGCGCGCCGCGCACCGACTTGAGCAGGCCGGCGGCCGAAAGCTTGCTGACCAGCTTCTGCACGGTGGGGGCGGGAAGGCCGGTTTCCTCGGCCAGTTGCTGCGCGCTGATCCGCGCCCCGCCGCAATGGCGCGCGGCGGCGGTCATCGTGACCACGGCGTAGTCCGCCATGCTGGAAAGACGCATCGCCTCGGTGTCTCCGGAAACGCGGGCTGCAAATCAGACCGAATCGTTCCGGTTATCTAGGCGCGGCTCCCCGCAAGCGCAAGGCGGGGCAGCGGCGTTGCACACCTCCGCGACGCGGGATTGCGAAAAAGCGAAAAAAAGGCGGCCGCACCCCGAAGGGCATCGGCCGCCGTAAAGTCGAGAACCCGATACATCACTGCACCGAGCCCTTCGGGTCGCGGGGTTTGTCTATGGGATCGGTCGAGTCGGTAATTGTACGGATTCGACAAAAACGGTTGCGGCGGCGCAACAGGTTGAAAAAATGCCGATAGTTATATGAAATATCGATGCACGATGGCAGCAATCGCACTTGGCTTGGGACACAGCAGACGCAATAGGACGGAACTTCTTCCCCGATCCGGATGCGGACTTCCCGTTTCATGCTTTATCGACTGCTGCGACCCCTGCTGTTCCGCGTACCGGCTGAACAGGCCCACCGGCTTACCCTGATGGCGCTCGGCGCCGCGCCGCTCGCCCGGCGGCTGGCGCCCGAACCCGCGCTGACGCAGCGTGTGGCGGGCATCGTCTTTCCGAACCCGGTGGGCATGGCGCCCGGGTTCGACAAGAACGCGCAAGTGCCCGACGCGGTGCTGCGCCTGGGCCTGGGCTTTGCCGAGATCGGCACGGTAACGCCGCGTCCGCAGGCGGGGAACCCCGCCCCCCGGCTGTTCCGGCTGGTGGAGGACCGGGCAGTCATCAACCGCATGGGCTTCAACAACGACGGAGCGGTTGCGGTCGCCGCGCGGTTGCGTGCGCGCCTGGGCAAGCCGGGGATCGTGGGCGTCAACATCGGCGCCAACAAGGATTCGGCGGACCGCATTGCCGACTATGCGGCGATGACGCGGACGATGACCCCGCTGGCGACCTATCTCACCGTCAACATCAGTTCGCCCAACACGCCGGGGCTGCGCGCGCTGCAGGACGAAGGCGCGCTGGCCGAGCTGCTGGACGCGGTGATCGAGGCGCGCGGCGCGCTGGCGACGCCGGTGTTCCTGAAGCTTGCCCCCGATCTCCAGCGGGCCGATGTCGATGCGATCTGCCGCATCGCGCTGGACAAGCGGCTCGATGCGCTGATCGTGTCGAACACCACGATCGAGCGGCCGGCCTCGCTGCGGTCGGTCCATGCCGGTGAAGCGGGCGGGCTTTCGGGCGAGCCGCTGCGGCAGATGGCGCTCGAACGCCTGCGCGAGTTCCGCAAGGCGAGCGGCGGGGCCATACCGCTGATCGGCGTGGGCGGGATCGCCAGCGCCGAGGATGCGTGGGAGCGCATTCGCGCGGGCGCCAGCCTGGTCCAGATATACAGCGCCATGGTCTATGAGGGACCGGGCCTTGCGCGCGCGATCGTGTCGGGCCTGGCGAAGCGCGTGCGGGAAGAGGGCATGACGAGCATTGCGGAGGCCGTCGGGACCGAATAGCCTTGCGGCCATGCTATCGATGAAGATGCCTGGGAAGATACCCGGTCGCGCGCTGCTTGCAGCGCTTCTGCTCACGCCCGCCTGCGCCCCGATGGGCCAGATGGCCTCCACCACGCCGCAGGCCGCGCCGGTTCCCGTTCCCGCGGACGGCGTGCCGGTGGGCGAGAAGGGGCTGGTTTCCGCCGCCGATCCGCGTGCGGCCGAAGCGGGCGTGGACATGCTGCGGCTGGGCGGAACCGCCACCGACGCCGCGATCGCCACGATGCTGGCGCTGACCGTGGTCGAACCGCAAAGCTCGGGCATCGGCGGCGGTGGCTTCCTGGTGCTGGGCGACGCGGCGGGCAAGGTCGAGACGGTGGACGGCCGCGAAACCGCGCCCAAGGCCGCCGGCCCGCAGTGGTTCTATGTCAACGGGCAGCCACTGCCGATCGTCGAGGCGATTCCGGGAGGGCGCAGCGTGGGCGTGCCGGGCAACCTGCGCCTGGCCGCGCTGGCGCACGCGCACCACGGCAAGCTGGCGTGGCGCGCGCTGTTCCAGCCGGCGATCCGGCTGGCGCGCGATGGCTTCGTCGTGACGCCGCGCCTCTACGCCATGCTGAGCCGCTTCCCCCGCACCGGCGCGCTCGATCCGCAGGCCCGCGCCATCTACTACGGGGCGGACGGGCAGCCGCTGCCCGCGGGCACGGTGATCCGCAATCCGGCGCTGGCCGAAACGCTGGAGAAGATCGCGGCGCAGGGGGCCGACAGCTTTTATGCCGGCGACAATGCCGCGACCGTGGCCGCCAAGGTCGGCACCGCGCCGCGCAATCCCGCGCCGCTGACCACGGCGGACCTCGCCGGCTATCAGGCGAAGGGACGCGCGCCGGTGTGCGGCGATTACCGTGGCTACCGCGTCTGCGGGATGGGGCCGCCGTCGTCGGGCGCGACAACGGTCTATGCCATTCTCAAGCAGCTCGAACGCTTCGATCTCAAGGCGCTGGGGCCGGACAATCCGGTCTCGTGGCATCTGATCGCCGAATCCGAACGGCTGGCCTATGCCGATCGCGACCGCTACCTGGGGGACAGCGATTTCGTCAGCGTGCCGGTCGCGGGTCTGACCGATCCTGCCTATCTGGCGACACGATCCGCGCTGATTTCGGACAAGGGCTCGCTGCCGTCGGTCGTGGCGGGGACGCCGCCGGGCGTCCGCACCGCTTTCGCGCCCGCACGCCCGCAGGAAGAGCACGGCACTACCCATTTCGTCGCGGTGGACCGCTGGGGCAACGCCGCCAGCTATACCTCCACGATCGAAAGCCCGTTCGGCTCGGGCCTGATGGTCGGCGGCTATTATCTCAACAACGAGCTGACCGACTTCAACATCGTGCCCGATCGCAATGGCGTGCCCACGGCCAACCGGGTGGAAGCGGGCAAGCGGCCGCGCAGCTCGATGGCGCCGACGCTGATCTACGGCCCCGACGGCCAGTTGCGGCTGGCGATCGGCGCGGCCGGCGGGGCGACGATCCCGGCCCAGGTCGCCAAGGCGATCATCGGCGTGCTCGACTGGGGCCTGCCCGCGCGCGAGGCGATCGCGCTGCCGGTGATCTTCGCGCCCGGCGGCGACGTGGTGTTCGTGGAAAAGGGCTCCGCGCAGGAAGCGATGATCCCGGCGCTCGTGGCGCTGGGCCACCGGCAGGTCATCGCGCGCGAGGCCTCGTTCAAGGCCAACGCGATCGAACGCGTCGGCGATCGCTGGCGCGGCGCCGCCGACCCGCGCAGCGAAGGCGCGGCGGTAGCCCCCTGAACGGCGCTTTCTGATCGGCGCGCCCGCCCGCGCAAGGTTGCCGTAGCGGCGCGGCTTCTTTAGGACTTTCCCCTGCGCGAACGGCGGAGCAGAGGCCGGCGCGCGGGTGGGGCAGAGGACCGGACGTGCAACTCAGCGATTTCGAACAATTCCCGAACCTGGTCGCGATGTTCTTCGACCGCGCGCGTGTGCGGGGCGATGGGCCGTTCCTCTCGGCCAAGCACGATGGCGCGTGGCGGGCGATCACCTGGCGCGAGGCGGCGGACCGGGTCTGCCTGATGGCGGAGGCCCTGCGCGGGCTGGGCCTGAAGGATGGCGACCGGGTGGCGCTGGTGTCGGAAAACCGGCCCGAATGGTGCCTGGCCGATCTGGCGATCATGGCCGCCGGGCTGGTCACCGTGCCGACCTACATCACCAATACCGAGCGCGATCACCTGCACATCCTGGAGAATTCCGGCGCGCGCGCGATCATCGTTTCCAACGCCAAGCTGGCGCGGCCGCTGCTGGCGGCGGCGCTGCGCGCGCCCTGCGCCGAACACGTCATCGGCATCGAGCCGCTGCGGCAGGCGCAATCGGGCACGCTGACGTTCCACGACTGGGACGCGCTGCTGGCGGGGGATGTGGCGGCGGCCCGCGCGGCGGTGGAGGCGCGCATCGCCGGCATCGGGCGCGCGGACACTGCCTGCATCATCTATACCAGCGGCACCGGCGGCGCGCCGCGCGGGGTGGTGCAGCACCACGGCGCGATCCTGTGCAATGTGGATGGCGCGGCGCATATCCTGGCCAACGATTTCGGCTGGGACGAGGAAGTGTTCCTGTCGTTCCTGCCGCTCAGCCATGCTTACGAGCACACCGGTGGCCAGTACCTGCCGATCGGCATGGGCGCGCAGATCTTCTATGCCGAAGGGCTGGAAAAGCTGGCGAGCAATATCGAGGAAGTGCGTCCCACTCTGATGGTCGTGGTGCCGCGGCTGTTCGAAGTGCTGCGCACGCGCATCATGAAGCAGGTGGAAAAGCAGGGCCGCGTGGCCAACTACCTGATGGGCCGGGCGCTGGCGATCGGTGAGCGCCAGGCGCGGGGCCGCCCCCGGTTGCTGGACCGGCCGATGGATTTCCTGCTGGAGAAGAGCCTGCGCCCCAAGATCCGCCTGCGCTTTGGCGGTCGCATCAAGGCGATGGTTTCGGGCGGGGCGCCGCTCAATCCCGATGTCGGCGTGTTCTTCGAGGCGATGGGCCTGACCATGCTGCAAGGCTATGGCCAGACCGAGGCCGGGCCGGTGATCTCGTGCAACCGCCCCGCGGCGGGCATCAAGATGGACACCGTCGGCCCGCCGATGAAGGGCGTGGAAGTCCGCATCGCGGAGGACGGCGAAATCCTCGTGCGCGGCGAATTGGTGATGCACGGCTACTGGCACAACCCGGCGGAAACCGCACGGGCGATCCAGGATGGCTGGCTGCACACCGGCGACATCGGCCATCTCGACGCCAACGGCCGGATCGTCATCACCGACCGCAAGAAGGACATGATCGTCAACGACAAGGGCGACAACGTCTCCCCGCAGAAGGTGGAGGGGATGCTGACGCTCCAGCCCGAAATCGCGCAGGCGATGGTTTCGGGCGACAAGCGGCCCTATCTGGTCGGCCTGATCGTGCCCGATGCGGAATGGGCGGTCGAATGGGCGCGGGACCAGGACGAGAAGTTCGATATGGCGACGTTGCAGGACCTGCCAGCCTTCCGCAACGCGATTCGCGAAGCGGTGGACCGGGTGAACCGGGATTTGTCGGTGATCGAGAAGGTCCGCCAGTTCGCGTTCGCGGACGAGGCGTTCAGCATCGACAACGGCGAGATGACGCCCAGCCTCAAGATCCGGCGGCACAAGATCCGCGAGCGGTACGGCGCGCGGATCGATGCGCTCTACAAGGCATAAAGGGGCTGTTTTTCAGGCAGTCCGTTATCAGGCCGCTTCGAGTTCCACGAATTCGGGATAGAACTTCGGCGCGCGGGGCGACCAGCCCGGCGCGGTGGCGGCGGCTTCGCTGATCGACTGGAGCAGGCCCTTGCGCCGTTCCGGCCGGATCTGCGGCAGCGCCGCGGCACCGCAGAACGCGCCCGGCAGCCACGGCCGCACTTCGGCGCCCAGCAGGCGTTCGTAGAGGAAGCGATAGGCCGAGAAGCAGCTGAGCCGTTCCTGCCCCAGATCGAACGCGGTCACGCGCATCAGCTTGCCCATGAAGCTTTCGAGCCCATCGGGGCCGGGGCCTTCGGGCAGGACCGTGCGCAGCGTCTTGAGATCCTGATAGATCACGTACTGCGCGCGGATCGAGGCGGTTTCCTCGCCGCTGCGCGCCCACAGGCGGAACGCATCCTGCCGGCCGAGGCCGACATCCAGACTGCGCCGGATATAGCGTTGTTCGGCGGCCGAGAAGCTCGCGAATTCGCGCATCTCGGTCAGGATCAGCGTAGCGGTGTCGGCGTTCGACATGAACCAACTCCTGCCTTGGTGTCCCCTGCGACTCCGGGGGGACCGGCATGCTGGATCATGCGCCATGCTTGGTTATTTTGAGGTTAACCCTGTCGCCTCAGCCTTCTTGACGGCGGCGATAGCGGAAATACCAGACCTCGTGGCCGTAGACGTTGCGCGCCTTGGCCTCGTAGCGCGTTTCCGGCCAACCGCTGGGGCGCTTCTGGAACTGCGCCGGTTTCTCGCACAGCCATTCGAACGCATCGCGATGGCGGCGCATCACCATCAGGGCATGGCGCAGGTAGATCGCGTGGTCCGTGCCGAAGCGGAACTCGCCGCCCGGTTTCAGCTTGGCCGCGAACAGGCGCAGCGGGCCGTCGTTCATCATCCGCCGCTTGGCGTGGCGCGCCTTGGGCCAGGGATCGGGGTGGAGCAGGTAGAGGAACGACAGCGAACCGTCGGGAATGCGCGCCAGCACCTCCAGCGCATCGCCGTGATGGATGCGCACGTTGGGAATGGGCGGGTGCCGGCCGCCGTCGCCGTCAAGGTGCGTGAGCGCCTGCGCCACGCCATTGAGGAACGGTTCGGCCCCGATGAAGCCGTGATCGGGCAGCATGTCGGCCCGCGCGGCCATGTGCTCGCCGCCGCCGAAGCCGATTTCGAAATGGAGCGTGCAATCGTGCCCGAACAGGCGTTCGGCGGTGACCGGGCCGTCCGCCGGCACCGCGATTTGCGGCAGCAGCGTATCGACCAGCGCCTGCTGGCCCTGGCGCAGGGGCTTGCCCTTGGCGCGGCCGTAGAGGCGGTTGAGCGTGGTGGGATCGCCGGACTTGTGCGCGGTCATGAAACGGAGGCCTGCTGGTCGATAAAGCGGCGCGCCTAGCAGACCGGTGCCGGGTTGGGGAGAGGGAGCCCGCAAACGAAAAGCGGCCCGCACCCCCCGGAGCGGACCGCTTTCGTCAGGAACAGACGTTGCGGGAAATGTGGGCGGAAAATCAGCCCGGAAAATCAGGCGGCTTCGACGTCCAGCTTGTCGTCCGGATCGCGCAGCACATAGCCGCGGCCCCAGACGGTTTCGATGTAGTTGTCACCCCCGCAGGCGTGCGCCAGCTTCTTGCGCAGCTTGCAGATGAACACGTCGATGATCTTGAGCTCCGGCTCGTCCATGCCACCGTAAAGGTGGTTCAGGAACATTTCCTTGGTCAGCGTGGTGCCCTTGCGCAGCGAGAGCAGCTCAAGCATCGCGTATTCCTTGCCGGTCAGGTGCACGCGCGCGTTATCGACCTCCACCGTCTTGGCATCGAGGTTGACCGAAAGCTTGCCGGTGCGGATGACCGATTGCGAATGGCCCTTGGAACGGCGCACGACCGCGTGGATGCGGGCGATCAGTTCCTCGCGGTGGAAAGGCTTGGTCACGTAGTCGTCGGCGCCGAAGCCGAAGCTGCGCACCTTCGAATCCATTTCCGAAATGCCGGAGAGAATGAGAACCGGCGTCTGCACCTTGGCGACGCGCAGCTTCTTGAGGACATCGTAGCCGTGCATGTCCGGCAGGTTGAGGTCCAGAAGGATGATATCGTAATCATAGAGCTTGCCGAGATCGAGGCCTTCTTCCCCGAGATCGGTTGAATAGACGTTGAAACCTTCGGCCGAAAGCATCAGCTCGATGGCCTTGGCCGTGGTCGGCTCGTCCTCGATCAGCAGCACACGCATACAACCGCCCCTTCTCGCCATAACAGGATGGCAGCGTTAATCCCTCGTCAAACGCTCTTGTCCGACATTAACCATAGGACCAATGAACATTAAAGGTTAATTTCGCGTAAATGCCGCAATCGCGGCGAGTCGCGCGGGTTTTCAACAGGCGCTGGGAACCATGGGGCGGGCGGAAACCGCCGCCGGCGGTCAGGCGCCGGGAACCGCCAGGGTGGCGGCGGCCTCGCGCAGCCGGCGGCTGGTCGCCTGATCGTTGCGGAACGCGGCCAGGCCATCCTGCAGCGCCTTGCCGGCCTTGCCCGGTTCGCCCAGCTGCATGCGGCTGCGCATCAGCATGATCCAGCCATCGGGATTGCCGGGATTCTGCGCGAGCTTCGCCTCCAGCCCGTCGACCATGCCGCGCACCATCGCCTCCTGCTGCCCCTTGGGCAGGCCGGCGGCGGCCTTCATTTCGTCGCCCGTCGGGCCGGGAATGCCGGAGGCCGCCTTTTGCGCACCGTCGGTAACCATGCCGGCCGCCGGCGCGGCGAAGCGCGCTTCGGCCAGCCGCTTGTCCACGTCGATCTTGTACTTCTGGCCCACGTTGCGGATCACGTCGCGGATATCGTCCGCATAGGGCGCGTCGGACGGGGTATCCGCCAGCAGGTCGAACCACATGTCGATCGCGCGGCGGTGCTGGCCCGAAAGGTCCATCGCCACCGCCTTGAAGTAGCGCGCCCGCGCATCCTTGGGATCGAGTTGCAGCGCGCGGTCGAATGCGGCCTGCGCATCGGGGGGTATCCGCCCCTCGCTGTCGCTCGCCAGCACCAGCGCCTCGCCCAGGAAGGAGAAGGTTTCTGCGTGATCGGGATCGAGCCGGGTCGCCTTCTTCAGCGCGGTCGCGGCTTCGGCATAGCGTTCGGTCTGGAAATAGGACCAGCCCAGCATGCGCCAGCCTTCGGCATTTTCCGGATCGGCCTTCAGCTTGGCCTCGAGCTTGGCGATCACATCGTCGACCGAAGGCGCCTGGCTGGCATCGGCCGTCGCCGGCGCGACCACCGCGGTCTCCTGCTTCTGCCCGCGATAGATGGCGACGCCCGCCGCCGCGATGGCCATGACCGCCGCGCCCGCGAGAAGCACCCTGCCCAACCAGCCCGCCCCGCCCGCGGCCTGCGGAGCCGGGCTTTCGAGGGCGGGACTTGCGGAAGGAGACTGCTCGGCCTCGGTCATCGAAATCTCCTTGCGGCGTTCTTGCGCTGCAACCGCATATCGCGCTCGCGCACCATGTTGCAAGGCGGCGCGCGGCGAGGGCGGGTTCCCCGACCGGGGGCCTTGCATGTCCTTGCACGCGCCCGTGTCCGCCCCCTTGTGTGCGGCAGCGCGAATTTGCGGGTGGCAAAGCCCGGTTCATCCGCTAATGTCCGCGCGAACAGGGGTCGCAAATCGGTTGATGGAAAGCAGGAACCCGCAGAGGTCCGCTTTCGTGTTGCGGGGGACGCACACCGGTGAGCGAAGTCTTCAAAGTTGCGATCATCGGCTCCGGCCCGGCGGGCATGAGCGCGGCCAGCCGCGCCGCGCAGCTCGGGCTGAAGCATGTGCTGCTCGAAAAGTCGGACCATCTGTCCGACACGATCTTCAAGTACCAGAAGGGCAAGCACGTGATGGCCACGCCATCGCAGCTGATCCTGCGTTCCGACCAGGAGTTCGACGCCGGCAAGAAGGAGGACATCCTCGACAAGTGGAACCGGCGGACCACCGAGCTTGGCGTGAACGTGAAATACAACGCCGACGTGAAGGCGATTCGCGGCACGGGCGAGGCTATCCCCGGTTCGGTGCACACGATCGTTTCGCGCGCGCGGGACGGCTCCACCACGACCACCGAGCTGCAGCGCCATGCCCCGCCCTATGCGATCGAGCTGACCAGCGGGGAGACGGTGCTGGCCGAGAACGTGGTGCTGGCGATCGGCACGCAGGGCAATCCCAACCTGCTGCGCTGCCCCGGCTCGGACCTGCCGCACGTGACCTACCAGCTCGACGATCCCTACGCGATTCTCGACGAGCACGTCGTGGTGATCGGCACCGGCGACGCGGGGATCGAGAACGCGCGCGGCCTGGTCGAGGATGCGGCGCAGGGCAATGTCGTCACCGTGCTTAACCGCGCGCCCAAATCGACCAACGTGCGCGAAAGCTTCCCCACCGCCAAGGAGCCGAACGCCAAGGCGCTGGTGGAGGACGATGCGGCCGGCCGGCTGACGATCCGCTACGAAACGGAAACCAAGTCGGTCGAACCGGGCTGGATCACCCTGTCCACGCGCGATGGCGAGGAGAAGATCCGCTGCGACCGGATCATCGCGCGCATCGGCTCCGCCCCGCCGCGCGCCTTCGTCGAAGGCTGCGGCATCGCGTTCGCCAGCGCCGACCGGCTGGCCTTCCCCACGCTTTCGCCCCAGTTCGAATCGACCGCGCCCGGCATCTTCGTGATCGGCGCGCTGGCGGGCTATCCGCTGATAAAGCACTGCATGAACCAGGGCTATGACGTCATCGAGTTCATCAACGGCAACACCGCGCTGAAGCCGGCGGACGAACCGCTGCTGGAAGCGCGGTTCCGCAATCTGCCGGGCAACCGGTCGGTCACCGAATGGCTGGAGTTCCTGCGCACCCGGATCACCATCCTGGAAGGCATGACCACGCTGCAGTTGCGCGAATTCATGCTCGATTCGGATGCGCGCGCCTATCGCAAGGGCGAGGTCATCTTCGAGAAGAACGATCCGGGGTCCTCGCTGTTCGCGATCGCTTCGGGATCGGTCCACGTCCGCATCGACCCGAACGATCCCTCGCGGGTCGTGCCCATTCCCGAAGGCACGATCTTCGGCGAGGTCGGCCTCATTTCCGGCCGGCGGCGCGGCGCGACGATCGTGGCGGCGGAAGACACGATCTGCGTCGAGATCAGCCGCAACGCCGCGCTCAAGCTGCAAAGCCAGGTGCCGACCGCGCGGCGCGCGATCGAGCGTATTTCTACCGAGCGGCAGATCCTGCAGATGTTCGGATCGGGGCTGACGCCCGACGATATCCGCGAAGTGGTGGAAACCGCGCGGATCGAACAGGTGCCGGCGGGCAAGCCGATCATCAGCGAGGGCGACGAGGATCGCGATGTCTTCGTCATCCGCGTGGGATCGATGATCGTGGAGAAGGAAGTCGGCGGCAAGCCGGTGTTCCTGTCCTACCTTCCGGCCGGCTCCTACGTCGGCGAGATGGCGCTGATCGATGGCGGCCAGCGCACGGCGACGGTGCGCGCGGCGATCAAGTCCGAAGTGATCCGCATCGATGGCGATGCCTTCGCCCGCGTGCTGGCGGCCAGGCCGGCGCTGCTGGAGCGCGCGCGCAAGGACATGGAAGGCCGCCGCAAGACCAACGCCTTCATCGAATCGCGCAAGGACAGCTTTTCGGGCGTGGTCGACCTCTATTCGGAGCAGGCCAAGTTCCTCGTCAGCCAGGGGCTGGGCGAGGCGACCGACGTGCTGCTGATCGACGAGACGCTGTGCGTGGGCTGCGACAATTGCGAAAAGGCCTGCGCCGACAGCCATGACGGCCTGTCGCGGCTGGATCGCGAGGCGGGGCGCAGCTTTGCCCACCTGCACGTGCCGACCAGTTGCCGGCACTGCGAGCATCCGCACTGCATGGCCGATTGCCCGCCCAACGCGATCCAGCGCGGGCCGGATGGCGAGGTCTCGATCAACGATACCTGCATCGGCTGCGGCAACTGCCAGCGCAATTGCCCCTATGGCGTGATCCGCATGGAGAAGGTGCCGCCGAAGAAGCCTTCGCTATGGTCGTGGCTGTTCTTCGGCAGCGGCCCCGGGCCGGGCGAGCCTTCCTACAAGTGGTCGAAGAAGCACACCAAGTACACCGGCGATCCGGCGGTGGACGAACTGCTCGACCGCAAGAAGGCGATCAAGTGCGACATGTGCGCCGGGATCGACGGCGGACCCAGCTGCGTGCGGGCCTGCCCCACCGGCGCGGCGATCCGCGTCTCGCCCGACGAGTTCCTGACCGTCGCCCGGCTCGAGAACGAGGAGGCCTGACCATGGCAAGCGTTGCCCAGGGGCCGGAAAAGGCCGGCAAGGTTCGCCGTCCGCGCACCAGCCGCGACCGGACCAGCACGCACGAAGGCTTCCTGCGCTATCGCAACGGACGGTGGCTCAAGATATCCGCGCTGCTCGCGGTGGTGCTGATCGCGCTGTACGTGTTCGTGCCGCTGCCGGGGCAGCATTTCGGATCGAGCTGGCTGGGCTACACGCTCGGCACGCTGGGCGCGCTGCTGATCCTGTGGCTGACGCTGCTGGGCGTGCGCAAGCGCGCGATCACGCCGGGCCGCTGGTCGCTGCGCGCGTGGACCTCGGCGCATGTCTATCTCGGGCTGTGCCTGATCGTGGTGGGCACGCTGCATTCGGGCTTCCACTTCGGCTGGAACGTGCACACGCTGGCGTGGGCGCTGATGATGCTGGTGATCCTGTCGGGCCTGTTCGGCATCTGGGTCTATGCCACGCTGCCCAGCGCGCTGTCGGACAACCGCTATGACGAGGAAGGCGCGATCACCGAGAAGCAGATGGTGGAAGCGCTGCGGTCGCTCGACCGGCAGATTCACGATGCGGCGCAGCCGCTCGATCCGCAGGCGGCGGCGCTGGTCAACAGCAGCCTGGAGGAGAACCCCTTCGCGGGCTCCTTCTGGAATCGCGTGACCGGTCGCTACGCCCGCGACGCCACGCGCGCGGCGGCGGCGGAACTGCGCCGGATGCGGGCCTACCGCGCGCGCACCGCCGATGATCCGCTGGACAAGGTGGACGCGCTGCTCACGCGCAAGGAGGCCATGCTGGGGCGGTTGCGCAAGCACTTGCGCCTGAAGACCTGGCTGCAGGCCTGGCTCTACGTCCACGTTCCCGTCACCTTCGCGCTGCTCGCCGCGCTTTCCGCGCATATCGTCAGCGTCTTCTTCTACTGGTGAGCGCCTCCATGAGCTTCCTGATCCGCCAGATCGCGCTCAAGTCCAGCGGCGAGGAGATCGTTCGCGGCTCCCGCGTGGACGGCGATGAACTGACCATCGGCCGCGACGCGGCCTGCGGCATCCACCTGCCCGATCTTGCCGTCGATCCGCGCCATGCGCGGGTCACGCGGATCGATGACCAGCGGCTGATGATCGAATCGATCGGCGACCAGCCGTTCGACGTCAACGGCCGCAGCGTCAACCGGCGCGAACTGGACATCGCCACCGGCGCCGAACTGGGCTTCGGCGGCCACCGCATCCAGCTTTCGCGCGATGCGGACAGCGGGTTGCCGGTCTTTTCGGTGCGGCGGGTGGAAGCGCTTTCCGAATCGGCCGAGGATGTCGATCTCGGCAGCGCCTACACGCTGAAAGGCCTGCTACCGGGCAAGCGCATGTCGGCCTGGACTTTCGCGATCCTGATCCTGGTGGCGTTCCTAGCCTTTCCGATCTGGAGCTATGCCACGTACAAGCCGCTGGCGCTGCACAAGGACGATCGCCGCCCCGCCGGCTTCCATGCCGACAAGGCGTGGTCTTCCGGCCATCTCAGCCTCGCGCACAAGAATCTCGAGAACGATTGCCAGGCCTGCCACGTCAAGGCGTTCGTGGCGGTTCGCGACAATGCCTGCCTCACCTGCCACACGCAGGATGCGCACCAGCACATCCCCGATGCGGCGCGGCTGGTGCGCGCGCGCGGCGAACCGCACGGTTTCGCCGCGTTCCAGCGCGCGGTGGCGACCGCTTTCAACCGTCCCGCCGGCCGTTGTGTGGATTGTCACACCGAACACGAGGGGGCCGGTGCTATGCCGGCCACCCGGCAGCAGTTCTGTACCGACTGCCACGATGGGCTGAAGACGCGCTTGACCGACACGAAGATCGCCGATGCCGCCGATTTCGGAACGGCGCACCCGCAGTTCAGGCCGACGGTGATCGTCGGCATGAACGGTGCGAAACCGCTGCTGCAACGCGCGGTGTGGAGCCCGACCCTGCGCGAGCCGAACGGCCTCAAATTCACGCACGCCCAGCATCTGTCGAAGGTGAACGGCGTGGCGCAGATGGTGCGCCGCCGGCCCGGCCGCTTCGCCGGCAACGAGGGCCTGGGTTGCCAGGATTGCCACAAGACCGATTCGGGCGGCGCGCGGTTCAAGCCGGTGGTGATGGAAGAGGCCTGCCAGAGCTGCCATTCGCTGAATTTCGACGAAGTGGGCGGCACCTTCCGGTCGCTGCGCCATGGCGAACCGGCGATGGTGGTTGCGGACCTGCGCGCGTTCTATCGCGGCACCGCGCCGGCGCGGCCGGCGAACCTTTCGGGGCTTGCCCGCCGGGTGCCCGGCGATGCGGCGCTGCGCGCGAGCGCGGCGGACTATGCCCGCGCGGTGCGGTTCTATCCCACCCGCGCCGACCAGGCGATCGCACAGGTCTTTTCCAAGGGCGGCATGTGCTATGACTGCCATACCGTGACGCGCGGCGGCACGGCGGCGACCGATGGCTTCGCGGTCCAGCCGGTGGCGCAGAACGGGCGCTACTACAACACCGGCTGGTTCGATCACAAGGATCACCGCAAGACCGATTGCGTGGCGTGCCACACCCGCGCGCCGCAATCGAACGACGCTTCCGACCTGCTCGTTCCCGGGATGGACGGCCCCGGCGGCTGCCGCAGCTGCCACGTGGGCGAGGGGGGAACACACCTGGCTTCGGTCAAGGTCAAGGACCCGGTCGATTCCGGCTGCGCGATGTGCCATTCCTATCACATGGATAGCGGGGCGCCGTGGCAGCCGAAGGGCGAACGGGACAGGAAGCGTCCGCAGGATCCGATTCACACCGCCGTGGCCGACCGGCCCCGGCAGTGGGGGCCGGCATCCCTGAAGTAAGCGGGCTTGGGGGAGCGCGGGGCGATGCTGATCGCACAGATCACGGACATTCACCTGGGGTTCGAGCCGGACACGCCGGACGAATTCAACCGGCTGCGGCTGGACCGCACGGTCCAGGCCTTGCTGGACATGGACCCGCGCCCCGATCTGCTGCTCGCGACCGGCGATCTCGTCGATCGCGGTGACCGGGAGAGCTACGAACGGCTGCGCGAGGCGCTGTCCGGGCTGCCGTTTCCGGTGCATTTCGCGCTGGGCAACCACGACGAGCGCGCGTCATTTCGCGAGGTCTTTCCGCACGCGCCGTTCACCGGGGACTATCTGCAATACGTGATCGACAGCCCCGTGCTGCGGCTGATCGTGCTCGATACGCTGGAAGAGGGGCGGCATGGCGGCGCATTCTGCGAGGAGCGCGCGGCATGGCTTGCCGCGCGGCTGGACGAGGACACGGCCACGCCCACGCTGATCGTGCAGCACCATCCCCCGATCGAGGCCGGCATCCCGTGGATGAACACCGATGCGGCCGAGCCGTGGGTGGAACGGCTGGCGTCCTGCCTGCGCGGGCGCGACAACGTGACGGGGCTGGTCTGCGGCCACATCCATCGCGCCAGCGCGACACGATGGGAGCAAGTGATCGTGGCCACCTGCCCGTCCACGGCGCCACAGGTCGCGCTCGACTTGCGGCCGATCGATCCCGACGTGCCCGATCAGCGCAACCTGATCGTCGCCGATCCACCGGCCTACGCGCTGCACTGGTGGAACGGCCGCGAACTGGTGACGCATTGGGACACGGCCGAGGACCGGCTGGTGCTGGCGCGCTATGACGCCAATCTCCAGCAGATGATCCAGCACATGCTGGCCGAGCGCCCGGACGCTGGTCTGGCGGGAACCGGGATGGCAGCGGCGGAATAACCGCTCAGCGCACCCCGGCGAGCGCCTTCTGGCGGCGGCGCTGCACCGAACTGCCCAGCCCGATCGCCTCGCGATACTTGGCGACCGTGCGGCGGGCGAGATCGAAGCCGCGCTGCTTCAGCAGATCGACCAGCGCATCGTCGGACAGGATCGCCTTGGGATCTTCGGCGTCGATCAGTTGCCGGATCGCGGCCTTGACCGCTTCGGCCGATACCGCGCCTTCGCCATCGGCCGAAGCGACGCCCGAGGTGAAGAAATACTTCAGCTCGAACGTGCCGCGATCGCAGTGCAGGTACTTGTTCGAGGTCACGCGGCTCACGGTCGATTCGTGCATCGAGATGGCTTCCGCCACTGCGCGCAGCGTCAGCGGACGGAGGTGCGAGACGCCGTGGCGGAAGAACCCGTCCTGCTGCTTCACGATCTCGGCCGCCACTTTCAGGATCGTCTTCTGCCGCTGGTCCAGCGCTTTCAGCAGCCAGTTGGCGTCGGCCAGCTTTTCCCCCAGCCAGCCGCGCGCTTCCTTGCTGACGCAGGCGCCGCGCATTTGCACGTAATAGCTGCGGTTGACGATCAGGCGCGGCAGCGTGGCCTGGTTGAGCGCGATGTCCCAATCGACCGAGCCATCCTTGCGCGGCACCGCGCGGATCAGGATGTCCGGCACCACGGCTTCCGCGCCGCCGCCGCCGAAGCGAAGGCCGGGCTTGGGATCATAGCCGCGCAGTTCGGCCAGCATGTCGGCGAAATCCTCGTCGTCCACGCCGCACATGCGCTTGATCCGGGATAATTCGCCCCGCGCGACCAGATCGAGGTTGTCGATCAGCCGCGCCATGCAGGGATCGTAGCGATCGGCCTCGCGCGCCTGCAGCGCCAGGCATTCGGACAGCGAGCGCGCGCCGACGCCGGTGGGATCGAGCGATTGCACCAGCGCCAGCGCCGCTTCCGCCGTGGCCGCGGGAACGCCCAGGTCGGCGGCCGCCTCGGCCAGCGTGATGGTGAGGTAGCCAGCCTCGTCGATCTGGTCGATCAGCCAGCGCGCGACGAACAGCAGCTGCGCGTCGGACGTCGCCGCGCCGATCTGGGCATGGAGGTGCTGCGCCAGCGTCTCGTCGAAATCCCCACGCTCGTCGATGCCGGGGCCTTCGCCGCCCGCCGCCGCGCCCGCGGCTCCGCTCCCCAGGCCATAATCCGGCACGTCGCCGGTATCGCGATCCCGGTCGAGCGCGGTAACGTCGATGTCCAGCGGGCGATCCTCCTCCACCCGGCCCTCGCTGACGAGCTGGTCGACCGGGGAGGTTTCAAGCTGGGTGCGCCGGGCCTCCTCGGGCAGGCCGTCGAGCGGATCGGGCGGCGCGGCCGCCTCGCCGATCTCGAGCAGGGGGTTGGCGTCCAGCGCTTCCCCGATGAAGGTTTCCACTTCGAGATTGGACAGCGCCAGCAGCTTGATCGCCTGCTGGAGCTGCGGCGTCATCACCAGCGACTGGGTTTGCCGTATGTCGAGGCGCGGACCCAGCGCCATCGTTCAGTGTTCCCCCGCCCCGCGCATCAGAGCGTGAAGCCCTCGCCCAGATAGAGGCGGCGCACGTTGGGATCGGCCACCAGCGCCTCGGGGCTGCCGGCGAACAGCACCTGCCCGCCATAGATGATGCAGGCGCGGTCCACAATGTCGAGCGTTTCGCGCACGTTGTGGTCGGTGATGAGCACGCCGATGCCGCGCCGCTTGAGGTCCTTGACCAGATGGCGGATGTCGCTGATCGACAGCGGGTCGATCCCGGCGAAGGGCTCGTCGAGCAGGATGATCGACGGCTTGGCCGCGAGGGCGCGGGCGATTTCGCAGCGGCGGCGTTCGCCGCCCGAAAGCGCCATGGCCGGGCTGGAACGCAGGCGCGTCAGGCCGAATTCGTCGAGCAGGCGATCGAGTTCGGCCATGCGTGTGGCCTTGTCCGGTTCGATCAGCTCCAGCACGGTGGCGATGTTCTGTTCCACCGTCATGCCCCGGAAGATCGAGGTTTCCTGCGGCAGATAGCCCAGGCCCAGGATCGCGCGGCGGTACATCGGCAGGCGGGTGATATCCACGCCATCCAGCAGGATGCGGCCCGAATCCGGGCGTACCAGCCCCATGATCGAATAGAAGCAGGTGGTCTTGCCCGCGCCGTTCGGCCCGAGCAGGCCCAACACTTCGCCCTTGCCCACGGACAGCGAGATATCGGTCAGGACCGCGCGCTTGTCGTAGCTCTTGGCGATCGACACCACTTCCAGCCCGCCCTGTGGCGGGGGAGGCGCGGTGTCGTTCGATCGTGGGGCCGATCCCGGCGTTTGCCCGCTGTCGGCGGGCGTGGTGTCGGCAAGGGCTGTCATCTGTATGCGGTTCCGCCTGAACTGTTTATGGTTCTGCCGTTTCCGGTCGCTGACCCGCCATAGCCGGGTCTGGCGCGCGATCAAACCCCTCCCGCGCAACTTGGCCGGCTCTCCCGTCAAAACTGGCAGGATTTGTGCATGGTCGCCGCTTCCGGCGGTATGCCCTGCGCGAGAAATGCCCGATTGGCCTTGAAACACACCGGATTGCGTGATCTATTCGCGGAAACGGACCTAAAAGGAAGGGTGAATGGGCAAAGCCTTCTCCGTCGGGCGCAATCGGGGCCAGAGCCGGGGCCAACTGGATTGGCGCAAGCGGATGAGTGACACGGTCGCCTATGCGTTGCTGGTCTATACCGGCCTGCAGATTTTCGTGACCATGCAGGCGATCGAGGGGGACAGCGCGTCCGCGCTGCCGATGCTGGCGCTGGTGGTGCTGGTGGGGGCGATCATTCCGATGTTCCGCCGCTTCGAACGGCGCTGGGAGCATATCGGCGATGCGGCCGCCGCCGATCCGGGCCGGCGCGCGGCGTTCCGCAAGGATCAGGTTTCGATCTGGCTGCTGGCTATCGGGCTGCCGTTTCTGTTGACCGGCCTGTTCAAGCTGATCGCCGCGCTGTTCTGAACAAAGCCTCCGCGCCCGGCCGGCAAGCCCGCGATTGCGGTCAGGAATCGAGCGGGCTAGACGCCATGGCCTGATCGCATGCGCGGCATCCGTCCGCGCCCCATCCGAGAGGCCGAACCATGTTGTCCCCCGCCGTAGCCCAGGAGCGCTGCCACGCGCTGATTGAACGCGCCGTGCGCGCCGGCGCGGAGGCGGGCGATGCGATCTATCTCGCCAACGCCAGCGAATCGGTGCAGGTCCGGCTCGGCGCGCTGGAAGACGTGGAGCGTTCCGAGTCCGAACATATCGGCCTGCGCGTGTTCGTCGGCGGCGCTTCCGCCTCGATCGGATCGACCGACCTTGGCGATGCCGCGCTCGACGAACTGGCGACGCGCGCGGTGGCGATGGCGCGGGCGGCGCCCGCGGACAAGTATGCGGGCCTCGCGCCGGGGGAACGGCTGGCGAAAGGCCCGTTCGCGGACCTCGATCTGGAAGACGCCGCCGAGCGTTCGCCGCAGGACCTGCGCGCCGCGGCCGAGGAAGCGGAAGACGCCGCCCGCGCGGTTGCGGGCGTGACCAACAGCGAAGGCGCGGGCGCCAGCGCGGGGCGAGGCGTGGTCGCGCTGGCCACCAGCCATGGCTTCTCCGGCGCTTATGCCGCGACCAGCCATGGCTTGTCGGCGTCGGTCGTGGCCGGCGAAGGCGGCGCGATGCAGCGCGATTACAGCTGGCGCAGCGGCCGCCATGCCGCCGACCTGCTGCCGCCTGCCGAAATCGGCCGCCGCGCCGGAGACCGCGCCGTGGCGCGGCTCAACCCCGGCAGGCTCAAGAGTGGAACGATGCCGGTGGTATTCGATCCCCGCGTCGGGGGATCACTCGTCGGGCACCTGCTGGGCGCGATATCGGGCGCGGCGATCGCGCGGCGCGCCAGCTTCCTGCTCGATCGCGATGGCGCGCAGCTGTTCGATTCCGCGATCACCATTCTTGACGATCCGCTGCGGCCGCGCGGGTTGCGTTCGCGCCCGTTCGATGGCGAGGGGCTGCCGACCGCGCCGCGCGCGCTGGTCGAGGCCGGGCGGCTGACCGGCTGGCTGATGGATTCGGCCTCGGCCCGCCAGCTGGGCGC
Source organism: Novosphingobium sp. EMRT-2 (assembly GCF_005145025.1). NCBI lineage: Bacteria > Pseudomonadati > Pseudomonadota > Alphaproteobacteria > Sphingomonadales > Sphingomonadaceae > Novosphingobium > Novosphingobium sp. EMRT-2. The sequence continues at coordinate 2,225,358 of NZ_CP039695.1, read as the reverse complement.
GGAACCGACGGGCCATGCCTCGCGCGGGACTTCGGGGCCGCCGCACGTCACGGCCAGCAACGTGGTGCTCCAGCCCGGCACGGTCACGCCGCAGGCGCTGATGGCGGACATTGCCGATGGCGTCTATGTGACCGAGCTGATCGGGCAGGGCGTGAACGGCGTGACTGGCGACTACAGCCGGGGCGCGTCGGGCTTCCGCATCGTCAATGGCGAGATCGCCGGGCCGGTGGCCGAATTCACCGTGGCCGGCAACCTGATCGACATGTTCGCGGCGCTGGTCGCGGCGGACGATCTCGACATTCATCGCGGCATCGATGTGCCGACGCTGCGCATCGACGGCCTCAGCATCGCGGGGGATTGAAGCGGGCATGGCGGCGGAACCGGGCTTGCCGGGAACTTTCGCGCGAGCGGGGCGTCGTCATGCGCATATGATCGCCTCTTCCGCTTCGCGTCGTCGGCCGCGCATCCTGCTTCTTTCGTTTCTCATCGCGCTGATGGCGCCCGCTGGGGCGGTTTCCGCGCAGAGCGCCTCGCCATCGACCAGTTCCTCGGCCTCCGCGTCCGGCGGCGCGATCGCCTCCACCGTTTCGGCGGATGCCGACGCGCAGATCGCCGCGCGCATCCGGGGCATCTTCGCGGAGATCGGCAGTCTTAACGGCATCGACGTGCGCGTCGCGGCGGGCGTCGTCACGTTGAGCGGGCAGGTGGCCGACGAAAACGCGATCGCGCAGGCCCAGGCGATCGCCGGGCGGGTGGCCGGCGTGGTCACCGTGCAGAACCGCGTGACCCGCAACCTGGCCGTGGACAGCAATCTCGACCCGGCGCTGAGCGGCGTGCGCGGCAAGTTCACGGGGCTGGTCGCGGCGCTGCCGCTGATCGGCGTGTCCATCGCGCTGGCGGTGCTGATCGGGATGCTGGGCTATACCATCGCCGGCCGAAAGAACCTGTGGCACCGCGTTGCGCCCAATCCGTTCCTGGCCGAACTGCTGGCCAGCGCGATCCGCTTCGCGTTCGTGGTTGCCGGGATCGTGCTCGCGCTCGATATCGTGGGGGCGACGGCGCTGCTTGGCGCGGTGCTGGGCGGTGCGGGGGTATTCGGCATCGCGGTGGGCTTCGCGGTCAAGGACACCATCGACAACTACGTTTCGTCGCTGATGCTCTCGATCCGCCAGCCGTTCCGCGCCAACGACCATGTGAAGATCGATTCCTGGGAAGGGCGCGTGGTGCGCCTGACCAGCCGCGCCACCGTGCTGATGACGCTGGATGGCAACCACCTGCGCATCCCCAACAGCACGGTGTTCAAGGCGGTGATCGTCAATTTCACCACCAACCCCACTCGGCGCTTCTCGTTCGAGGTGGGAATCGATCCCGCAGCCGATCCTTCCGCCGCGCGCGCCGTGGCGCTGGAAGCGATGCGCGGGCAGGATTTCGTGCTGCCGGCCCCGGAGCCGTCGACCGAAGTGGTCAGCATCGACGGAGCGACGCAGGTGCTGCGCTTCACCGGCTGGGTGGACCAGACGCAGACCGGTTTCGGCAAGGCGCGGACGCTGGTGATCGAGGCGGTGCGGCGCGCGCTGCGCGGGCAGGGCTTCGCGCTGCCCGATACGGTCTATCACGTGCGGATGGAGCAGGATGCCGGCAAGGCGGCGCCAAAGGCCGAGGCGCCGCCGGTCGAGAACGCCGGTGCCGAAAGCGTGGCGCCCGAGCACCATATCGAAACGATGGTCGATCGCGAGCGCGCGGGGAACGCCCAGGGCCGCGACCTGCTGGACGCCAGCCGCCCCACCGAGTGAGGCGGCCGGTCGGTCCGAAGGCGATCAGCCCGCCTTGGCGGCCTTGGCGCGCTCGATCGCCTCGATCGTGATGCGCTTGGCGTCGTCGGCGCCACCCCAGGTGCCGATGCGCACCCACTTCTTCTTTTCCAGATCCTTGTAGTGGGTGAAGAAGTGCTCGATCTGCTCCATGACGATGCCGGGCAGGTCGTCCTTCTCGGCGACGTCGGAGTAATAGGGGAAGGTCTTGTCGTCGGGGACGCAGACCAGCTTCTCGTCGCCGCCGGCTTCGTCTTCCAGGTTCAGCACCGCGATGGGGCGGGCGCGCACGACGCAGCCGGGGATGAAAGGCGAACGCGAGATCACCAGCGCGTCCAGCGGATCGCCATCGGGCGAGAGCGTGTGCGGCACGAAGCCGTAGTTCGCCGGATAGCGCATCGGCGTGTGCAGGATGCGGTCCACGAAGAGCGCGCCGGAAGCCTTGTCGAACTCGTACTTCACGGGTTCGCCGCCCGTTGGCACTTCGATGATGACGTTGAGAGTCTCGGGCGGGTTGTCGCCAGTCGGAATCAGGTCGATGCGCATGGTTTGCCTATGGTTTGGCCCCGGAACGGCGGCCGGTTCGAACACGATGGAGCCGCCTCTAGCGGCGCGGGTTGTGCGCCGCAACAAGACTTATCGCCAAGAAACCGATAGGATCGGGCGGTTCAGTGGCCGCCGCCCAGCGCGTTGATGGTGAAGGCGATCACGCCGATGTTGAACACGAACGCGGCGAACGAATGCAGCGTGACGATACGCCGGATCGCCTGGCTGGTGATCGCGGTGTCCGATGTCTGGAACGTCATGCCCAGGGTAAAGGCAAAATAGGCGAAATCGAAGTAGTCCGGCGTGTCCGTGCCAGGAAAATCGAGGCCCCCGGTATCCTTCCCGCTATCGACGCCGCGCACGTAATAGAGATGCGCGTAGTGCAGCGCATAGACCACGTTGGCGAACAGCCAGGTGAGCACGAGCGTGCCGATCAGCTTGACCAGCCCGATGTGGTTGCCGGCGCTGGCGCTGGGCAGTTCGGCCGCGATCGCCGCCATCACCACCAGCGTGAGCACTGTGGTGATCGCCAGCACCACCACCCGGTTGGCGTCGTTCTCCTCGGAATGCCGGCGCATCGCGGCGGCATCGCATTCGCGCAGCAGCGGCCATAGCGAGACGAGGAAGGCGGTGGCGCCGAAATCGAAGCCCATCGCCAGCGAATCGGCCACGCCATGTCCGCCGAACAGGGGGCGCCAGCCGGCGAAGCCCCCCACGCTCAGGATCAGGAACAGGACGAAGCGCGCTGGCGCGAAACGCTGGCCGAGCGCCCACCGTGTTCCCGTTCCCGAAACCATGGAGCTAGCGCGTCGTCCGCTTGGGCGAGAGCAGGATGTCCAGCCCGGTGGGCGCGGTGCCCGGCGCGGCGCGTTCCAGCCAGGGCCAGCGCAGCCCGTCATGGTAATCGATCGACACCGCGGTGACGCGATCGTCGCGCCGGATCGTCAGCTCCAGCGGCTTCGCGCCGCCGGCGGCGTCGGCCTTGGCGGCGGTGATAGCCTGCTTCAGCGCCTCCTGATCGTAGGCCAGCCCGTTGACCGCGACGATCTGCACGCCGCTGACCACGCCCGCCTTGAACGCGGCGCTATCCCACCGGCAGGACGTGACCTTGCCGTCCTTGTCGATCGTCACGCCGATCGAATGGTAGAGCGAAAGCGCCTTGCTGTCCGCCGCGCGCGCCTTGTCGTAAGGGTTCGGTTCGGCCTTCCACACCAGCTTGTAGCCGCCGCGTTCGATCCCGCCGAGCGGCGCGGGCTGGCCCGGCGTCTGGATGCGGGTCTTGAGGAAGGTGGCCCAGTCATAGGGGAACACGCCGTTGAGCGTGGAAACCACGTCCTCGAACTCGTAGGGCACCACGCCCCAATCGCCATCGCGGATGCCGAAGAAGGCCTTGGCGAAATCGTCCAGCCCCTTCTTGCCGGCGGTGCCCTGCCGGATGATCTCGTCCGCTTCCAGCCAGACCAGCGCGCCTTCGGTATAGTATTCCTCGCTGCGGGCCAGCGAGGTGTAGGGCTTGGGCTTGCGCGCGGCGAAGACCGGATCGTGCGTGGTGTCCTCCACCGATCGCCATTCGCGGCCCGGATACTGCGTGAACAGGCCGGCGTTGTTGGCCAGCATGCCCAGCACGGTATCCTTGGTCTGCACGCCCGATCGCGCGGCCAGCACATAGCCCCAGAACTGGTCCTGCCCTTCATAGACCCACAGCAGATTGTCCTGCATCGGCTGGCGGTAATCGGGCGTCCACAGCTTGGCCGGGCGGCGGAACTTGCCATCCCAGCTGTGCGAGAATTCGTGCGGGATGACGTTGCGGTCCCAGTCGCTGGCGGCCCAGTCGATCCAGGTGCGCGGCTCGTACTGGTTCTCGCTCGACCGGTGGTGTTCCAGCCCGATCCCGCCCATGCGGTCGGTCAGCGCCAGCAGCAGGTCGTAGTGATCGAAATGCTTGGCGCCGTAGAGCGCCAGCCCCTCGTCCACCAGCGCGCGGTAGGTGGCGAGGTTCTCGGGCTTGATCGCCAGCAGCTCGGGCTTGTCGGCAATGGCATCGAGCCAGACCGAATTGCCGAGGAAGAAGCGCTGCGCGTAGAGGCCGGCGAAGATCGGGGAATCGACCAGCGTCTCGTAATCGGTGACGTCCCAGCTCACGCGGTTGCCCGCCTGCTTCTTGCCGTCGAGCGCGGTGAACACGGTCCAGCCTTCGGGCACGGCGACGGTGGGCTGCACCCTGATCTGGCGGACATAGTGCCCGGCGGGATAAAGCGACATCTTTTCCCACTGCAGGTTCAGCATTTCCCGGGTCATCGTGATGCGGCCTTCGGAATCGCGCAGGGGCGAGGTGTGGACCATCCGCGCCTCGATCGCGCTCGTGCCGGCCGGCACGTCGACATGGAAGGCATAGACCTCGACCGGATCGCGCGTCCACGTCAGCACCTTGCCGCCGGCGGTGAAGCGCACGTCGGCCAATTCGGACAGCGGCCCGCGCGGGCCGTGGTTGCCGGGCAGCCATTGCGGATAGAGCAGCGTCAGCCGCGTCGCGCCCGCCGGAACCGGGATCGTCTCGGTCACGCGGTAGGCTCCGCGCGTCACGTCGGTGGCGTCGATGTCGAGCCGGATGGTGCCGGGAAACGGCTTGTCCTCGGGATCGGGCACCTGGCGCACGATGGGCACCGCCATCGGCCTGGTATTGGTGGCCGGCTGGACCTGGGCATGGGCCGGAAGGGCGGAAGCGGTGACGAGAAGCGCGGCGAGAAGGGCCGGGGCCTTGAAGGAATTTGCCATGGCGCCTTCATGGCGCGAACCGGTTCCGTCCGCAACCATTGCCGAGCGCCCTTTTCGTGGGACCACAATGCGGCTAATCGCGCGGGCCATGAGCCAGATTCAGACGCCCCAGGCCATTCGCGGCACGCAGGACATTTTCGGTGCGGACGCCGAAGCCTTCGCCTTCGTGGTCGAAACCTTCGAACGCGTGCGCAAGCTGTACCGCTTCCGCCGCGCGGAAATGCCGGTGTTCGAAAAGACCGCCGTGTTCAGCCGCTCGCTGGGCGAGACGACCGACGTCGTCTCGAAGGAGATGTATTCGTTCGAGGATCGCGGCGGGGAATCGCTGACGCTGCGCCCGGAATTCACCGCCGGCCTCGCCCGCGCCTACCTGACTAACGGCTGGCAGCAATATGCGCCGGTCAAGGTGGTGACGCACGGGCCGCTGTTCCGCTACGAACGGCCGCAGAAGGGCCGCTACCGCCAGTTCCACCAGCTCGATGCCGAAGTGATCGGCGCGGCCGAGCCGCAGGCCGACGTGGAACTGCTGGTGATGGCGGACCAGTTGCTGAAGGAACTGGGCATCGCGGACGGGGTGACGCTGCAGCTCAACACGCTGGGCGATGCCGAAAGCCGCGAGGCGTGGCGCACCGCGCTGATCGGCTACTTCCGCGCCGTGAAGGGCGAACTGAGCGAGGATTCGCAGGAGCGGCTGGAAAAGAACCCGCTGCGCATCCTCGACAGCAAGGACCCGCGCGACAAGGTCTTCGTCGCGGACGCGCCGAAGATCGACGCGTTCCTCGGTGCCGAAGCGCAGGACTTCTTCGGCAAGGTGACCGCCGGGCTGGACGCGGCGGGCGTGACCTGGACGCGCGCGCCGGCGCTGGTGCGCGGGCTCGACTATTACCGCCACACCGCGTTCGAATTCGTCACCGACCGGCTGGGTGCGCAAGGCACCGTGCTGGGCGGCGGCCGCTATGACGGGCTGATCGAAACGCTGGGCGGCCCGCACACCCCGGCCGTCGGCTGGGCGGCGGGCGTCGAGCGGCTGGCGATGCTGGTGGGGGATTTGCCGCACAGCTGGCCTGAGATTTGCATAGTTGCGGAGAGCCGAGAACGTGAGATTGACGCTCTCGCGCTTACTGCGGAGTATCGCCGGGCGGGCTTTATTGCGGAGTTGTTTGCCAGCGGCAGCCCTCGCAAGCGTTTTGATAAGGCCCAGAAAAGTCAGCCTCAAGTGATTATCTCGTTGGATCAGCGCGATGGTCATAAAGGCAATGCGTTCAAATGCGATCGAGCACTCTATGAAAGATTTGCCGACGCTCAGAGTATCTTTCATGGGTTCGTGGATCGGTGACCATCTCCGACACCCGCCTTGCCCAGATCGGCGCGCGGTTCGCGGAGCTGGAGGCGCGGCTGGCTTCAGGCACGCTCGAAGGCGCGGAGTTCATCGCCGCCAGCCGTGACTATGCCGAGCTGGAGCCGGTGGCGCGGGCTGCCGCCGCCGTCGGCGCGATGCGCGGCGAGCTCGCCAGCCTTGCCGCGCTGGATGATCCCGACATGCGCGAGCTGGCGGACGAGGAGCTGCGGCGCATCAACGCCGAACTGCCCGAGGCCGAGCATCGCCTGGCCATCGCCATGTTGCCGCGCGATGCGGCGGACAGCCGCCCCGCCATGCTCGAAATCCGCGCCGGCACCGGCGGGGACGAGGCCGCGCTCTTCGCGGCAGACCTGTTCCGCATGTACGAAAAGTACGCCGCCGAGCAGGGCTGGCGGGTGGAAGTCGTCTCGGTCAACGCCAACGATCTGGGCGGTTACAAGGAAGTCGTTGCCAACGTCGCCGGCAGCGGCGTCTTCGCCAAGCTGAAGTTCGAAAGCGGCGTCCACCGCGTGCAGCGCGTGCCTGTGACCGAGAGCGGTGGGCGCATCCATACTTCCGCCGCAACGGTTGCCGTCTTGCCCGAACCTGACGAGGTGGACATCCGCATCGAGGACAAGGATCTGAAGATCGATGTCTATCGCGCCAGCGGTGCGGGGGGGCAGCATGTGAACACCACCGATTCGGCGGTGCGCATCACCCACCTGCCCACCGGCACGGTCGTCACCTGTCAGGACGGGCGGAGCCAGCACAAGAACAAGGACAAGGCGATGCAGGTCTTGCGCGCCCGCCTGTTCGAGGCGCAGCGCGAAGCCGCGCAGGGCGAGGAGGCCGAAGCGCGCAAGGCCATGGTCGGCTCGGGCGACCGCTCCGAACGCATCCGCACCTACAACTTCCCGCAAGGGCGCGTGACCGATCACCGCATCAATCTGACGCTGCACCGCCTGCCCGAGATCCTCGAAGGGCCGGGGCTGGGCGAGCTGATCGACGCGCTGACCGCCGAGGACCAGGCCAAGCGGCTGGCGGCGATGGACGCATGACCGTGGCCGAGCGGCTGCGCGATGCCGCCGCGGCGCTGGGGCCGGGCGCATCGACCGCGCGGCTCGACGTGGAACTGCTGATGGCCCACGCGCTGGGCGTGTCGCGATCGGACCTGTTGCTGCGCCACATGCGCGATCCCGCGCCGCCCGCGTTCGAGCCGCTGTTAGCGCGGCGGCGGGCGAGCGAGCCGGTGGCCTACATCCTGGGCCATGCGGAGTTCTGGAGCCTGGACCTGGCGGTGACGCCCGCCGTGCTGATCCCGCGCGCGGATTCCGAAACGCTGGTGGAAGTGGCGCTCGCTGCCCGGCCTGACGCGCAGCGCGTGCTCGATTGCGGCACCGGCTCGGGCGCGCTGCTGCTGGCCGTGCTGAGCGCGCTGCCCGAGGCGCGAGGGGTGGGGATCGACCGTTCGCCCGGCGCGCTGGCCGTCGCTGCCGGCAATGCGGAGCGCACCGGGCTGGCGGCGCGGGCCGCGTTCCATGAACGCGACTGGGACGTGCCCGGCTGGGCATCCGGGCTGGACCGGTTCGACCTGATCCTCGCCAACCCGCCCTATGTGGAAGATGCGGCCGAGCTGGAAGCGGTGGTGCGCGATCACGAACCGGCCGGCGCGCTGTTCGCGGGGGCGGAGGGACTCGATGCCTATCGCGTGCTGGTGCCGCAACTGCCGGGGCTGCTGGCGCCCGGCGGCGTCGCGCTGGTCGAGATCGGCTGGCGGCAGGCCGAAGCGGTGGCGGCGATCGCCGCCGGGGCTGGTCTTTCGGCGCGGCTGCACCGCGATCTGGGCGGCCGTCCGCGCGCGCTCGAAATGGCGATTTTACCCAAGATTTCGCTTGGCAAGGCACCGTCCGCCGATTAGGAGGCTTGTCAGGCAGGGCGACGGATGAAGGCTTCCCGTCCCGGCCAGTTCCACCATTTGCAGGAAAGACCGGCCTTTCCGGGTCGGCCGAAAGCAGATGCTGGGTTCCACGTTCCGAAGGCCGGGACTGTGGCGGAGGGTTGTGCGGCATTCTGATTCAACGGACGTTGCAATGGGGCCGCCCCAAGCAAGGAAGTGCCTGAGTTGAATAACAATCGTGGTAACAACCGCCGGCGGGGTCGCGGTAACAACCGTGCCCAGGGTGGCGGCCAGCAGCTCAACCGCATTGACAGTCGCGCCCGGGGCAACGCCCCCCAGCTGCTCGAGAAGTATCGCAAGCTGGCGCAGGACGCCCACCTCAATGGCGACCGCGTTCAGGCCGAATACTATCTTCAGTTTGCCGATCACTACTTCCGCGTGATCGCCGACACCCGCGTCCGGCAGGAAGAACAGCGCCAGCGCGGCAACGGCGAGCGCTGGCAGGAGCCGGAGGGCGACGACGATTCGCTCGACTTCAGCGTGGAAGGCGATTTCCCCGCGTTCGATCGCGCGCCTTCGCGCCGCGACGAGCAGCGCGAGTACCGTGAGCCTCGGGAACAGCGCGAGCCGCGCGATAACCGCGAAGGCCGGGACAACCGCGAGGGCCGCGATAACCGGGACGGGCGCGACAATCGCGAACCGCGCCGCCGCTTCGAGCGCGAGACGGCGCAGCAGGACGAGGTGCGTTCCGCCGATGTCCAGCAGGCCGACCCCTTCCGCACGGACGAAGGCGTCCGGGCCGATGAGGGCGAGCCGATGGCCGGCCCTTCCGACAACCCGTTCGTGCGCGATGCCCGCGCGGCGCGCGGCCTGCGCCCGCGTGGCGAACGCCGCGCCCAGCAGGAACAGCCCGCGGCGCAGCAGCCCGAGGAAGCGCCGGTGGCTGCCGAAGAACCGGTCGCCCGTCCGCGCGCCGAACGCCGTCCGCGCCGCGAACCGGCGGTGAAGAAGGCGGAAGCCGCGCCCACGTTCGACACCGCGATCCTGCCGCCCGCGATCGGTACGCGCAGCGAGCCCGAGCTGCCGATCGAGGCACCGGCGGCCGAGGATGCCGCCCCTGCGCCGAAGCGCCGCGGCCGTCCGCGCAAGAACGCGACGCCGGAAGTTTCCGAAGCCTGATGACCGCAATCCCCGTGATCGGAATCCTACGGGCGGGGTGATTGCTTGCGGTCGCGCGTCGCGCTCGCCATAGCGGGCGCGATGACGCGTCGCTCCCCGATTCATCGCTCCCTGCCGGAATGGCCGGGCCTCTGGTCGCACAGTCCGGCAGGCGCGGTGCTTGCCGGCGCGGTCGCCGCCACCGGCTTCCAGCCGCTGGCGCTGTGGCCGCTGGCGCTGGCCGGGCTGGCCTGGCTGATGCACCTGCTGGCCGATGCGAAAAGCGCACGCCGCGCGGCCCTGCTGGGCTGGGCCTTCGGCGTCGGCCATTTCACGCTCGGCAACAACTGGATCGCCACGGCGTTCACCTACCAGGCGGAAATGCCGGCGTGGCTGGGCGTGATCGCGGTCGTGCTGCTGGCGCTCTACCTCGCCGTGTTTCCCGCGCTGGGCGCGCTGGCGGCGTGGTGGCTCTCGCGACGCTGGTTGGGCCGGGCGGCGCTGGTTCCGGCTTTCGCCGCGTGCTGGATCGTCAGCGAGTGGCTGCGCGGCTGGGTCTTCACCGGCTTCGCATGGAATCCGCTGGGCATGATCGCGCTGGGCGGGTTCACGCGGCCCGGCCTGGCCATGGTGGCGCCGTGGACCGGCACGTATGGGCTTTCCGCCCTGGTGATCCTGCTGGCCGCGCAGTGGCTGTTCGCGGGCCGGGCCTTGGGGGCGGGGCGCTGGGTGGCGGCGGGCTTGCACGCCGCGCTGACGGTGGTGCTGTTCCTGCTGCCGCTGCACGGCGGGGCGGAACAGGGCACGCTGCCCTTCACGCTGGTCCAGCCCAATACGCGGCAGGAAGACCTCAACGATCCGCGCACGTTCGAGGACCAGTTCCGCGTGACCGCCGGCCTTTCGCTCGCGCCCGATCCGCGCCGGACGCGGCTGGTGCTGTGGCCGGAATCGGGCGTGCCGGACTATCTGCGGCCGGGCTACGACCGCCGCTGGTACGAGGAGACGACCTATGCCGCCGATCCCGCGCTGGCGCGCGAGCGGATCGGGCGCGTGATCGGGCCGCGCGGCCTGCTCCTGACCGGCGCGGCCGACCTGGTCTTTACCCGGGGCAAGGTGACCGGTGCCTACAACGTGGTGACGGCGCTGGATGGCGCCGGCGCGATCCGCGGCAGCTATGCCAAGGCACATCTGGTGCCCTATGGCGAATACCTGCCGATGCGGGAGCTGCTGGAGCCGATCGGCCTTTCGCGGCTGGTGGCGGGCAGTGTCGATTTCCTGTCCGGCCCCGGCCCGCGCACGATCGATTTCGGCCCGGTGGCGGATGGCGGATGGGGCAAGGCGGGCTTCCAGATCTGCTACGAGATCGTTTTCTCCGGCCATGTGATCGATCGCGGCAACCGCCCCGATTACCTGTTCAACCCCACCAACGACGGCTGGTTCGGAAGCTGGGGGCCGCCGCAGCATCTGGCGCAGGCGCGGATGCGCGCGATCGAGGAAGGCGTGCCGGTGCTGCGCGCCACCACCACCGGCATCAGTGCGGTGATCGATGCCGACGGGGCGGTGCGCCAGTTCCTGCCGTCGCACCATGCCGGGCGGCTCGACGGTTTCGTGCCGCCCGCGCATCCCCCCACGCTGTTCGCGCGGATGGGCAATCTGCTTCCGCTTTGCTGGGCCGGAGTTCTTCTTTGCATCGCGCTGGTTGCCAGCGGCCGCCGGCGGCGCTAGACGCACACACATAAAGAAACCTTTATATCGGATGGTGCAATGCGCGGCGATTACCTGTTTACTTCCGAAAGCGTCTCCGAAGGCCATCCCGACAAGGTGTCGGACCAGATCAGCGACGCCATCGTCGACCTGTTCCTGTCGAAGGACCCGGAAGCGCGCATCGCCTGCGAAACGCTGACCACCACGCAGCTGGTCGTGCTGGCCGGCGAAATCCGCTGCAAGGGCGTCTATGAAAACGGCGCCTGGGCGCCGGGCGCGCAGGCGGAGATCGAGAAGACCGTGCGCGATACGGTGAAGCGCATCGGTTATGAGCAGGACGGCTTCCACTGGGAAAAGTTCGAGTTCATCAACCGCCTGCACGGCCAGTCCGCCCACATCGCGCAGGGCGTGGACGCCGCTGACAACAAGGACGAAGGCGCCGGCGACCAGGGCATCATGTTCGGCTATGCGACCGACGAGACGCCCGACCTGATGCCGGCGACGCTCTACTACAGCCACAAGATTCTGGAGCGCATGGCCGCCGACCGCCATTCGGGCGCGGCGCCGTTCCTGGAACCCGACGCCAAGAGCCAGGTCACGCTGCGCTACGAAGGCTCGCTGCCGGTCGCCGCGACGGCGGTCGTCGTTTCGACCCAGCATGCGCCGGGCTATGACGAGGGCGACAAGGAAGCCGAACTGCACGCCTATGTGAAGCGCGTGATCGCCGACGTGATCCCGCCGGTGCTGCTGCGCGAGACGGTGTACTACATCAACCCGACCGGCTCGTTCGAGATCGGCGGCCCCGATGGCGATGCCGGCCTGACCGGGCGCAAGATCATCGTCGATACCTATGGCGGCGCCAGCCCGCACGGCGGCGGCGCGTTCTCGGGCAAGGACCCGACCAAGGTTGACCGTTCGGCGGCCTACATCACCCGCTACCTTGCCAAGAACGTGGTCGCGGCGGGCCTTGCCACGCGCTGCACGATCCAGATCGCCTATGCCATCGGCGTGTCCGAACCGCTCTCGCTCTATGTCGATACGCACGACACGGGCACCGTGGGCGACGACCGGATCGAGCAGGCGATCAAGGGCATCGCCAAGCTGGGCGGCCTGACTCCGCGCGCGATCCGCACGCATCTGGGCCTCAACAAGCCGATCTACCAGCCCACCGCCGCTTACGGCCACTTCGGGCGCAAGGCTGAGGGCGATTTCTTCCCGTGGGAACGGCTCGATCTGGTGGACGACCTGAAGGCCGCCTTCGCCTGAGCGGATAACGCCAGGGCACGGATAGCGGACGGCCCGCTCCCTTTCCGGGGGGCGGGCCGTTCCCGTTTTCCCGCGCGGCGTGATGGGTTTCAATTGCGCTGTCCTACATGGGCCGTCCTGCGCCATGAGCCTGGCTTTTGGCGGAGCGAGCCATGCGCGACCTGACCCCCCGGATTGTCCTTGAACTGATCGCCCACGAAGGCGTGGCGCGCGAAGCCTATCGCGACAGTGTGGGCGTGTGGACCTGGAGCGTGGGGGTCACCCAGGCTTCGGGGCACGCGGTCTTTCCGCGCTACAAGGACAATCCGCAGCCGCTGGACCATTGCCTGGCGGTGTTCCTGTGGTTGCTGCGGACCAAATACCTGCCGACGGTGCTGGCGGCGTTCGGCGCGCTGGAGCTGACCGAGCCGCAGCTGGGCGCGGCGCTGTCGTTCCACTGGAACACCGGGGCGATCGCGCGGGCGAACTGGGTCAGGCGCTTCGTGGCGGGCGATGCGGCGGGTGCCCGCGCGGCGATGCTCGACTGGGCGCGCCCGGCCGCGCTGCTACCGCGCCGCCGGCGCGAACAGGCGCTGTTCTTCGATGGCGTCTGGACCGCCGACGGTACCGCGCTGGTCTATGACGTGGCGAAACCCGCCTACCGCCCGGCCGGCGCGAATCGCGTGGCGATCGCGCCGGCAATCGCGCGGCTGTTCGCCGGGGAGCAGGAAGAGGCCGTCCCACCCGCATGATGGAGGGGCCTCAGGCGAACTGGCCCTTGCGCGGCCCCATGTAGCCGAACAGATAGCCCGCCACCTTGCGCATCTGGATCTCCTCGGCCCCTTCGGTGATGCGATAGCGGCGGTGGTGGCGGAAGATGTGCTCGAACGGCTTGTGCCGCGAATAGCCGATGCCGCCGTGGACCTGCATCGCGCGATCCGCCGCTTCGCAGACCAGCCGGTTCGCCCAGTAGTTGCACATCGAGACCTTGTCGGACAGTTCGCGCTCGATCTGGCGGTGTTCCATCCGGTCCATCTGCCATGCGGTCTTGCGGATCAGCAGGCGCAGCATCTCGCACTGGGTGGCAAGTTCCACCAGCGGGAACTGGATGGCCTGGTTGCGGGCTAGGTCCTCGCCGAACGGCTTGCGTTCGCGCGCGTAGCGGACCGCTTCCTCGACGCAGTACGTGGCCGCACCCAATGAGGAGGCGGCTTGGCGGATACGGTTCTGGTGGACGAAGCTCTGCGCGATGGCGAGGCCGCCGTCGACCGGCCCGAGCACCGCGCTATCGGGCACCCAGACGTTGGTGAACGACACGCGCGGGTGGTCCGTGGGCATGTTGAAGGTCCACAGGTATTCCTCGATGACCAGCCCGTCGGCGGGATTGGGCACGAGGAAGCAGGTGATGCCCTTGGCATCGCCATCCTGTCCGCTGGTGCGCGCGAACGTGGCGCAATGCGTGGCGACGTGCATGCCGGTGGTCCACATCTTCTCGCCATCGATGCGCCAGCCGGGCACGCCATCGCGCGTTTCGCGCACCGCGCGGGTTTCCATGTGGGTGGCGTCGGAACCGTGCTCCGGCTCGGTCAGGCCGAAGGCCACCCGGCGGCGGCGTTCGAACCCGCCGAAGATGAATTCCTGCTGCTGTTCGGGCGTGCCGAAGTGTTCGAACATGGCGACGAACGGGAAATTGCCGACGATCGAGTGTTCGTTCTGGAGATCGTTGTGCAGGCCCAGCCCCTTGGCGGCGAAGTGTTCGCGGATGACCGCCATCCACAGGTTGGAGCCGTCCTTGCCGCCGTATTTCTTCGGCGCGGAAAAGCGCCAGTGGCCGGCGGCGTCGGCGCGGCGGGTGGCCTCGGTCAGTAGTTCTTCCCATTCGTGGCGGGGCAGGCCCCCGTTCTCGAAATCGGTGCGCGCCCATTCGCGGCGATGGTCGAAGAAACGGATATTGTCGTCCGCCTGCTCCAGTGGCCGGATCTCGGCAGCGATGAAGGCGTCGAGTTCGGCAAGGTAGGCGACCAGATCGGCCGGGAGATCGAAATCCATCAGCATTGCTCCCATTGCGCGCGGGCCGGGGCCAGCGCCGGATATTTCGGCATGTCGGCGGCGAGCCGGTCGAGCGCGGCGCGGCGCAGGCGCGCAAGCAGCCCGGGCGTGGCCAGCGTGGCTTCTCCCGCCAGAACGGCATCTGCCAGCGCGCGGTCCGCCGGGTCGGGGCGTCCGGCCAGTTCGCGCTGGACGATGCCCAGCGCGTTGCGCGCGACGGCCAGATCGAACCGGTCGCGCCCGTCCAGCTTCGGCTTGACCGCGTCGCCCAGCCATTCGGCAATCGCGGTAAGGATTTCGGCGGCGCTCGCCTCGCCAGCGGCACCGGCGGCGGGCGCGGGAGAAGGCGGCAGCGCGCGCGCGCGTTCGACCGCGGGCGCGCCCTCTTCGAGCAGCAGCAGCAGGTCGAGTTCCTGCTCGCTGGTGCGGCGTGATATGACGACACGCTCCAGCGAACGGTCGGTGCGCGCGCGCCACGATTGCGCCATCGCCATGCAGCCGAGTGCCCACCACACCGTGCGATAGACCAGCCAGAAGCGGAAGCGCACGGGATCGATGTCTTCCCCACTGGCGGTGCGATAGGCGGCGAAATAGCGCTCCAGCGTGGCGAGGCCGAAGGCGGGCCGGTCGAGCCGGCCGAAGCGCCACACCGTCATGCAGCCATAGGCAAGGTCCTCGTGGCTGTCGCCAAGATGGGCCAGCTCCCAGTCGAGCACGCCGGTCAGATGGCCCCGGTCGACCAGGATGTTGCCCAGTCGCAGGTCGCCGTGCACCACGCGGGCCGGGCATGGCGGCGGAAGGTTGGCGCGAAGCCAGGCGAGGCCGAGCGCGATTACGGGGCGGTCGCCGCCAGCCTGTTCGAACTGCGCGGCCAGTCCTTCCACGCCTTCGGCCGGATCGAGCCGGGGCAGGAAGCCGAGCGGCGCGGTATCGAGCCGGTGAATCGCGGCCAGCGCACCCGCGATCTCGTCTATCAACCCGTCCGCGGCCTGGGCAAGAATGTCGGGCGGGCTGGCGGTGCCGGGCAGGCAGCGCATGATGAAGCCGATGCCGAAGCCGTCCTCGGGCGTCAGCTCGGCGATGATTTCCGGTGCGGGCACGCCGCCGGCATGGGCATGGCGGACCAGCGCGGCCTCGCCGTCCATGTGCAGCGCGCGGGTGGCGAGCCATTCCGCCGAAGGCGCGCGGCGCAGCACGAATCGTCCTTCGCCCTGCGGCCCCGCGCAGCCGAACAGCCAGCTTTCCATATTGGCGCCGCCCGACAGGCGCTGCGGCGAAACGATCGTACCGCCCAGCCCTGCGCGCGCCATGACCGCGCCCAGCCTGGCGACGAAATCGGCCGCGGCGCTTCCGGCTTCGCCGCCTGAACCCGTGCCTGCCATAGCCCTCTCCATCGCCCCGGTTCATGCCACACGGGAGGATTATCTTAATCGATCGATTAAAGTCCAGAGAGAACCGTCGATTGCTAACCATTCCCCGGTGCGGCGTTAGTCTTTGGCGTCAAACGCCGACAAGCCGGGCGAGAGAGGCGACGGACCGTTTTGAAACGATCTTCGCCTAACATTTGCAATAAGTTAGATTCCGGTAACGATGGGTAAATCGGGTCGGGGTCATAACGGTCACATGAAGAGTCGCTTCACCAAGCTTCTGGCCGCCGCTGCGCTTGCCTTGCCGGCGCTGGGCGCCACGCCGGCGGTCCAGTCACGTCCGCCCGTCACGCTGCAGGACCAGCGTGACATCATCATCCAGCAACAGATCGCCGCGATCGCCTCGCAAAGCCGGGGCCGGATCGGCGTGGCCGCGATGGACCTCGATGGCGGCGGACAGATATTCCTGAACGGCGACATGCCGTTCCCGATGGCCAGCACCGCCAAGATCGCCGTGGCCGCCACGTTCCTCGAAGGCGTGGAGCAGGGGCGCTTCCGCCTCGACCAGCGGTTCCCGATGATGCTGTCGGTGCCGGAACGCGCGGGCGCGCGCAGTCCTATCGCCCCGGTGCGCGCCGGGCCGGTGATGACCGCGCAGGAACTCATGGAACTGATGATCACGCGCAGCAACAACCAGGCGACTGACGGGCTCATCGCCGCGATCGGGGGGATTTCTCCGGTCAACCAGTGGCTGACGCGCAAGGGCATCGTCGGCCAGCGGCTCGACCACACGATGGCGACGCTGGTGCGCGATGACGGCAAGGTCAATCCGGCAACGGTGATCGATACCCGCACCAGCAGCACGCCGCGCGCGATGCTGGCGCTGCTGGCCGCGATCGATCGCGGCGGTGCGCTCAATCCCGAAAGCCGCGCCGTCCTGCTCGATACGATGACGCGCACCAGCACCGGCCGCAACCGCATTCGCGCCGGCCTGCCCGAAGGGACGCTGGTGGCGCATAAGACCGGCACGCTGGCCGGCGTGACCGACGACGTCGGCATCGTACGCTTGCCCGACGGGCGCCACCTTGCCATGGTGGTGTTCGTGGCCGGGCCGGAGGGCCATGCCGTGCAGTCGACGCTGATCGCGCAGGTCGCGCGGGTGCTGTACGATGGCTATAGCCAGCCGCTGGGCCGCTCGCTGCAGGAAGTCGCGCGCCGCTGAGGCATCGCACCGCGAAACAAGGGAGGCGTCGCGCAAGCGGCGCCTTTTTTGTTGGCGGTCATGGCGTTTGCGGACGTCGTGCGCTGCCCACCCCCCGCCCCTCCCGCAAGCGGGAGGGGAGCGAGACTTGCGGCGCCGAAGGCGGCGCTAGTCGCAGCGGGGTGGGCTTTCCGCGCGCCGCGTCTGCTAAGAATACAACCGCCAAAGAGAAAGGGGCGCGGCCGTAAGGCCACGCCCCTCTATCTGTATCCTGCCCTTGCGGGCGGGGATTACATCTTCGCGGCTTCGCTCGCTTCAGCCGAGGCGTCAGCAGCCGGAGCGCTGGCTTCAGCCGATGCGTCAGCAGCGACGTCCGACGATTCAACAGCGGCTTCGGTGGCGGCTTCGGTAGCTTCCGGAGCCTTTTCGCCGCAGCCGGCGAGGGTGAAAGCGGTGCCGGCGACAGCGGCGAGGATGAGCTTGCGCATGCGTTACAATCCCTGGATTGAAGTGAACCGCGCCGGGCAAGCAGCCCGCCGCAAAGCCTACTCGTGGGGTAGACTTCGCGACCTCAATTAATCGGCAATTCATTCCCTTGCAAGCATAAGACGAACAGGAAATGCCTTTCACCGTGCATCGCGCGGAGGAGGAAGGCTTTTTTCGTCGATAGCGGGTGCGATAGTCCGCCCTGTACGAGCGCCGAGCCGTTCCTTCCCGCACCGGTCTCCTGCACCTTCCGTTCCGCCGCGCAAGCGGGTACACCGCCGCGATGGACGGCACCAACAGTTCCCGGCAGCATCTCTATCTGGTCGATGGCTCGGCCTATATCTTCCGCGCCTATCACCGCCTGCCCCCGCTCACCAACCCGCAGGGCGTGCCGGTCGGCGCGGTCTATGGCTATACCACGATGCTGTGGAAGCTGGCCGACGATCTCCACAAGGCCGATGGGCCGACCCACCTTGGCGTGATTCTCGACAAGGGATCGGTCTCGTTCCGCAATGATCTTTACGAGGACTACAAGGCTAACCGCCCGCCGCCGCCAGAGGATCTGGTGCCGCAGTTCCCGCTGATCCGCGACGCCACGCGCGCGTTCAGCCTGCCCTGCATCGAGGAGGCCGGGCTGGAGGCGGACGATCTGATCGCCTCCTATGCGCGCGCGGCTGCGGCGCGCGGCTGGGACGTGACGATCGTTTCGTCCGACAAGGACCTGATGCAGCTGGTCGGCACCGCCGCCAACGGCGCGCGGATCGACATGCTGGATACAATGAAGAACCAGCGCATCGACGTGCCCGAAGTAATCGAGAAGTTCGGTGTGCCGCCGGAGAAGGTCGGCGACGTCCTGGCGCTGATGGGCGATGCGGTGGACAACGTGCCCGGCATTCGCGGCATCGGTCCCAAGACCGCGTCGAAGCTGATCCAGGAGCATGGCGATCTCGAATCCGCGCTGGCCGCCGCGCCGGCGATGAAGCCGGGCAAGTTGCGCGAAAGCCTGATCGAGCAGGCGCCGATGGCGCGCCTTTCGCGCGAACTGGTGGCGCTGAAGGAAGATTGCGACCTGCCGCTGCCGCTCGACGATTTCACGCTGGGCGCGATCCCGCCCGATCCGCTGGCGGCGTTCCTGGGCGAACACGGCTTTACCAGCCTGTTGCGCAAGCTGGGCGTCGGCGCGCTGGCTCCGGTGTCCGCCGCGCCGACGACCGGGGAAGGAGCGGGGGCTGGAGGCGTGGCGCCGGTGCAGCCCGAAAGCGCGAGCCGGCAGCCCTTGCCCGAATGGCCCGCTCTCGATCTGGGCCGCTATGCCTGCATCCAGTCGATCGGCGAGCTGGAGCAATGGATCGCCCGCGCGTTGGAGGCGCGCGTGGTGGCGATCGACACCGAAACCAGCGCGCTCGATGCGATGGCGGCGGATCTGGTCGGGGTGAGCCTGGCGCTTGGCCCCAACGACGCCTGCTACATCCCGCTGGGCCATGGCGGCACCGACATGTTCGCGGAAAAGCCGGTGCAGGTGGACAAGGCCGAGGCGCTGGCCGCGCTCAAGCCGCTGCTGGAAAGCGATGCGGTGCTCAAGGTCGGCCAGAACATCAAGTACGACCTTACCGTGCTCGCCCGCGCCGGAGAAGCGGTCGGCGGGATCGCCGTCGCGCCGATCGACGATACGATGGTGATGAGCTTCTGCCTGGATGCCGGGCGTAGCGAAACCGGCCTTGCCGGGCACGGCATGGACGAACTGTCGGAAAGGCATCTCGGCCACGCCACGATGAAGTTCAAGGACCTGTGCGGCACCGGCAAGAAGGCGATCTCGTTTGCCGAAGTGCCGCTGGCGGACGCCACGCGCTATGCCGCGGAAGACGCGGACGTCACCTGGCGGCTGCACCGCCTGTTCCAGCCCCGCCTGTCGGACGAGGGCGGCACGCGCATCTACCAGCGCGTGGACCGGCCGCTGATTCCGGTGGTGGCGATGATGGAGCGCAACGGCATCCGCGTCGACCGCGAGCGGCTGGCCGCGCTTTCGGCCGAGTTTGCCGCCCGCATCGCCGAACTGGAAACCGTGATCCACGCCAAGGCGGGCGGCCCGTTCACGATCGGCAGCCCCAAGCAGCTTGGCGAGGTGCTGTTCGACCGGCTGGGCTACAAGGGCGGCAAGAAGGGCAAGACCGGGCAGTATTCGACCGACCAGTCCGTGCTGGAAGGGCTGGCCGCGCAGGGCGCCGAAGTGGCGACGCTGGTGCTCGAATGGCGCCAGCTGTCCAAGCTCAAGTCGACGTACACCGAAGCGCTGCAGGCCGCGATCAATCCCGCGACCGGCCGCGTCCACACCAGCTACAGCCTGGTCGGCGCGCAGACCGGCCGGCTTTCCTCGAACGAGCCGAATCTCCAGAACATCCCGATCCGCACCGAGATCGGCCGCCAGATCCGCGAGGCGTTCGTGGCGGAACCGGGCAATGTGCTGCTGGCGGCCGACTATTCGCAGATCGAACTGCGGCTGGCCGCGCACATCGCCGACGTGCCGGCGCTGCGCGAAGCGTTCGAAGCGGGCGAGGACATTCACGCGCGCACCGCGACCGAGATGTTCGGCCATGTCGACCGCGACACGCGCGGGCGCGCCAAGACCATCAACTTCGCCATTCTCTATGGCATCAGCCGGTGGGGCCTGGCCGGTCGGCTCGGCACCTCGGCCGAAGAGGCGCAGGCGATGATCGACCGCTATTTCGAGCGCTTCCCCGGCATCCAGCGCTATATCCACGAGACGCTGGAGAGCGTGCGCGAGCGCGGCTATTCCGAGACGCTGTTCGGTCGCAAGACCTGGTTCCCGCGCATCAATTCGAAGAACCAGGCGGAACGGCAAGGTAGCGAGCGCGCGGCGATCAACGCGCCGATTCAGGGCACCAGCGCCGACATCATCAAGCGGGCCATGGCGCGCATGATGCCCGCGCTGGAGGAGGCCGGGCTGGGCGGCGTCCGCATGCTGCTGCAAGTGCACGACGAACTGGTGTTCGAGGTACCGGAAGGCGATGTCGAGGCGGCCAAGCCGGTGATCGAGCGGGTCATGGCGGGCGCTGCGGAACCCGCTGTAAAACTTTCGGTTCCGCTGGGCGTCGAGATCGGCACCGGCGCCAGTTGGGGCGCGGCGCACTGATCGCGGTAACGGTCTGCAAGTGCTTGTTGCAATGCGAAAATAATTAACCACTTCGGACTATTTTCCTGCTCCGGGCGCAACGGGCCGAAGGGGCGGCGAATGGACGCGATGGGTGGTTTCCCGGCAAACGACTGGGGTGACGGCGACGAGGGTGGCGGACAGGAGGTTTGGGAAGCCGGCCTCCTGCTTGATGCCACCCGCGCCGTTGCCGCCGCCGAGGAAGCCGCGCGACAGGCCGAGCAGCGGTTCCGCGAGGCGCTGGACGCGCTTCCGCAGGGCATCGTCTTTCTCGATGCCGAAGGGCGCTACATCCACTGGAACGAGGAATACGCGCGCATCTATCACCGGTCTGCCGACCTGTTCCGGCGCGGGGCGCGGCTGGTCGACACGCTGCGCGAAGGCATTGCCCGGGGCGACTATCCCGAAGCGCACGGGCGCGAGGAGGAATGGCTGGCCGACCGGCTCGACCGGCTGGAACACGCGGCCGACCGCCACGAACAATGGCTGTCCGACGGCCGCTGCATCATGATCGAGGAGCGCAAGACCAGCGATGGCGGCACCATCGGCCTGCGCGTGGACATCACCGAGATGAAGCAGCGCGAGGAATCGTTTCGCCTGCTGTTCGAAAGCAATCCGGTGCCCCTGCTGGTCTATGATCCGGCGGAGGACGCGATCGTTTCGGCCAACGCCGCCGCCGCCGACCACTTCGGCTATGACCTTGCCGAACTGGCGGGGCTGCCGGCGGAACGCCTGTTCGCGGCCGAGGAATGGAGCGAGGCGCAGCGCCTGCTGGCGACGACTGGATCGCAGAAGGATCGCTTCTGGCGTCAGCTGCGCAAGGACGGGCAGGAACTCGAATCGGTCCTGTTCACGCGGCAGTCGATGCTCGATGGCCGGCTGGCCACGATCGCCTCGGTCTTCGACGTGACCGAGCGGCGCAAGGTGGAGGCACGCATCGCGCACATGGCGCGGCATGACGAGCTGACCGGCCTTGCCAACCGCGCGCACTGCCGCGAGCGGCTGCGCGATCTGCTGACCGGGGTGCGCCAGAACGGCCGGTCGGTGACCGTCGCGCTGATCGATCTCGATCACTTCAAGCCGATCAACGACACGTTCGGCCATCTCGTCGGCGATGCTCTGTTGGCGGAGGCGGCGCGGCGCATGGCCAGCCTGGTGCCCGACGATGGCCTGCTGTGCCGGATCGGCGGCGACGAATTCGCGGTGATCTTCGAAAGGCAGTCGCGCACGACGGTCGATTACGTCGCCAAGGCGATCATCACCGCGATGAAGGAGACTTTCAGCGTCAGCGGCTGTTCGCTGCATATCGGCGCCACGATCGGCATGGCATCGGCACCCGACGATACCGCCAACCCGGAAACGCTGCTGCGCTACGCCGATCTGGCCCTCTATGCCGCCAAGGCCGACCGGCGGGGCACGATGCGCCGCTTCGTGCGCGACATGGACGTCGCCGCGCAGGAAAAGAGCTTGCTGGAGGCCGATTTCCGCAAGGCGATCCGGCTGGGCGAACTGGCGGTCCACTATCAGCCGCTGATCGATCTCGCGACCGGCGAGGTCGAATGCTACGAGGCGCTGGTGCGCTGGCACCACCCCGTGCGCGGCATGGTGATGCCCGACGCGTTCATCGGCCTGGCCGAGGAAATCGGCCTGATCGACGTGGTCGGCCAGTTCGTGCTGCAGAGTGCCTGCCGCGAGGCGATGATGTGGCCCGCGCACGTCAAGCTGGCGGTCAATGTCTCGCCCATCCAGTTCCGTTCGCCCAACCTGCTGGGCATCGTGGTGCAGGCGCTGTCGTCGGCGGGCATGGACCCGCGGCGGCTGGAGCTGGAAATCACCGAAGCCGTCCTGATGGAAAAGGGGCCGCAGGTTTCCGGCATGATCGCATCGATCCGCGCGCTGGGCGTGGGTATATCGATGGACGATTTCGGGACCGGCTACAGCTCGCTCAGCTATCTGCTGAGCTACCCCTTCACCAAGATCAAGATCGACAAGTCCTTCGTGCGCGACTTGCATCAGGAGCCCAATTCGCAGGCGGTGGTGCGCGCGATCATCGGTCTGGGCCACAGCCTGGGCCTGACCGTCACCGCCGAAGGCATCGAGGAGGAAACGGTGCTGGATTACCTGCGTGGCGAAGGATGTGCGCAGGGGCAGGGCTACCTGATCGGCCGGGCGCGGCCCGCGAACGAACTGGGCATGACGCGCGCGATCGCGAAAGACGCGGGCTGACCCACCCGGCGGGGCGGACAGGCACAACTGGGTCCGATTTGGCGGTGTCGTCCGCTGGCGTCTTGGCATCGCCATGGCGCTCCGCAATGCTTCCCGCCCGGCCACGCGGTGCCGTTGGGAAGCGACGGGGGACCGATGGTCGCGCTGGTTTCGACAGTGGCCTATCTGGGGCTGGACGCCCGCGCGGTGGAAGTCCAGTGCCAGATCGCGCCGGGCCTGCCCGCGTTCCGGCTGGTCGGCCTGCCCGACAAGGCGGTGGGCGAAAGCCGCGAGCGGGTGCAGTCCGCGCTCGCCGCATTGGGGCTGGCCCTGCCGCCCAAGCGCATCACCATCAACCTTTCACCGGCCGACCTGCCCAAGGAAGGCTCGCATTACGACCTGCCGGTCGCGCTGGCGCTGCTGGCGGCGATGGGCGTGGTCGATCGCGAACAGATCGCGGACTATCTGGCCGTGGGCGAACTGGCGCTGGACGGGCGGATCATCGCCAGCCCCGGTGTACTTCTGGCGGCGCTTCATGCCAGCGGGGCGGACAAGGGCCTGATCTGCCCCGCCGCGCAAGGCACCGAGGCGCGCTGGGCCAGCGGGATCGACGTGATCGCCGCGCCAAATCTCGTCTCGCTCCTCAACCACCTGAAAGGCACGCAGCGCTTGCCCCCGCCTACGCCGGGCGAGGCCGATCCGCCGCGCCGCATGGCGGACCTGCGGCAGGTGAAAGGCCAGGAAACCGCCAAGCGCGCGCTGGAGATCGCGGCGGCGGGCGGGCACAACCTGCTGATGATCGGCCCGCCGGGCGCGGGCAAATCGCTGATGGCATCGTGCCTGCCCGGCATCCTGCCCGAACTGACGCCGGCCGAGGCGCTGGAAGTCTCGATGGTCGCTTCGGTCGCCGGGCTGCTGGAGGACGGGCGGATCAGCCGCGCGCGCCCGTTCCGCTGCCCGCACCATTCCGCCTCGATGGCGGCGCTGACCGGCGGGGGCCTGCGCGTGCGGCCGGGCGAGGTCAGCCTGGCGCACCTGGGCGTGCTGTTCCTTGACGAACTGCCCGAATTCCAGCGCGCGGTGCTCGATTCGCTGCGCCAGCCGCTGGAAGCGGGCGAAGTCTCGGTGGCGCGGGCCAATGCCCATGTCACCTTCCCCGCGCGCGTCCAGCTGGTCGCGGCGATGAACCCGTGCCGCTGCGGCCATCTCGGCGATCCGGCGCTCGGGTGCAGCCGCGCGCCGAAATGCGCGGCGGACTATCAGTCCAAGGTGTCCGGCCCGCTGCTCGACCGGATCGACCTGCATGTCGAGGTCGATCCGGTGTCCGCGGCCGATCTCGCCTTGCCGCCGCCGGCGGAAGGATCGGACGAGGTGGCCGCCCGTGTGACGGCCGCGCGCGCGATCCAGACGGCGCGGCTGGCGGGCAGCGGGCGGCGCAATAATGCTGAGCTCGATGGCGAGTTGCTCGATCGCCACGCCACCCCGGACGAGCCGGGCCGCAGGCTGTTGTTGCAGGCGGCGGAAGCGATGCGGCTGTCGGCGCGGGGCTATACCCGGATGCTGCGTGTGGCGCGCACGATCGCCGATCTCTGCGGCGCGGAGACGGTCGGCCGCGTCCACGTCGCCGAAGCGCTCAGTTATCGCCGCATGGCGCCGCGCGCGTGACGTCTTGAAGCTGGACGATCGTCCGAATTTGCGGCAACTCTCCTCTCGCTGGCGATTGTCCGGAGGAGCGGCAGGGTGCGCGGATTGGGACGAAACGGGATTCGGGCATCGCTGATGGCGGCTCTGGCGATCGCGCCGCTCGCCCTGTGGTCCGGCCCCGTCGGCGCGCAGGAGGACCATTCGGGCCTCACCCGCGAAACCTACCGCAAGACCTGCCTGCTCTGCCACAGCAAGGCCGCGCCCGAGGGCGTGGCGCCATGGATCCTCGAAGGGCTGCGCCCGGTACCGGGATTGAAGCCCGCCGATGCCATGCCGGGCGTCACCTGCTGGCGCCGCTGCGAGATTTGCAAGGGCCGGCATGTGCCGGAAGCGAAACGCTGAGAATCCCGGACGCCGGGGATCAGCGTCCTGCCATCGCCTTGGCCTTGGCCAGATAGGTGCGTCCGATCCGGAGCGGCGTGCCATCCGCCAGTTCCGCCGACCAGACGCCAAGGCCATCATGCCGCAACCCGTTGATCCGGTCCCGTCGCACGATCGTCGAGCGGTGCAGGCGGATGAAGCGATCGGGATCGAGCCGATTTTCCAGGCCCTGGATCGTGTGCAGCATCAGGTAGCTGCGTGGCCCCACGTGCAGCCGCACATAGTCGCGCTCGGCATCGATGCGCTCGATGTCGGCGGCGGCGACGCGGACCAGTTCGGAGCGGTGCGGCACCCAGAATTCCTCGATCCAGTCACCCTTGGACGGCGCGGCGGCCGATGGTTCCGTGGTGGGGGTGGCGGCTCCATTGGCGATCCGGGCCAGCGCGCGCTCGATCGCGCGTTCCAGCCGGTCCTGCGCAACAGGCTTCAGCACATAGTCCACCGCATCGAGGTCGAAGGCTTCCACGGCGAAGTGATCGTGCGCGGTCACGAAGATCACCGCCGGCCGCTGCGCCTGGCCGGAAAGCTGGCGCGCCACCGAAAGGCCGTCCACTTCGGGCATCGTCATGTCGAGCAGGATCAGGTCGGGCGTCAGCGCCTCGACCAGCCGCAGTGCCGCCGCGCCATCGCTGGCGGTGCCGACCACGGTGATCGCGGGCAGGCGCGAACAGAGGATCTGCATCCGTTCCACCGCCAGCGGCTCGTCGTCCACGATCAGGGTTCGCATACCGTTTCCTCCCGTCTGTTCTTCCATGCCCGTTCAGCAGTTCCCGCCGTCCACGCGGGGGATGGTGAGCACCGTGGCATAGCCCCCCGCCGGCAGCGGGCCGCTATCGACATGCGCGAAATCGCCGAAGCGCGCGGCCAGCCGGTTGCGCACGTTGGCAAGGCCAATGCCGGTGCCACCGTTGCCGCTGGCCTTGCCCGGCCCGTCGTCGGCCACGGTCAGCACCAGCAGCCCGTCGGCCTCGCGCGCGCTGATGCGGATGGTGACCGGCCGCGTGGTGGCGGAGACAGCATATTTGATCGAGTTTTCGACCAGCGGCTGCAGGATCATGCCGGGCACGCAGGCCTGGGCCAGGGTTTCCGGCACGTCGAATTCGGTACGCAGCCGGTCGGGAAAGCGCACCGCCTCGATTTCGAGGTAGTGGCGCTGCAAGGCGATCTCGTCGGCCAGCGGCACGTCTGACGTGGGATCGGCGGCCAGGCTATGGCGGTAGAAGCTGGAGATCGTCTGGATCATCCGTTCGGCCCGCTCGCCGCGCCCGGTCATGACCAGCGCGGACAGCGAATTGAGCGTGTTGAACAGGAAATGCGGGTTCACCTGATAGCGCAGCGAGCGCAGCTCCGCCGCCTTGGCGGCGCGGCGGTATTCGCCCTCGCGCCATTCGGCGGCGCGCGCCATCTCTCCATTGCCAAGCGCGAGGTAAAGCGCGGCCCAGGCGATCAGCAGGAAATAGCGGCCCAGCGCGACATCGGTGAGCTGCCGCCACAGCCCTTCCTCGTGCATCGCGTTGCGCACGATGGCGAATTCATAGGGTTCGGCGCTGGCGCTTGCGGAAGGCGGCGCGGACGGCTGCGGCGGTGCGGGGCTGGTCGAAACGGACGCGGGGGCCGAAGCCGCCGGCGCGGGAGAAGGGCTCGCGGCGGGCGCCGTTTGCGTGGCAGACGCATGGTGCTTGTGCGCCGGCGCTGCCGAGCGCGGCGAGGCGGCTGGCGTGGGCGATGCCGAGGACTTGCCGGCGGGCGCGGATGCCGCGCGGGCGGGAGCCGGCGGCGCGGGCGGTACCGGCATCGCGGCGGGCGGGGGCGGCGGGGGCGGAACCGTGATGCCGGCTTCCGCCAGTTCGCGGCGGACTTCCTCGAACGCCTTGCGCCGCTCCTCGGCGGCGATGCGGCGGCCTTCCTCCATCGCCTTGCGGCGCTCGGCCGAAGCGATGCGGTTGGCTTCGGCCGCCTGCGCGCGGCCATCGCCGACCTGGCGGCGCGCGTTCTCGATGGCGCGGGCGATGTCCTCGGCGTCGTCGCCATCGACATCCGCCGTCATCCGGCCGGTGCGGACCTGCGCGGTGCCGTCCGCGTTATGGCGCACGATCACGCCGCCCGGCGCGATCATCTCGGAACTGCCATCCGCCTTGCGGCGCACGGTCAGCGGGAAATCGGGCGCTGGTGGGGGTGCGGGGGGAACCTGCGCGGCTGGCGGTTCCGGGGGGGACGGGGGCGGCGGGGCCGTTTTCGGCGCGACCGGATCGGGCAGGTCGACCAGGACGTTGCCCGACAGGTCATGCCGCATCCGGATGCGGCCGGAAGGGGCGGCAGCGGTGGTCTGCCCCGGCACGGGGGACGCGCTGCCCGCATCGGTTGGGGCGGTGGTGTGCGCGTCGCCGGTTTCCTTCGCCGCTTCCTCGTTGAGCTTGCGCTCCATGATGCGCTGTTCGATCGAGGCGAAGGCCTCCTGATTGATGACCGCCAGCGCCAGCGCGGCCGGAAGCATGATGACCAGCGACGCGCCGATGCGCAGGCCGATGCCGCGTCCGTCGAAGCGGCGGAGCAGTGGCCAGGCGAGCAGCGTGACCACGATTCCGGCCAGCGTCACCAGCGCGCGCCGCCACAGCAGTTCCTGGAATTCGCCCAGTTCGACCACCATGCCGCGCACGGTGACGAGCAGGAAGTAGCACAGCCACAGCGCGGCCGCCGACAGCACGACCTGCCGGGCGGGAACATGGGGGCGGGCGGAGAGCGCGTCTGCTTCTCCGATGGGATAGGCGGAATCTGAAGCCATTGCCGCCTTCTACACCGGGTTCAGCCCTCCGCGCCAGCGCGGCTGGTCGGCGCGAATCTGCGGTTGGTCGAGCAATGGGGCCGGAGATGCGCGCGCCGCAGGGAGCGCATCTCCGGCAGAAGGATCGGGTCAGGTCGCCCCGGTCAGGCGGGCAGCAGGCCTTCCTCGGCGATCTTCTTCTTCCACACCAGCGGGGCAAGCTGGTGCACGTTCTGGCCTTCGCTGTCGACGGCCACCGTCACCGGCATGTCCTGCACGGTGAATTCGTAGATCGCTTCCATGCCCAGATCCGCGAAGCCCACGACTTTCGCTTCCTTGATCGCGCGCGCGACAAGGTAGGCCGCGCCGCCGACCGCCATGAGGTAAGCAGACTTGTGGTTGGCGATAGACTGCGTGGCCGCAGGGCCGCGCTCCGCCTTGCCCACGCTGGCCAGCAGGCCCAGGTCGAGCATCTGGTCGGAGAAGCTGTCCATGCGGGTGGCGGTGGTGGGGCCGGCCGGGCCGACCACTTCGTCGCGCACCGGATCGACCGGGCCGACGTAGTAGATCACGCGGCCCTTGAAATCGACGGGCAGCTCCTCGCCCTTCGCGAGCATGTCTTTGATCCGCTTGTGCGCGGCATCGCGGCCGGTCAGCATCCGGCCGTTGAGCAGCAGGCGATCGCCCGCCTTCCAGCCCTGCACCTCTTCAGACGTCAGGCTGTCGAGATCGACGCGCTTCGCCGCGCTGTCGGGCGCCCAGTGGACTTCGGGCCATTCGTCGAGCTTGGGGCGTTCGAGGAAGCTGGGGCCGGAGCCGTCGAGCGTGAAGTGCGCGTGGCGCGTGGCGGCGCAGTTGGGGATCATCGCGATCGGCTTGCCGGCGGCGTGGCACGGCGCGTCCATGATCTTGACGTCGAGGATCGTCGAAAGCCCGCCCAGGCCCTGCGCGCCGATGCCGAGCGCGTTGACCTTGTCGAAGATCTCGATGCGCAGCTTCTCGATGTCGTTCTGCGGACCGCGCTCCTTGAGCTGGGCCATGTCGATCGGTTCCATCAGCGCCTTCTTGGCCAGCAGCACGCAATGTTCCGCGGTGCCACCGATGCCGATGCCGAGCATGCCGGGCGGGCACCAGCCCGCGCCCATCTGCGGCAGCATGTCCACCACCCAGTCGACGATCGAATCGCTGGGGTTCATCATCTTGAACTTGGACTTGTTTTCCGAGCCTCCGCCCTTGGCTGCGACATCGACCGAAACCTTGCTGCCCTTCACCATGTCGACATGGAGCACGCAGGGCGTGTTGTCCTTGGTGTTGCGGCGGGTGAAGGCGGGATCGGCCAGCACCGAGGCGCGCAGCTTGTTGTCGGGATTCAGGTAGGCGCGGCGCACGCCTTCATCGACCACGTCCTGCAGCGACCGGTCGGATTCGAGCCGGCAATCCTGCCCCCACTGGATGAACACGTTGACGATGCCGGTGTCCTGGCAGATCGGCCGGTGGCCTTCGGCGCACATGCGGCTGTTGGTCAGGATCTGGGCGATGGCGTCCTTCGCCGCCGGGCCTTGCTCGGCCTTGTAGGC
The DNA here is from genome assembly GCF_005145025.1 of Novosphingobium sp. EMRT-2. Taxonomy (NCBI): domain Bacteria; kingdom Pseudomonadati; phylum Pseudomonadota; class Alphaproteobacteria; order Sphingomonadales; family Sphingomonadaceae; genus Novosphingobium; species Novosphingobium sp. EMRT-2. The sequence goes on along the minus strand of NZ_CP039695.1, from coordinate 2,195,983 downwards.
TTCGCCCAGCGCGCGGATATAGTCCATCGGATGAAAGTAGCTGATGTATTGCAGCGCGTCGGCGACGCTTTCGATCAGGTCTTCTTCCCGGATTGTCACCATTTCCGCCATTGTCGCTGACTCCTTCGTCGCTGCCTGATCGGCGCCGGCCGGACCGATTGGCCGATTGAATCGATGGGCGCCCCTTACGCGCCGACGGGCGACGTGCAAAGCGCTTGGCGTCGGGAAGGCGATATTCTACAGGCGGTGCCCGGAAGCCCGGACTGGAATGCCCCGACACCGGCGTTGCACTGGTGTATTGATGGTGTAATACAGTGGCGGGTCGCTTTTGCAGGCCAGTTACGAGGGATAGCATGACAGTGGTGGAAGATCGGCCGATGGGCGCCGAGACCGGTGCGGACCTTGCCCCGGCGCGGCGCGCGATGATCGACAGCCAGCTCCGGGTGAGCGGTGTCAACGATCCGGCGATTCTCGCCGCTTTCGCCGCCATCCCTCGCGAGGATTTCGTGCCGGCGGAACGGCGCGCGGTGGCCTATGCCGATCGCGCGGTGCCGCTGGGCGACGGCGCGGTGTTGGCGCCGGCGCTGACGCATGGCCAGATGCTGACCGCCGCCGAACCGGTGGCCGGGGACACGGCGCTGGTGATCGGCAAGCCCGGCACCTATCTCGCCGCCGTCGTCGGCAGGCTGGTGGGTAGTGTCACGCTGGCCGCGCCGGGAGCGGCCGTGGACGGCGGCCCCTATTCGCTGATCCTGATCGATGGCGCGATCGAAGTGGCGCCCGCGGCGCTCGTGGCGGCGCTTGCCGATGACGGCCGCGTCGTGACCGGCCTGATCGAACGCGGCGTGGCGCGGCTGGCCATCGGCCGCAAGGTCGCTGGCGAAATCGCTTTCGCCAGCCTGGGCGAAGCGGATTTCGCGGCGCTGGCCGACTATGCCGCGCCGAAGAAGTGGAGCTTCTGAACGTCATGACGAAAACGGGGAGGGACAGGGCCGGACGAGCAAGCGCGTGGCAGCGCGCGGCTCTGCTGGGGTCGGCGTTCGGGTCGGCGCTGGCGGTTCCGGCCGCCCCTGCCCTGGCGGACGACCTGCGCGAGGCGCTGGTCGGGGCCTATAACACCAACCCGACGCTGCAGGCCGCGCGCGCCAACCAGCGCGCCACCGACGCGGGTGTCGCCGCCGCCAAGGCTCCGGGCCTGCCCAGCCTGGCCGGTACCGCGACCTATACCGAATTCGTCAAGAACAGCCCGGTCTCGTTCACCGCGCCGGCGCGCGTGCTGGTGGGTGAGGTCAACGCCGGCGTGCCGGTCTATTCGGGCGGGTCCGTGCGCAATTCGGTCCATGCCGCCGAAACCCGCGTGCTCGCCGGCCAGGCCAGCCTGCGCGGCACCGAATCGGGCGTCTTCAGCCAGACCGTGGCCGCCTATATGGACGTGATCCGCGATCAGGCGATCGTCGGGCTCAACCGCAGCAACGTGCAGGTTCTGGAAGTGAACCTGAAGGCGACGAGCGACCGCTTCGAGATCGGCGACGTGACGCGGACCGACGTGGCGCAGTCGAATTCGCGCCTCGCGCTGGCGCGCGGGCAGTTGCGGCAGGCCGAGGCCAATCTCGTCACCAGCCGCGAAACCTACATCCAGGTGGTGGGCAAGGTGCCGGCCGATCTGGAAGCGCCGCCGCCGCTGCCGGGCCTGCCGGCCACGCCCGACGATGCGGTGCAGATTGCGCTGGCCAACAATCCCGATCTCCAGGCCGCGCAAGAACAGAGCAAGGCCGCCGGCTTCGATACCAAGGCGGCCGGCGCATCGCGGCTGCCCAAGCTCTCGCTGTTCGCCACGGGCGATTACTACAACTACGTCAACTCGCTGAAGTTTGCCGAAAATAACCAGGTCGTGTCGGTCCAGCCCTACACCACGGCGCAGGCCGGTGTGCGGGCCACGATTCCGCTGTTCCAAGGCGGTTTGCCCGCCGCGCAGATCCGCCAGGCGCAGGCGCGCGAAGGCGCGGCGCTGGAACAGGAGATCGGCGTCGAACGGCAGGTGATCGCCACCGTGCGCGCCGCCTATTCCTCGTGGAAGGCGGCGAACGACGTGATCACGATGAACCAGACGGCGGTCGACGCGGCGGCGCTGAGCCTGGAAGGCGTGCGCGCGGAAAACACCGTGGGCAACCGCACGATTCTCGACATCCTCAACGCCGAGCAGGAACTGCTCAACGCGCAGGTCCAGCTCGTTACCGCGCGGCGCAACGCCTATGTCGCCGGGTTCAACCTGCTGTCCGCCATGGGCAAGGCGCAGGCCAAGGACCTGGGGCTGGACGGCGGCGTGCTCTACGATCCCGAAGTCAACTACGACCGGGTCCGGAACAACATATGGGACTGGGCGCACGATCCCGCACCTGTCGCCCAATCCACGCGCACCGTTGACACACCGGCCCAGGATGCGACAATTCCTTCTCAGACTGCTCCGTAACGGTGGGGATTCGGAGCGTCTGTTGCAGGGGTGCGAAACGGTGATGCGGCAGGCTGGTGAACCTTCGGTCGAGGAAATTCTCGAATCGATCAAGAAGGTGATCGCACGGGATAACCGTGCCGAATCCGCGCAGGCGCGCGCGCGGCGCGAAGCGCCCGCGCCCACCCCGGCCGCACCCGCCGCGCGGCCGGCCGATGTTCTGGATCTTGCCGAGGAGGACGCGGAGGTCCTCCTGGCAGGGGACGCGTGCGATGACGAGGGCGATGCCATGACGGACGAGAACGACGCACCGCTGCTTCCGGAAACCGCCGCGGTTTCGATGCGCGATTCGCTGGCGGCCCTGTCGATGCTGTCCCAACCGGGCGCGCAGCCGCAGATCGTCCGTTCGGGCGAGACCTCGCTGGAAGGCATGGTGCGCGACATGCTGCGCCCGATGCTGGCCGAATGGCTGGAAAAGAACCTTCCCGGCATGGTCGAACGGATGGTCGCCGCCGAAATCACGCGGATCGTCGGCAAGAAGGGCTGACCCGCCGCCGCTTCTGGCCGGGCGGGCAGCAAACGGAATACCCTTCCGTCCGATTCGCTTTGCCTTCGATCGCGGAGCCGCTAACCCGGTTTCCATGAAAACCTTCTCGCTTCGCGCGGCGCTGCTGGCCGCCTGCTTCGTTTCGCCGCTTTCCGCTCCGATCGCCTTCGCGGCCGCCGGAGCCGCTCCGCCGCCGATGTCGGCGCAGGATCTGGTCACGCTCAACCGGCTGGGATCGGCCACGGTCTCGCCCGACGGGGCGTGGGCGGCCTATACCCTGACCACCACCGATCCCGTCACCTACAAGCGCACCACGGCAATCTGGCTGAGATCGCTGGCGGACGCGAAGGCGGCGCCGGTGAAGCTGGCGTGGGAAGGGTCGGTCAGCGATCCGGCCTTCGCGGCGGACGGCACGCTGTGGTTGTTGTCTGACCGCAAGCCCGCCGGCGCCGCCGCCGATGCGGCCGCGACTACGCAAGTCTGGTCGGTGCGGCCGGCCACGCCCGACAGCGCGCGGCAGGTGACGGCGTTCAAGGCCGATGTCGCCGGGTTCAAGCTTTCGCCCGATGGCCGGCGGCTGGCGGTGTGGGGCGATATCGCGCGCAACTGCCCCACGTTCGGCGGGTGCGAAGGCGATGGCAACACCAGCCTGCCGGGGCCGGGCACGGGGCGGCTCTACAAGGACGGCACGGGCTTCGTCCGGCACTGGGACGCGTGGGAGACGCCGGGCAACTTCAGCCGCGTGTTCGCCTTCGCGCTGGGGGCTGACGGGCGGGTCGATACCGACAGCGGCCGCGCGCTCGATGGCGATCCGGCGCAGGGTGGCCTTGTCGGCGATGCGCCGACCAAGCCGTTCGGCGATGGCGGGGAAATCGCGTGGAGCGCCGATGGCCGCGCGGTGATCTATGCCGCGCGGCAGGCGGACCGGAACGAGCCGCATTCGACCAACATCGATCTGTGGTGGGCGCCGGCCGATGGTTCCGCCCCGAAGAACCTGACCGCGGCCAACACGGCGACCGACACGATGCCGGCGGTCTCGCCCGACGGCAAGTGGCTGGCCTATGCCGCGATGGCGCGGCCCGGCTATGAAAGCGACCGGCTGGTCGTTCACCTGCGCAACCTCGCCACCGGCGAGGATCGCGCGCTGACCGGCGGCTGGGACCGTTCGGTCGCCTCGCTGACCTGGACGCCCGATGGCAAGGCCCTGATCGCCACGGCCGAGGACGTGCTCGATACCCCCGCGTTCCGCATCGACGCGGCGAGCGGCAAGGTTGCGCGGCTGGCGCTTTCGCCCGACAAGGCGCGCGAAGGGCACATCAGCAACGTCTTGCCGCTCAAAGACGGGAGGGTGGTGTTCCTGCGCGATACGATCGACGCACCGGCCGAGCTTTATGTGGCCAAGGCGGGCAAGCCGGGGGTCCGGCTGACCGATGCGGCGGCCACGACCATGGCCGAACGCGCGCCGGTGGTGACCCGCCGCCTCAGCTTCACGGGTGCGAATGGCGATACGGTGTGGGGCTGGGTGACCAAGCCCGCCGGTGCCACCGGCAAGCTGCCCGCGATCCTCTATGTCCATGGCGGACCGCAGGGCTCGTTCAACGACAGCTGGTCCAACCGCTGGAACGCGCGCGTCGTGGCGAGCCAGGGCTATGCCGTGGTCGCGATCGATTTCCACGGCTCGACCGGCTACGGTCAGGCCTTTGTCGATGCGATCAACCGCGACTGGGGCGGCAAGCCGCTGGAGGACCTGCAGAAGGGGCTGGCCGCCGCCGCGGCGGGCGATCCCCAGATCGACGAGAGCAACGCCTGCGCGATGGGCGCGTCCTATGGCGGGTACATGATGAACTGGATCGAGGGCCAGTGGTCCGACAAGTTCAAGTGCATCGTCCAGCACGATGGCGTGTTCGACGCGCGTGCCATGGCCTACGAAACCGAGGAGCTGTGGTTCGACGAATGGGAACACGGCGGGCACCCCTATTACGAGGCGCCCGAGGAGTTCGAGAAGTGGAACCCGGTGAACCACGTGGCCAAGTGGAAGACGCCGATGCTGGTGGTGACGAGCGAGAAGGACTTCCGCATTCCCTATACCCAGGGCCTTGCCGCCTTCACCGCGTTGCAGATGCGCAAGGTCCCGTCCGAGCTGCTGGTCTTCCCCGACGAGAACCACTGGGTGCTCAAGGCGAAGAATTCGCTGCAATGGCACCAGACGGTGTTCGCCTGGCTGGACCGCTGGCTGCATCACGGTGGCGCAATGGGCGGCAGCAAGGCGGACTGAACAATGGCAAAACCCGATCCGGCGCTGCTTGATGCCGCGCGCTATCCGTTCGACCTCGAAATCACGACCCGCTTCGCCGATCTCGATCCCAACGACCACATCAACAACGTGGCCATCGCGGCGGTGCTGGAGGATGCGCGCGTGCGCTTCAACGAGGCGCTGGGCTTCCGCACCGTGATCCGGCCGCTGCGCGCGATGGTGGCGAGCGTTTCGATCGACTATCTGGCGCAAGGGCATTATCCGCAGCCGCTGCGCTGCCACGTGGGCGCGGTCGCGCTCGGGCGGACGAGCTGGACCGTGCAGCAATTGCTGATGCAGGGCGATGCCGCCGTCGCCACGGCGCGGACGGTGATCTTCTGCGTCGACGGGGACCGACCCCACCCGCTGCCGGATGCGGCGCGTGCCGCGATCGATCAATGGATGCTCCGCGCATGACCGTTTCGCCCGAAGAACTGGCGCAGGCGGAAATCGCGCTGGAAAAGCTGGGCGGCTTCGCGCCGCGCCGGCACATCTTCCTCTGCGTCGATCCGGAAAAGGACAAGTGCTGTCCGCGCGAAGTGGGGCAGGAAAGCTGGGCCTTCCTCAAGAAGCGGCTGGGAGAACTGAAGCTGGGCGGATCGTCGGGCGTGCTGCGTAACAAGGCGGGATGCCTGCGCGTGTGCCTCGCGGGGCCGGTGGCGGTCGTCTATCCCGAAGGCGTGTGGTATCATTCCTGCACGCCGCCGGTGCTGGAACGGATCCTCCAGGAGCACCTGATCGGCGGGGTGCCGGTGGAGGATTACAGGCTCAACCCGCCGGCGGGCTGAAGCCTATCCGCCCCACTCCTGGTCGTGTTCGAACGGGTCCTCGATCGCCTCGTCGTGCCCGGTGCCGCTGGACAGGAAGACCAGCCCCATCAGCGCCGCCATCAGCATCATCGTCAGGCCGATGCCCAGGGTGATCGCGATGTAGAGATGGATGGAGACGAAGCCGACCGACTCGTAGAGATAGGTCGCGACCATCGCGATCACGCACAGCGTGACCAGCCCCATCCAGCGCATCAGCCGGAAATAGCGCGCCCAGGCGAAGCGGGCGTTCGCGGGGTCGTCTAGCGGGGATACTCTGGGCATATCGCGCTTCTCCATGCGCCGCGCGGCAGGGGCTGGCAATCGCTTTCGCCGTCAACGCTCTTTACTGTCACCGCGATGGTGGCATGATCGGTCGAACGGGCAGCGAACCGCGATGGCGCAAGCCAGGGCGGGGACCGGCAAGCCCGGATCAGGAAGAGGTTGCACCTAACGGGGAAGGATAGCGTCATGACCATTGCCAGGCTGATTGCCGGGCGCGGAGCGGAGGTGTGGCGGTGCCACGCCGAGGATACCGTGGCCGATGCGGTTGAAGTGCTCGCGAAGAAGCGCATCGGCGCGCTTCCGGTGCAGGATGGCGACGGGGATGGCGTGGCCGGCATCTTCTCGGAACGCGATGTGCTCTATTCGCTGCAGAACCACGGGGCCGATGCGCTGCGGATGAAAGTGCGCGACGTGATGACCGCGCCGGTCATCACGATCGCGCCGGAAACCTCGGTGATGGAAGCGCTCGCGTTGATGACGCGGCGGCGGTTCCGCCATCTGCCGGTGGTCGAGAACGGACGGATGATCGCCTTCGTCTCGATCGGCGATCTCGTGAAGTACCGCATCGACCGCATCGAGGCCGAGGCGGACGCCATGCGGGTCTATATCCAGCAGGCCTAACGGCGCCGCTTGAGTGACGGGCGGACCATGCCTATCTTGTCGGGCATGACAGAACCCGCCGTCTCGCTTGCACCCAGTGCAGCCACCCGCGTCGCCGCGATCGCCGCGAAGCAGGGCAAGCCCGCCATTCTCCGGCTTTCGGTGGAAGGCGGCGGCTGTTCGGGCTTCCAGTACCGCTTCGGGCTGGACGAAGCCGCGCAAGACGATGATTCGATCGCGGAGACCGACGGTGTGCGGCTGGTGGTCGATCCGGTCAGCCTCGATCTGCTGGCGGGCAGCGTGGTCGAATACGTCGAATCGCTGGGCGGTTCGGCCTTCCGCGTGACCAATCCCAACGCGGCATCGGGCTGCGGTTGCGGCTCCTCTTTCGCGGTATGAACACGATCAAGGTTGCCAGCTTCAACATCAACGGCATCAAGGCGCGCCTGCCGCGCCTGCTCGAATGGCTGGAGGAAACCCGCCCCGCGGTCGCCTGCCTGCAGGAGATCAAGACGCAGGACGAAGGTTTCCCCGCCGCGGAGTTCGAAAAGATCGGTTACCACGCCATCTGGCACGGCCAGAAGGGTTTCAACGGCGTGGCGATCCTGGCGGATGGCGAGAAGCCGGCGGAGGCGCATCGCGGGCTGCCCGGCGATCCGGACGACGAACACGCGCGCTATCTGGAAGCCGACGTGTTCGGGCTGCGCGTGGTGTGCATCTACCTGCCCAACGGCAATCCGCAGCCGGGGCCGAAGTTCGATTACAAGCTGCGCTGGATGGAACGCCTGCGCGCCCGCATGGCCGAGATTGCGGCGCAAGAAATCCCGGCGCTGGTGATCGGCGACTACAACGTGATTCCCGAGGACAAGGACACGTTCTCGGTCCGCGCGATGGCCACCGACGCGCTGATGCAGCCCGAATCGCGCGATGCCTATCGCCGGCTGACCAACGATGGCTGGACGGACGCGATCGACCTGCACAACCCGCGCGGCGGGGTGTGGACCTTCTGGGACTATCAGGCCGGCGCGTGGCAGCGCGACCATGGCTTCCGCATCGATCACGCGCTGCTTTCGCCCGAACTGGCCGACCGGCTGGTGGCGGCCGGGGTCGACAAGGCCTATCGCGGGCGCGAGAAGGCGAGCGACCACGCGCCCGTATGGGTCAGCCTGCGCGCCTGAAGGCGCGCTTCCCGCATCCTCCGTTCGTCGCATTTGGGCGGGATCGGCCATGTCGATCGTCGAATGCCCCTTGTCCTGCCGGCAAGGCTCCCTACGTGGGCCGCGCCGTGTTGCTCCGCAAAAAGTCGCCGGCTGTGTAACGCTTCACAGCGCGGCGGCGAAGAACGGGGCATGATCGACATACGTTCCCAGGGCGCCTTGCCGCCATTACCAAGAGATCCCCTCATGGGCCTGTTCACGCCTGACTTCTTCCGCGCTCTCCTCGTCGGCTTCCTGATCGGCACGGCCGGCATGGCGCTTTCGATCGGATCGGACGTGCGGGCGG